>JAFZIQ010000003.1 GCA_017554285.1 Selenomonadaceae bacterium
GTCCGTAGCGGGACCTATTCCGTTGCCGACTGAAAAAAATATCTACACAATTCTCCGTTCGCCGCACGTCAACAAGGATTCGCGTGAACAATTCGAGATGCGCACGCATAAACGCTTGATTGACATAATCCAGCCGACGCACAAAACCGTTGATGCGCTTATGCGGTTGGATTTGCCCGCCGGTGTTGACATCGAGATTAAGGTTTAATCGGGGAGGTGTAGAACATTGGCAAAGACGATTTTAGGCATTAAGCTCGGCATGACTCAGATTTTCACCGAAGAGGGAAAAGTTATTCCCGTGACAGTTGTTGAGAGCGGCAAAAATGTTGTCGTTCGCAATAAAACTGTCGACGTTGACGGCTACAGTGCGGTTCAACTCGGATTCGGCGAAGTCAAAGAGGACAGAGTCAACAAGCCCGATATGGGACAATTCAAAAAGGCTGAAATCAAGCCCGTTAAATTTATCCGTGAAGTGCGTTTGGCGGCTGAATCCGAATACAAAATCGGCGACGTTATCGGCGTAGATATTTTTGCGGCGGGCGAGCTGGTTGACGTTATCGGCACGTCGAAGGGCAAAGGCTTCGCGGGCGGCATTAAACGCCACAACTTCGCAAGAGGACCTATGGGACACGGTTCCAAATCCCACCGCGAACCCGGTTCAACAGGCGCGATGATTTCCGGTCCCGGCGGTCGCGTCATTAAAGGTAAAAAACTTCCCGGTCGTATGGGCGGAGTCCGTACTACAATTCAACGTTTAACTGTTGTCAGAGTCGACGCCGACAGAAATTTGCTCCTTATCAAAGGCGCAATTCCGGGTCCGAAAAAAGGTCTTGTTATTGTCAGAGAGACGGTTAAGCCGGCTAAAGTTCATAAAAAATAATTGAAAGGAGGAAAAGAGATAATGCCAACTGTAGCAGTTTACGATATGACGAATAACAAAGTCGGCGACATCGAACTCAGCGAAGAAATTTTCGGCGTTGAGATTAATGAAGGGCTTGTTCATCAAGCGGTTGTCATGCAAATGGCATCATGGCGTTTGGGCACTCATTCAACCAAAACTCGCGCAGACGTTCGCGGCGGCGGCAAAAAGCCTTGGCGTCAAAAGGGTACAGGTCGTGCCCGCGCAGGTTCCCGCAGAAGCCCGCTTTGGCGCGGCGGCGGTACAATCTTCGGACCGCATCCCCGCGATTATTCTTTCTCAATGCCGAGAAAACAACGCCGCCTTGCTTTGAAATGCGTCCTTACCGACAAAGTCAACGAAGGCAATTTAATCGTCCTTGATAATCTCAATTTCGACGAGCCCAAGACGAAAAAATTTGTCGAGTTCCAAAAGACTTTCGGCGTTGACGGTTGCAAATCGCTGTTCATTACGGCGGAGCTTATCGACAACGTAACACGCTCTTCAAACAATCTGCAAAATGCAAAGGCAATCGCCGCACTTCAACTCAACGTCTATGACATTCTCAACAGCGAAAAACTCTTCCTCACCAAAGACGCCGTTGCGAAAATTGAGGAGGTGTATATCTGATGGATGCCAGAGACATTTTGATTCGTCCGCTCATTACCGAGCATTCAACGGATTTAATGCAGGATAATAAATTCGTGTTCGTCGTCGACAAACGCGCCAATAAAATTCAAATCGCGCAGGCAGTCAAAGAAATTTTTAACGTGACTGTCGAAGACGTAAACACGATTAACGTTAAGGGCAAAACTAAGCGTCGCGGTCGCACGGTCGGCAAGACGGACAGTTACAAAAAAGCTATCGTCAAGCTCGCGCAGGGCGAGACTATCGAATTCTTCAGTGCATAATTAGCTTTAAGGTGTGAGCTTTAAGCTTTAAGGGTTTTTTCCTCAAAGCTCAAAGCTTTAAGCTTAAAGTTAGAAAAGGAGGTTAAACGTAAGTGGGAATTAAATCTTTCAAGCCGTATACTCCCGGTCGTCGTCACATGACGGTTTCGACGTTCGAGGAAATTACGACAAGCAAGCCCGAAAAATCACTGCTTGCTCCGCTTAAAAAACACGGCGGCAGAAATCAGCAGGGAAAATTGACGGTTCGTCATCAAGGCGGCGGACATAAACGTCGTTATCGCATAATCGACTTCAAGCGCAACAAAGACGGTATCCCCGCAACAGTCGCAACGATTGAATACGATCCCAATCGCAGTGCCCGTATTGCTCTGCTTAATTACGCGGACGGCGAAAAACGTTACATTCTCGCCCCGAACGGTTTAAAAGTCGGTGACAAAGTTGAATCGGGCGCGGAGGCTGATATTAAAACGGGTAATGCTCTTCCGTTGAAAAATATTCCTGTCGGTACTCTGATTCACAATATCGAAATGAAAATCGGTAAGGGCGGGCAACTCGTTCGCAGTGCAGGTGTAGCGGCTCAGCTTATGGCTAAAGAAGGCAACTACGCGACAATCAGAATGCCTTCGGGCGAAGTTCGCAAGATTCACATTAACTGCCGCGCAAGTATCGGACAGGTCGGCAATCTCGATCATGAAAATATTACAATCGGTAAAGCCGGACGCTCACGCTGGTTGGGAATTCGTCCCGCCAATCGCGGCGTAGCCATGAACCCTGTAGACCATCCGCACGGCGGCGGTGAAGGTCGCTCGCCTGTCGGTCGTAAACACCCCGTCACCAAATGGGGCAAATGCGCTATGGGTGCCAAGACTCGCAAGAAGAAAGCGTCCGATAAACTTATCGTTCGTCGTCGTAAATAATCTCGGCGAAGGGAGGACATTAATTTGTCAAGGTCTGTTAAGAAAGGACCGTTTGTGCAGGAAAAACTTTTGCAAAAGGTTGAGGCTCTCAACGCCGCCAACGATAAAAAAGTTATTCGCACTTGGTCGCGCAGTTCAACAATTCTTCCTGCATTCGTCGGACATACAATTGCCGTTCACGACGGCAGAAAACATGTACCGGTTTACGTTACGGAAGATATGGTCGGGCATAAGCTCGGCGAATTCGCTCCGACTCGCACTTTCAAAGGTCACGCGGGCGAAGAACGCAAAATGTCTTTAAAATAATTCGTATACGTAATTAAAAGCTGGAAGGGGGAAATAACGTGGCAGAAGTCAAAGAAGCAAAAGCAATCGCCAAATTTGTAAGAATTGCGCCGCGCAAAGTTCGCATTGTCATGGACTTAATTCGCGGCAAAGACGTTGCCGACGCCTTCGCTATTCTGAAGTTCACGCCCAAACGCGGCGCGACACTTATTCAAAAAGTTTTAAAGAGTGCCGTCGCCAATGCGGAAAATAATTTCGATATGGATGCCGATAAACTTTTCGTCTCGACCTGTTTCGTAGATCAAGGTCCGACACTCAAGAGGTATCACCCGCGCTCCAGAGGGCAAGCGTTCGGCATTTTGAAACATACTTCCCATATTACCGTTGTCGTCAGTGAAAAGGCAGCGGAAGAATAATTCACGAAGGAGGGAAACGGTTTGGGTCAAAAGGTACATCCTCACGGAATACGGCTCGGCATAGTCAAGACGTGGGACGCGAAATGGTACGCAGATAAAGACTTCGCGACTAATCTTCACGAAGATATTAAAATCCGCAAAGCGATCAAAACCGATAAACAGTTGGCGTCGGCGGGCGTTTCGCGCATTGAGATTGAACGCTCGGAAAAACGCCTTAAGCTTACAATTCACACCGCTAAACCCGGTATGGTTATCGGTCGCGGCGGCGCGGGCATTGAGGACATTAAAAATAAACTCAAGAAGCTCACCGATAAGCGCGTCGATATTAACATTATGGAAATTCGTCAACCCGATTTGGACGCTTTACTTGTTGCAGAAAATATCGCGTCGCAGTTGGAGCGCAGAATTGCTTTCCGTCGTGCCATGAAACAATCGGTCGGTCGGACTATGCGTCTCGGAGCAAAGGGAATTAAAATAGCTTGTAGCGGTCGACTCGGCGGCGCAGAAATTGCTCGCAGTGAATCTTATCGCGAAGGCTCAATTCCTCTGCACACACTCCGCGCAGATATTGATTACGGTTTCGCGGAGGCAAATACGACTTACGGGCGCATCGGAATTAAGGTTTGGATTTTCAAAGGCGAAATTCTCCCCGATAAAAAGGACAAAGGCGTCCGTCAAGCTGAAGGGGGCGACGCTTAATGTTAATTCCTAAGAGAACAAAATATCGCAAACAATTTCGCGGTCGCATGAAGGGTAAAGCCAATCGCGGCAATACAATTGCTCACGGACAATATGGCTTGGTTGCATTGGAGCCGGCTTGGATAACGAATCGCCAAATTGAGGCAGCTCGTATTGCAATGACTAGGTATATTAGGAGGGGCGGACAGGTCTGGATTAAAATCTTCCCGGACAAACCCGTCACTGCTAAACCCGCCGAAACTCGTATGGGCTCCGGTAAAGGCTCTCCCGAATATTGGGTCGCTGTCGTTAAGCCCGGTCGTGTACTCTTCGAAATGGCCGGCGTCCCTAAGGAAATCGCCGCCGAAGCTATGCGTCTCGCCGGACATAAACTCCCCATTAAAACTAAGTTCATCGTTTCTGATCATCAGGGCGATGTCTTCGTTCCCGTCGTCAACGAAACCCTCGCTGATGCCAAAAAAGCCGCTCATCAAGCTGAAATAGGGAACAGGGATCAGGGATCAGGCAACAGTGTTGAAGGCGGTGATAATAATGAAGGTTAATCAAATCCGCGACCTCAACCACGACGAACAACTCGATAAACTTAAATCCCTTAAAGAAGAACTCTTTAACCTCCGTTTCCAACACGCTACTGGTCAACTCGAAAATCCTATGCGTATTCGCGAGGTTAAACGCTCCATCGCTCAAATCAATACCATTGTCAGGGAACAGGAACTAGGGATCAGGGATTAGAAAGGAGTTAATCATGCCTCGTAACGAACGTAAAACCCGCGTCGGTAAAGTCATTTCCAATAAAATGGATAAAACTATCGTCGTCGCTATCCAAGAGCTTATTCAACATAAACTCTATAAAAAATCTCTCAAACGTACCGTTAAATTCAAGGCTCATGACGAAAATAATCAAGCTAACGTCGGCGATTTAGTCTCCATTATGGAAACTCGCCCCCTCTCTAAGGAAAAACGTTGGCGGCTCGTACAAATCGTCGAAAAAGCTAAGTGAGCTTGGAGCTTTAAGCTTTAAGCTGTAAGCTTTAAGCTTTAAGCTTTCAGAAAGGAGGATTACTCTTGATTCAACAACAATCTCGCCTCAACGTCGGCGATAATACCGGCGCAAAGGAAATTATGTGCATTCGCGTCCTCGGCGGCTCCTTCCGCCGTTATGCCAATATCGGCGACATCATCGTCGCTTCCGTTAAATCCGCCACCCCGGGCGGTCAAGTAAAAAAAGGCGACGTCGTTAAAGCCGTCGTAGTTCGCTCTAAAAAAGGTCTCCGTCGTCCCGACGGTTCCTATATCCGTTTCGATGAAAATGCCGCCGTCATTATCAAAGAAGATAAAACTCCACGCGGTACTCGTATCTTCGGTCCCGTCGCTCGCGAATTACGCGATAAAGATTTCATGAAAATCATATCCCTCGCTCCCGAAGTTCTTTAGAAAGGAGGTCTCACCTTGTCTTTAGTTAAACTCCATGTCAAAAAAGGCGATACCGTTATCGTCCTCTCTGGTAAGGATAAAGGTAAACAGGGCAAAATTATTAACGCTATGCCAAACGCCGGCAAGGTCATCGTCGAAGGCATTAATAAGGTTAAACGCCATTCCAAACCCTCCGTCAAAGTTCCTAACGGCGGCATCATCTCTAAGGAAATGCCCCTTCACGTTTGCAAAGTCCAACTCATTTGCCCCGCTTGCAATAAGCCTACTCGTATCGCTCATAATCTTTCTAACGGTAAAAATGCCCGCGTCTGTAAAAAATGCGGCGAAATCATCGATTAAGGAGGTGTTATCTTGTCCAGACTTCTCGATTTCTATAAATCCAACGTCGTCCCCGCTTTACTTTCCAAATTCAATTACAAAAATATCATGCAGGTTCCCAAGCTCGAAAAAATCGTCATCAATATGGCGGTCGGTGATGCCGTCGGTAATTCCAAAGTTCTCGAATCTGCCGTTACCGATTTAACTGCCATCTCAGGGCAAAAACCCATTATCACTCGCGCTCATAAATCTCTCGCCGCCTGGAAACTCCGTAAGGGTATGCCTATCGGCTGCAAAGTCACTCTGCGCGGTAATCGTATGTATGATTTCCTCGATAAGTTCATGAATATCGCCCTTCCCAGAGTTCGCGATTTCAGAGGCGTTAATCCTCATTCCTTCGACGGCAGAGGCAATTACTCTATCGGCGTCAAGGAACAACTCATCTTCCCAGAAATCGAATACGATAAAATTGATAAAATCCGCGGTATGGATATTATCGTCGTTACTTCCGCTCATTCCGATGAAGAGGCTCGTCAATTCCTCACTCTACTCGGTATGCCCTTCTCTAACTAAGGAGGTTATCATGGCTAAAAAGGCTTTAATCGAAAAGTGGAGTAAGCCTCCCAAATTCTCCACTCGCAAATATAATCGTTGCAAAATCTGCGGCAGACCCCACGGCTATCTACGCAAGTTTGAAATGTGCCGTATTTGTTTCAGAGAACTCTCTTACGCCGGTGCTATCCCCGGCATTACTAAATCCAGTTGGTAATTGAAAGGAGGATATCGGTTCCCTATGGCAATGACTGATCCTATTGCTGATATGCTCTCTCGCATTCGCAATGCTAATTCTGTCTTTCATGACAAAGTTGAAATCCCGGGTTCCAAAATCAAGATTGCTATCGCTGACGTTCTCAAGAATGAAGGTTTCATCAAAGATTACTCCTTCACCGATGACAACAAGCAAGGCATCTTGACCGTCAAACTCAAATACGGTTCCGACCGCCAAAGAGTTATCACCGGCATCAAGCGCATCTCCAGACCCGGCTTGCGTCACTATTCCAAAAAAAAAGACACCGATTAGTTCTCGGCGGTCTTTTTTTTTCCGCATCTTTTCCATCCATTCTCAGGCGTCCACATGTAACTTCCACGCTCGCAACGCAGCAGCAACAGCGTAACTTCTCCGCCATGATCAATTTGGCTAAAAAATTTTTTGAAATCTTCCATGTCACATTGAAAGGTTCCGTGCCAATGCATGTTGATGTTGTAACGTAACTTCATCGACGGACAACCGGTTCTGTAACGATATGTGACTAAGTTCGTGTGGGGGTTTTTCTTTTGTTTGTTCATCAAATCGTATCTGACAAAAAATCTTTCGACAAAATCTTTCGTAAACATTTCTATCAACTCCTTACATTAACTATTATATATTATTTTTCGTTCGTTGTCAAAC
>JAFZIQ010000029.1 GCA_017554285.1 Selenomonadaceae bacterium
GGCTATCGCTTGACGCTAGGCTCTCGCCGTCGCTACGATAGCCGAAATCCCCAGACGCACTTTTTGACGCTTGCCTATCGGCTACGCTAAAGTGCGAAAAACCTTCTCCCCTTGAAAAAAAAAAAAAGTTGTGCGAAAAACCTTTTCCCCTTGAAAAAAAAAAAAAAGTTGTGCGAAAAATCTTCACCCCTTGAAAAAAGAAAAAAAAGTTGTGCGAAAAATCTTCACCCCTTGAAAAAAGAAAAGATTTGTTGCTTTCGGGAAACAACTCTTCCAGCTTTTTCGCCAATTCTGCCGTGTTGCTCGGTGCTATTCCTTCTACCAATGCCACTAAGTCCACGTTGCTCCAATGTCCTCCACAGCGATAGCAATGCCACACCAGCTTGCCCTTGAGTTTGCTCTGCTTAATGCCGTCCCCAGTCTTGCCGGAGCCGTTGCCGCAATCAGGGCAAAGAAAGGACTTGCCGTCCCGCGCAGAAGCCAAACCGAGCCTTTGAGCGACGAGTTTTTCAGGTAAGAGGTTAACTTCATCGAAGATGTTCATATCGAATCCTCCATTTTTTTTTTTTTTTTCGAGGGAAATTTCCTAATCGCCGACCGCTCGAAGAGCGGGCGAGCGATTTTTTCTCTGGTTCCGGGAAGGAAAGGCGCGCCCCTTGCATAGCAAGGGCGACGCCGTCCGTTACAATACTTACAGTATATAAGGGTTTTGGCGGGCGTCGATTTTGGGCTTTTTTATGGCGTTCTGACGCCGTTTGTAGCCTTTCATGAAAAATTCATTGTTGGATAATGTCATAAGCCATGTTGGATAATGTCATAAGCTATGTTGGATAATGTCATAAGCCCCCCAAAATTTTTTTAAAATTCACGTAAGTAAATCGCACACTTTTGTTATAGTAGAGTTGTCTTAAAAAGTGAGAGAAATGCTATAGTATGAGCCGTCTTTTTTTGTCGTCTCGAAGGATTTAATAATGCCGTCGGATTGCAAGTGTTTCATGACGTCGAGAATAATTTTGCGGGCGTCGTATTGTTGAAGGCGATTGGCGTCGGAAAGTTCGCAGTGCTTAAATACATCGGCGAAAGTGATAGTGGGCGTCATCTTGTGGGCGATAATTTCGAGAACGCGGCGGATAATGTAGCTTTTAATCATGATGACGAGCGGGGTGTTGTTTTGTCTCGGTATTTTTAGCAATGAAATGGGATAAGTAAGTAATTGCTTTTTGGCGCGAGCGATTTTTAAAAGCGGACTTTCGTCGGTGAATTCTATGATTGTTGTGATTTGCCCGTTGACTATTACGTTTTCCAAAATTTGGCAAGGAAGGATTTGGGCAGTAATTTTGCCTGGTGCGGAATTGTACTTGGGTATTTTTTCGCAAGTCTGGCTGAAGTCGATTTCGATGACAGTCATTAGGCGTTCGAGAGATTCAAAAATGGGAGCTAATTGGTTGGGGCGTGGATTTTGGTTAGTTTTACCGCCGACTAAGGCACGGAAGAGCGAATCGGGTGTAATGCCTCTGAATTTAGCCGCGCTAGCGGAGTTGCAGGTGTCGAAGACGGCGCGGTCGAATTCATTGAGAGGACGTCTGAGAGCCGCAAAACCGCCGCTTTTAAGCGTGAAATGGCTTTGAATCTTTTTTCCGCGAGAAATAGTTTCGTTTACGGCGATGCTCATGCCGTTTTGGAGCGAGTCGTAATATTCGTCGGCAGGCAGGCTGAAGAGAGTTTTGGTGAGTTTGTCGTTGAGCGTTATAAGTTTGGTTACGTTGGTGTTGAAATGAAATTTTTCCTTTTGAACTTCAACGTCATCACCAAAGCCTTCCAATGTCTTTTTGGTGAACGACTCAAGGATTGCTTCATAGCGTTTCACCACTTGAGGGTTAAATTTGAGGAGCGTTTCACCACTTGGGGCTTTTTGGGCGAGTAAGTGGTGAATCGCTTGTTCTAACGCCATTTCTGAGTAGAAAACCGAGTTGTTGGCTCCGAATTGGTCGGGAACCAGAATGCCGGCTTTGCGATAGTTTTGAATCGTGCGGACGCTGATGCCGAGAAAAGCGGCGGCTTCTTTGGTCGTGAAGAGTTTCATAAAGTTTTTCCTCCTTTACAGTTTGAGAAAGACGTGCTACAATCAAAATGCGTTGTGAAGAGCTTCGCAAAAATATTTGCACTTCTCCCCGATGAATTTACTTAATTTGGTCGTTAAGGATTATATCACGAGGAAAAAGAAGTTGCAAACACTCCGGTGAAAGACGGAGCGGTGACAAAAGCACCGTCGATGTCGTGGTTCGTCAGATGTTCCACAAAGTCGGCGGTGTTTTTGTTTTTTGTCGGAATGAAGACGTAGAAGTTAAAGCCAACGAGCCAGTTTAATTTTTTTGTGTATTTCTTCTTTATCAAGTGAGGAAAGCAAATCCCAGTTAATCATGTCCCAGTTGATGTCAGGAACACGAGAAAGTTGCAAAGGAACAATGCCTGTTTCGTCTGGTTGTGTGTAATCAGTTTCGGAAGGTTTAGACGGTTTCCAAGACGGTGGCGGAATGGTCGGCTGAATATTTTTCTTGTGTTGGCGAACAGCAGCACGAATCACGTCGTGGATATATTTTTCAGTGTCCTTAACATCAGTGCTGAGGATGAGATTTTGCAAAATGGTTTTAGTGTGTTTGAAGTCGCCTTTATTGGCGAGGAAAACGCGAACGGTAGCGCGATGAAGGTCGTGACAATAAGCGGAAAAAGTCCGTTGTAGTTGTTCAATATCGTGGTCAATATTTTTTCGCCAAGCGGGTGGAATGGCAGAGTAAGTTGCGGTTTCCTTTTCAAGTTTTTGGAACTTGTGGAGGAAAAAGGAAGAATCAGAGCGAGCCTGAAATTCATCATGTTTCAACTGCCGATTTTCATCTTGAAGAGAGTGAATAGTAGCCGCCATTTTGGAACTTTCTTCGCTGGTTGACTTCATGTAGAGATAATGCTGTATGGGTAATTCAATGTTGTCTCTGTCCTCCGAAGTGAAGATGACGCCTTTAATAGGGAAATGGGCAGCTTGGTCTGCTTCCTTGATTTTTTGGTGACAGATGTCAGCCATGTTCAAATCATCAGCGAAAAGTTGAGCTTGGATTTTGGCTTGTTGAGCTTTGAACTGCTGAAGAGGCAGATATTTCTTGGCATGATGTTCGCCGCGTTCAAGTCCGTAATATTGAGAGACTTCGCGATGGAAGTCAGTTTGTAATTGCTCCAGCGTTTTCGGACAGAATAGGGATTTGGCGGAAAGACGCCCGTTGGGAGTAATAGGAACGACGCCGATATGGATATGGGGGTTTGATTCGTCGAGATGACATTGGCAATACATGACGTTTTGCTTGCCGTACCGCCGCTGGAAGAAATGGAGTGAATCGCGGAAATATTTTTCTCGTGTCTCGTAGTCGAGCTGAAGCATGAAGTCGACGGATGCGCTAACGATGATGTCCTCGATACCGACGGCATCGGAACGCGGACGCTTTTTCAAATGGAGCTGAGCAATACGTTCTTTGACGCGGTGTATTAGATGTTCGGGCGATAAGTCTTCAATAGAGTGGTTAAGGTGGGAGCGCGTCAAGTCGATATTGGGGTTGGTCTTGACCCGTTCACGGTCGAGCAAATGATGTTGAATGCCGGCAAGTCCACTGAGTTTAACTTTGCCAGCGATGAGCTGTTGGTAACTCATAAAAAAACCTCCTTTGAATTGCAGGAGGAATTATGGCACAAAAGGGGGCGGTCAAAATCTTATTTTTTTGCTTTTTTTCTAGGGGGGCATGCACTGGCTAAATTGTTGCGAGAGTGACAGAGTTCGTATAAAATTATTGGAAAGAATTAGTTTTGGAGTGTGAGTAGATGAGGATTTTAAATCTTAACCGAATGAATGATGCCTTGTTCAAAAATATTTTTATGCAGAACAGCGACATCACTCTTTCGCTGATAAATTCTGTGTTTGAGTTTCAAGGCACGGCATTGATTACCGATATTGAGTTTATCGACAGAAATTTGGACGCTGAAGAAGACGATGGGAAAGAATCGCGATTAGATTTGTTGGGACGCTCTCCTGACGGCACTGTTATCAATCTTGAGATTCAAGTAGCTAAGCAAGAGTATATGGGAAGACGTTCTTTTTACTATTGGTCACGACTTTACAACGAGTTAAAAAGCGACGAAGAGTATACCGAGCTAAAACGCACGGTTACCATTAATATTTTGGATTTCAATCTCTTTGAAAAGAAGAAATATCCGAGTTATCACAGCTGTTTTGGCATTTACGACCTTAAGACCGGCAATCAATTGACGACGGATTGTGAGCTACATTTTCTGGAACTACCGAAATGGCATTTGAAAAGGGTAAAGGAAACGAATCGGCTGGAACGTTGGCTTTCCTATTTTTCCAAGAAAACTACAGTAGCAGAGTTGGAGGAGATAGCGATGTTGGAACCCGCCATTCAAAAGGCTTTCAGAACTGAAACGATTTTTACGCAAGATGAGATAAATCGGCGAAGATATGAACTTCGGGAGAAGAATCAACGCGACCGTATTGCTCAAATCAATTATGCCGTTAAACAAGCTGTCACTCAAGCAGTTACTGAAGAACGCGAGAAATATGCTCAAGAGGAAGAAAAGCGCGTGGTCAGCTGGATTAAAAAAGGCAAGTCGTTCGAGGACATTATGGATTTCACTTCCCTTACTTCAGAGCGCGTACAACAGCTTTTTGCCGAGAATCGTCCTTGATTTAGCTTTTATCTGTATGACAGGTATATCTCGTTATACTTATCTTCGATAAGTAACGAGCTCTGCGAGGCTGAAATATGTCCATTATTTCCATTTTCTTCGATAAACTTCCCCCGACTGAAGTCGTGGATTCCGTTATCATCAACCTATGCTTCTAATAAAGGGAAAGTCTTACAAGGTCTCCTTCTCAGGACGTTACCCCGCACTGTGTTCTTATAAACGCTATAGCTTTGCAATCAAATTTTCCAATCATTATCAAACCAATTTAAATCTGGAACTAAGTTGCTCATAAAGGGTTTGACAAAACGAAATACTTGCTCATAAAGTATATCAAATCTTGGTTTATTTTCTACTTCGCGTAGTTTGTCATAAGCATATTGAATTTCATCAACGGAGTTTTTGAAGTGACAAAAATCCCCGATTTGTCGATTAAAGTTTCTATTGATGTGTACAATATCGATTGTATTAAAGATTTTTCCGCTCAAAGACAATATATATAAATCTACTAAATCTTTCGTCCTACGAAAAACTAATCTAGTTGAAATAGTGACTATTTTATCAGCAACCATTTTTGACTCAGTTGCTCCTCTTATAGGAACATCATTGAAAGAAAGATAAATTCTGTAGAATGGATTTTCCCGAACACTCAAGTCGATTGATAAAAGTTTATCCATTGACTTGTATATTACAAAATTTGCAGAACGTTTTTCTGAAAATTCACGAGTTGTACAAACCTCCAGCTCTGGATTTATACTAGATACTGCTTTATTGATAATGCTCCACAACTTTTTCATTGTCACATTAGTATTAGTGTAATCTCCGTCAATGTCTTTCGTTCTTCGTGACACTTCGGAAGGATTATCATTTCGTATTGAATAATGCAAAGTCATGGCTCCTTTAAAAACGATAGGCTCATTTAATTTCGCCAGTTCTTCAATGATCCTGTTTGCTAAATCCTCTGTATTTGTATATTTTGTCATCAAGCTCACCTCATTCAATATTCGTCATAATAATGTATTGCCCAGTCAGAATACTCCTCAAATCGAAGTTGTAAGAACTCTGGAATAAGTAATCCTTTAAATGATTCAGAATTAGCAAAATAATACGATGCCAGAGTTTCCTGAATAACTTGGTTATCACCGTCTTGTTCGAGTAAATGAATAATAGTTTGCTCAGGAGTAGTACAATTAAGCCCGTTAAAATTTTCGTATCTTATCTTGCTAAAAGAAGAAACAACAATTTGATGAATCGTTAAAGAATTTTCTTTACTGATTTGCTCAAGCTTTTCATTGTATGAATCAACAAATAAATTTATGTGAGAGCTATCGCAACCTTCAGTCATTCCCAAGTAATCAGCTGCAGTATCATATGCAAGAATGCATGGAATATCACGCAAAATAGCTCTCAAAAAAGAATTGTAAGAACGAATTTTCATTTGAACTACTCCTTTTTTGATAGTGGCTTGAAACCACTCTTTTTGAAGTGCTGTGTAAGAAAAATATCTATGCCGCTGGTCTAAAAATTAATCACCCTATCTTGTCATTATATCACATATAGTCAACACAAAAATTCAATGCTCATAAATTCTACGACTACTCGTCTCATTTTCCTCACAAACTTCAAAATAATCGTACTCCGCATGATAACGGAAATAACACTCGTACACGCTACCATTCCTATTCTTAAGGCACGAAAACTTCACCTTTCGAACTTTCTCCTTGCTCATCTTGATTACTTCACTTTTGTCCAAATGTCCTTCTGCGTCCACGCCGTGATTCTCCAAGCCCCAAATAACATCCGCTGAATATTCTATCGCTCCGCTTTCCTTGAATGATGAAAAGCTTACTGGTTGCCAATAATTTTCCCGATTGAACGCGCTTATTATTATCAACGTTGTATTTGTCGACCGCTGATAATCCTTCAAGCGCAACATTACTTCGTCTATCTTTTCCTTCGCCGACACGCCTTTTACACTTTTGCTCGGGATTATTTGCAGATAGTCTATGCAAATCACTGGCGACTTGTCAACCTCTGACATCAACGGCTTTAAGCCTTCTATCAACTCCGTGACACTTGTATTCGACAACTCTACCACGCGCAAATTCATTGCCGACTTTGCAAATTGAGCCGCTTGCTCTTGAAGTTCTGAACTCCCGCGCATGGCTCCTCGACGAATATTCGCACTCGTCAGATTTAATCGTTCACTCATCTGCGGATTTTTCCTGTAAAGTTCGCGCACTATTGACTTCGTGAACAATTCTGCCTTACTCATCTCAAACGAACAATATACGCACGGCTCGCCTTTTTCTGCCAGCTGATTCAACAACTGCCAAGCGAACGTTGTCTTCCCGCTTGCAGGTAACGCTCCCAACACGTAAAGTCCTGGCATGAACACCTGCGCGGCGTCTATGTTCTCAAAACCTGTCTTCCGTTCCGAGTATTTTGCCGTCAATTCTATGTCTCGAAAAAATTCTCCAGCAAAGTAGTCTGTAAACGAAAAGATTTCTATCCCGCTTTTATTTTCCTGCCACTTAGATTCTGTCACTGCTTGCCGCCTCTCTTCATTTGCCGTTTTTTGTTTTGACAACGACTCGTAACTTTTTTCCAGTCCGTACAAAAGTCTCCGCACCAATTCATTCGGATTGCTTTGCAATAAATCGTTCGCGTCCACTTTCGGATAATTTTCTCCCGCCATATGCTCCGACAAAAAGAACAGCTCTGCCGGATAACCCGCTTTCTTCAACTCTTCGACTAATTTTAGTCCGTTCGTCTTGCCTGTCGTGTCATTATCAAACATCACGAAAAATGACGGCTTACGCTGAGCATTGCCAAATCGCTTTTCCAATTCCGGCACGATCTTGCCATATTTCGACGCTCCGCCTGTCGCCACACAACGGATTCCTAAATTTCCAACCGACTGCACTACCGACAACGCATCCAATTCGCCTTCTACTATAAAATTCGGACATTCCAAACTTATCGGCACTGGTTCATACAAGCCCGCGCCCTGCCCATGTTGCGTCGGGCGTCTCTTACTATCTATCGCTCGCGCCATAAAATGATAGTCGTCATACGGAATTATCAACGTCGGCAACTTTTCTGCGTCACCTACTCCAAATTCCGGATGCACTACTACTCCATATTTCTCGAACGTCTCAGCCATCAAGCCGCGATAACTTCCGCCGCGTTCAGCTAAAAACTTCCGAGTCGTTTCCACATATCGAGGATAAAACGCCTTGGCATAATTTTTCGGTGGCACAGGTTCCGACGTCCGGTCAAGCACACCCGCCGGCGGCACAGGTTCAAACCTGCGGCTATCGCTTGACGCTAGGCTCTCGCCGTCGCTACGATAGCCGAAATCCCCAGACGCACTTTTTGACGCTTGCCTATCGGCTACGCTAAAGTGCGAAAAA
>JAFZIQ010000030.1 GCA_017554285.1 Selenomonadaceae bacterium
GTGGGAGTCGCCGCTTGAAATTTTCCACATCAAGGCGGAGGGCACATTTGAATATACTGCGCTTGTTTGCATTCCTAAACACGCCGCGCAGAATCTTTATTACTCCGATTATGAGGCGGGACTTCAGCTTTATTCGCGCCACGTCTTCATTATGGATAAGTGCAAAGATTTCTTGCCCGATTGGTTGCGCTTTATGAAGGGCTTAGTTGATTCGCCCGATTTGCCGTTGAATATTTCTCGCGAAGTCCTTCAGCAAAGTCGCGAAGTTAAAGTTATCGGCAAGGCTCTTGAGAAAAGTATCCTCAAGCAACTCGGCAAGCTTTTAAAGGACGAGCGCGAAAAGTACGAGGAATTTTGGACGCAATTCGGCAAGTCGCTGAAAATCGGCGTGTATAACAGCATGTTCGACGTTAAGGCTAAAGACAGCTTGAAAGATTTGCTCCTGTTCCAAACGTCTAAGGACGGGAAATTTTATACGTTGGCTGAATACGTCGAGAGAATGCCCGATTTCCAAAAGAAAATTTATGTTGCAGTCGGCAAAGATTCTGCGGCTATTGAACGCCTCCCGCAAATGGAACTTCTGCGCGATCGCGGGCTTGAAGTTATTTATTTAACCGACCCTGTGGACGAATTTACCATTGATGTCCTGCACAATTACGCCGATAAAGATTTCCAGTCCATTACTCGCGAAAACTTCGAGCTTGACGACGCCGAATCGCAGAAAGTTAAAGCCGAAGTCGAAGAAATTGCCAAGACTCGCGAAGATTTACTTAAGGACGTTAAAGAGGCAATCGGCGACGCCGTTCACGAAGTGCGCTTGACTTCGCGTCTCAAATCCTCTGCTGTTTGCTTGGCTACGGGCGAAAATTCTCCGTCGTTGTCTATGGAAAAAACTTTCGCCGCCATGAATAATCCTATGTTTAAAGCCGTTCAGATTTTGGAACTCAATCCGAATCACGCCGTATTTAACAAGTTGGAGAGCCTCCACGCGCAGGATAAAGATTCGCAAGCCTTCAAAGATTTATGCACGACGCTTTACGATTTGGCTTTGCTGATTGAAGGCGTCATGCCCAATAATCCCGCCGACCTCGCCAATAAAGTCACCGACCTTTTGACAAGATAAATTTCCTCAGTACAAAAAAATTAACCGCCCCAAGTTCGGAGCGGTTTTTTGTTGCAAAATTTCTACGCCGCATTAGCATAATCGATTATGGAAATTTTCGTCGCAAGTTTTTTAACCGAATTAACAATTTCTTCCAAACGTTTTGCAACATCATCTGAAAAATAGGTTTCGCCGCATTGGTCACACTCAAGACACGGCACATTTTCAACTATAATCAATGAACCTTTGTATTTAACAACATGCGTCGTCGTCGATTCGATAAGCTCTCCGCCTTTGCAATACATACACATCATTTTTGCCTCCTTGTTCGTAAATCTTCCATAAATTTTTCCGTTGTCGGCTCATACGCCGTTATGAAATATATTTTTTCTTCGTCAAGACCGCATACAACGTGAATTATCTCGCCCGTAATTTTATGTCCGAATATCAACGCGCTCGGATACGGATAATCATCAGGATATTCTTCAATAATCTCGCCGTTTATTATGCAGTTCATCACATCTTCACGCGAAATATCTCTTGTTTGTATTCTTTTTAGTCCGTGTGTAGTCCAATGTATTTTACCATCTGCACAAAATCTTTCAAAGTATTTTTTTTCCACATTTTTACCTCCGCCATAACACCTTTGCATTTCCGTTTGAAAAAAAACCGCCCCAAAGTTCGGAGCGGTTTTTTTTTATCGTCAAAAAGTTATTATCAGAATTCGTAGAAGTCAAGCGATTTGATAACGAGCGGTTTGCCTTCAAGCGGAGTGAAGACAATATTGTCGGAACCTTCCTGCGGATAAACACGAGTCGTCATAACTTCGGCACCGTCGTTGATGAAAATTTCAATCGCGGACTTGTCGAGGAAAATGCGGAACTTGAGAATATCGCCAAAGGGTTGCAATATAACCTTACGAATGCCTTTACCGCCTTCAATCGTCCGGTCGCGGTTAAGCTCAAGGACAGGTTCGCCGTTTTCGGGATAGAATCTGACCCAAGTTTTTTC
Organism: Selenomonadaceae bacterium; assembly: GCA_017554285.1. Classification (GTDB taxonomy): domain Bacteria; phylum Bacillota; class Negativicutes; order Selenomonadales; family Selenomonadaceae; genus Quinella. Next base: position 2,114 of record JAFZIQ010000030.1, read on the forward strand.
TTTGTCGCTACTGAAGAGTTCAAAGTCGAAGTTGCCGGATTCTTTAACGTCGACTTCAAAGAGCAATTCGCCGCAAGTACCTTTAACGCCGTCAAGTTTCGTTTCCTCTGTAAGTCTAAGGTCTGTGTAGTGAACGCCTTCGCCGCGCATGCATTCGAGTTCTTTCGGCGGAATGGTATAAACTTTATCATCTTTGTAGACAAGCTCACGCGGAATGGTAAGCATGGTTGCCCAGCCGTCAGCCTGTTCGGGGAAGGGACTTTGCCACGCAGCAAGCCAAGCAATGATGAAGTAACGACCTTCGGGATTTTTCATCATCGTGGTTGCGTAGAAGTCGAAGCCGTGATCGAACGTGAAGAAGTCGCCGCGATAGAATACGCCTTGATCGTAATCGAGCGTGCCGATCATGTAACCGGCTTGGTGAATATTGTGGAACATGTAGCCTTTGTAGGGGACGTGTTGCGGCGAAGTAATCATGACGTATTTGTCGCCGAAATGAGCAAAGCCGGGGCATTCCCACATGGTGCCTTCGGAGTAATCCGGCTTGGAAATGGCGACGACGGATTTGAACGTCCAATCGAAGAAGTTATCGGACTCGAACAGGACGATTTGCGTACGGGAGCGGTCGCGAATTCTGTTACCGATTACGCAGTAATATTTGCCGTTATGATCCCAGATTTTCGGATCACGGAAATCGATATTGGCGATAATCGGGTGATCGTTCGGGATGTCAATGACGGGGTTCTTTTCGTACTTCGTGAAGTTGATGCCGTCTTCGGAATAAGCGAAGCACTGACGCTCGGTGACGAGACCGCCGCCGCAACTGCCGGAGGGATTATAACCGGAAGGATTGGCAGAAGAATTAACGCCGCCCTCACCGTTGAAGCGTTGACTGGTGTACATCAGCCAAAGTTTGCCTTCAAACTCATAACCGCAACCGCTGAAGCAACCGTCCCAGTCGTACCACTCATGCCCTTCGGAAAATGCGCCGGGCGTAATGGCAATCGGTTGATGTTCCCAGTGGCAAAGGTCTGTACTCGTGGAGTGACCCCAGTGCATCGGGCCCCAGTTCACGGAATACGGATGATACTGATAGAAAATGTGGTACTGACCCTTGTAATACGAAAAGCCGTTCGGGTCGTTCAACCAGCCAACGGGCGGCGCAACGTGATACTTAGGATACCATTTTGACTCCTGACACTTCTTAGCTTGTTCGGGGTCTAATTTTTTATCTAACATTCTTAACCCACCTCCGATTTGTATTTTAATTTAGTCTAGGCTTAAAGTCAACGAATTTTCTTTTACAATGTCAAAAAATTTTGATACAATGTAGGCGAAAAATTTCTAAATTGGAGGCAAAAGTTTTGAAACAAATTTTAATGACGGTGCTCGCGCTGATTTTCTTAACTTCGACGGCATCCGCGCAGAGCAAAAAGATTTTATACGTGCCGATGGACGACCGACCTTGTAATTTATATCAAGTGGCGCAGGTTGCGGAAAAAACTCGGCTACGAACTCTTAACGCCGCCCGAAGGTATGATTGGAACTAAAGGATTTAACGGCGACCCAGATAAAATGTGGATTTGGCTTGATGAAAACGCTCCACAAGCTCAAGCCGCCGTTATCGCAACCGATTCTATGATTTATGGTAGTTTGGTCGGCTCGCGACTCCATAATTTGGACGCAGAAACTATTTTGGAGCGGGCACAAAGATTTAAAACTTTCCACGAAAAATTTTCTTACCTGCCGATTTATGCATTTGGTACGATTATGAGAACGCCGCGTTCGGCGAGTTCTTCGAGTGCCGAGCCAGAATATTATAAAGAATACGGCTCAAAATTTTTCAATTACACCGTGCTCCTCGATAAACAGGAAATGGGGAAACTTTCAAGCGGCGATAAGAAAAAACTCAAGAATTTGGAGGCGGAAATCCCTAAAGAATATCTGGACGACTGGTTTAAACGTCGCGCTAAGAATTCAGACGCTAATGAACTCTTTGTTGAGTACACCCGCGCAGGTATTTTTGAATATTTCTTGCTGGGTTGCGACGATAGCGCGGAATTTTCTCAAACTCACCGTGAAAGCCGCCGCCTTACCAAACTTTCAAGCGATTTGGGCAAAACTGTCGTCCAAATTACGTCGGGCGCAGATGAACTCGGTATGTTGATGATTTCTCGCGCTATAAATCGCGACCGTAATGAAATTCCGTTTGTCAGCGTCATGTATAACGCGGGCAAAGGCGCAGAAACTTTTCCAACCTATTGCAACGAGCCACTCGGCATTTCGATTGACGCGGCTATAATCGCGGCGGGCGGCTTAAAAATTCCCGCTCACGAACGCGCAGATTTAGTTCTCGCCGTCAATACCCGCGAAAACGGTAAAAC
>JAFZIQ010000031.1 GCA_017554285.1 Selenomonadaceae bacterium
TAAGTTTTTCGCAGGTCTTCTCCTTTCCTCGTTATTTGTTACGCAAATTTTATTATGAAGGGCTGATAATGTCAACAAAAGAAAGCGCGATTCATCCCGCCGCCTATAGAGGCGGGGGAATTCTCGTGCGAGAAGGTTAAATATATGCAGAAAAATAAACTTGACAGAGGGCGCGACGAAATGAATATGGATATTAAGAAAAGCATGATTCAAAGGCAAATCGGCGCGAAAATCCTTTACTACCGTACCCTTCGGAGGATGACGTAAGCCGAACCGGCTGAAAAAGTAAACATGAGCGAAAGCAGTATCGGACGCATTGAACGCGGCAAATACAATAACGGTGCGCCCATTTCAACCTTGCTCGACATCGCGGCGGGCTTGGGAGTTGAATTGGCGTCGCTCATCACATTAAGCGAGGAGGATAAAAAATTTTGGGCGGAAATTAATAAACATATAATTTGAACTCAAATTTTTTGGAGAGGATTGGTAAACATGATTAAAAAGATAATTTATCATTGGCAATCCGAAATGAAGCGATGACATGGCAGTAATTTTTCGGGAGGAAAAATACTATGCTCCAATTATTTGGAATACTTCTTATGGCGTCGATTGTGATAGCTGTTGTGCTTGGTCTTGCCGTATCGCACTGGTGGATAGGCGGGCTGTTTGCGTTGTTCATGTTTAGTAATGCTTTTGACCGCTACAAAGAAAGCAAACTCACGGACGAACAATGGCACGCCAAATATCCCGATAAAACCGAACGCAACGATTCAAAAGGTTCGATAATTTTATTCAGTGTCGTCGGATTGATTTTTTGCGTTGCGGCTTATTTTCCGATTTACCAACAAGCGGAAGCGGAGAAAAGAGATATTGAACGAGTAAGTCAGTTGAGCGCGGAAGAACGAAAAATTTTTGACGAACATTTTCAAGAGCATATGCAAGAAAAAAATTCAGATGAAGTTTCTGCTCGCAAACAGGCTTTGGAAGACGTTGACAAAATATTACTCTCCAAAGCTGAGGCTGAGCGAAAAGCTCGCGAAGCGGAAGAAGAAAATCGTAAAAATATTGAACTTGTTAATCAGCTGAGCGATGTCAATAGGAATTACTTCGATGAAAAGTTCCAAGAATACATAAACAATTCTATGGGCGAAAATTCTGCTCGCAAAAAAGTTTTAACAGACGTTGATGCAATGTTAAAAGCTCAAGCCGAAGAAGAACGTAAAGCCGCCGAAGAAGAACAGGCGCGTTTAATCGCAGAACAAAAGGCTCGTGAAGAAGAGCAAGCACGATTGGCAGCCGAACAAAAATCTCGTGAAGAAACCGAACGAAAAGCACTTGAACAATCTCAGCCCGTGACGGTTGCTCAAGGATTTATCAGCATTGAATCATTGGAATCCGTCAACGAAAATGTTTTGGCGGATCAAGTTATCGAATACATAAACGCAAATCCCGATAAGAAAGGCAGACTTATAAGCTACATTTTTAATCTGGAGCTCCTAAGCAACAGATACAATGCAGAAATAGAGCGTATCAGTCACAGCGACGGCGAAGCAATAGCAAATAGTATTCCGTTAATCGACGGGCTGATTGTCGATAAAAGTTGGAACTCCATTACAGAGGGATATAAACGCGCAATAGTCAATGAAATTAATAACGATAGCGTCATGCGAAGCATTTTGGATGCACGTTACGCGAGTCATACTCTCAGAGACGCCGCATATAATGTGTTGTCGAATATGTATCTGATAAACACCAACGACATAGATAATTGTAACGCTTTGATTAAAATTGCGGCGATAAAGCATCATGCTGTTGAGGCGTATGTTGAAGACCATAAAGGGCGATTGAGTTTAGATCCCGGTGTTTTTGACGTTATCGATATTGTTTTCTACGCGGTATTTTCCGCCAAAGAAAATCGGGGAAAATACAATTCGGCTCAGCAAGCTCTAAACAGAATCAGTGCGGCATTGTCCCTCGACACAAATAAATGCAGAACTAAGGAAGAGATGGAAAAATATTTTGCTTCATTGATTCCGCGATATATGTTCCCTTATGAATTGGAAGAAATTTATTCGCCTGCCGATAAAAATGCGGTCTTCACCGACAATAACGCGAAAGCCGACGACCGTAAAAGAGTTTATGAAATGTTACGCGGCACATGGCATTCGCTGATAACTGATAGGACTGCTGTGATAGAAACTTTTTCGGAGAACGATTACAGCGCAAAGGCTCCCAGAGTTAATTTCATTGATGTCTTGGACAAAAAGGAACCGTATGCCAGATTTAATTACATTTTTCCGAGTGGCAATCGGGTAAATTGTTTTATTACTCCCGCCTTGTATGTCAAAGATGGTCGCAAAACAAAAGTCTTGGTAATGTATTCAAATTATGAGCTTATCAAAGGCGGCGAAAGCTCCATATATAAAAATGGCAGAGTGGAAAATGTTTTATCTGCCGAAGATGTTTTTATAAGAGAAATTGACTGAATGGATTTCATAAACATACAAAATTTTCTCGGCTCGTTCCGAAATAGGAGCGGGTTTTTTGTTATAATGACAGAAAATTTTTTGGGGTGAGCTGATGAATTTTTTAAAAGAACTTTTCGAGGCGATTATATATTTTTTATTTCCGCCTCGTTGTCCGAATTGCCGCGAGATAGTCGATGAACGTTATCAACTTTGCGAAACCTGCGCGGAAAAAATTTTGCGAGTAGATTTTTCAGAAGAAGTTCCTTCGCCGATTGAAAAAGTCCTGCGCGTAACAAAATATAGGGACGGCTTGCAACCTCTTCTTCATAAATTAAAGTTCGATAACAATCTGAACGTCTTGCCCGCCATGAAAAGAATTCTTGACGACGTTTCAAATCATAAGGAAGTTTTAAAGTTACTGAGTGGAATAGATTTCGCTGTTCCCGTACCTTTGCACGCCGAAAGATTGAAGGAGCGCGGTTTTAATCAGACCGAATTAATCTTTGAAGAATTTTTGGCGAAAAAAAATATACCGCTGAAAAAGATTTTGATTCGGCGGGTAGCGACGCCCAAGCTTTATAAATACGGCAAAGCTGACAGGCAAAAAATTTTGAAAGGCGTTTTTGCGGCGATTGAGCCTGTCGACCTGCGCGGGAAGAAAATATTAATCGTAGACGATATTTTTACTACAGGCACGACGGTCAGCGAATGCGCCAAAGTTTTAATCGAATTGGGCGCGGAAAAAGTTTCTGTATTGGCTTTGGCATCGGATTTCGGGGAAAATTTTCATTAAGGTTTATCCACTCAGTCTCAGTAAAAATCGGCGATTTTTTTTCGGCGACGTTGACATAAACCTTTGACTGTAATAACATTTCCACATGCAACAACAATCACGCTTAAAGGAGGCTGATAACAGTCAAGGAAAAGTTATAATAGGTTCTAAAAAAATAAAAGCCTTATAAGGATATAAGGTGGTGCGACAAGGGACGTAACTGCCGCTGCCTACTCTTTTGAGTAGCCCGAGCCGGGACCGGCACCAGTTTCCCGGTACAAACCTAGCGAGAACCAAGCGATGATGGAATGTACATTGAACAGACAGACTTTTTTGCTAAATATTACGAAAGGACAAATGTTGCTGGTATTGCAAGACAGTCACATTCACGACGCTTGCAGTATGTACCCGTTCGTTAGCGGGGAATTTACGCCTGTGGAGATTTACAGCAAACGTTAGTAGCGAAGGCGAAAGCGGAGTCGTTGAAGCAGGAATGGGACATTAAAGTTTACAACTTTTTATAAGTTCTCAGTAACGGCAAAGATAAAAGTATGAGCAATGAAAAAAATTCTTCCGGCGAATTGGATTTACAAGATTTGATTCGCAAGGCAGAGGCACAAACAGATTTTCCTGAAGTTCCTCTTGACGAGTTTGCAATCCCGACTTACGACGAGTGGAAAGATGCATGTATTGCCTTATTGAAGGGCGCACCTTTCGAGAAAAAACTTTTCACCAAAACTTATGAGGGCATAACTTTTTCGCCCATGTATTTCCACGCGGACACAGAGCCGATTCAACCTGCCAAATCTTATCCCGGCATGGGTGATTATCTGCGCGGCGTCGAGGCAAACGGCTATGTCAATGCGCCGTGGGGTATCGCACAGGCTTGCGACGAAACCCTTCCTAAGGAAAATAACGAACTCCTTCAGCGCGAAATCGAAAAAGGCTCGACGATTTATAACATAAAAGTCGATTGCGCCACCCGCAAGGCTAAAGACGCCCGCGAATGTAAACACATAGGCAACGGCGGTGTAAGCTTAACGACTCTCGGCGACGTTACGGCTTTGCTTAACGGTCTCAAGCTCGATACTTATCCGCTTTACGTCTACACGGGCGAAAGTGCATTGCCGCTTCTTGCGTTGATTGTGGCGGCTGTAAAGAAAAACGGCGGCGACGTTTCAAAACTGCGCGGCGTTATCGGAGCCAATCCGATTTGTGAATATGTCGCCAACGGCACACTGAATCAATCGGTAGATAAACTTTTCGACGAGGCGGCAACTGTTGCCAAATGGACTCTCAAAAATGCGCCCGAAGTCAAAACGATTTTTGTACAAAGCGACGTGTTCAGTAACGGCGGCGCAAATGACGTTCAGGAAGTCGCCTACACGATTTCGGCAGGCGTGGCTTATCTTCGCGCTTTGCTTGAACGAGGCTTGACGATTGACGAGGCGGCAAGTCAAATTATGTTCGGCTTTTCAATGGGCGCGAATTTCTTTATGCAAATTGCCAAGCTCCGCGCAGTCCGTCCGATTTGGGCGCAGATTATTAAGGAATTCGGCGGCAATGAAGAATCTCAAAAAATTCACGTTCACGGACGCCCCGCAAAATTCTTCTCAACCGTTTATGATCCGTATGTCAACATGCTCCGCGAAACGACTCAACTTTTCAGCGGTGTAGTCGGCGGCGTCGACAGTTTTGAGAATTCGACATTTGATGAACCCGTTCGCAAGGGCGACGAATTCAGCCGTCGTATTGCCCGCAACATGCAGATTATCTTGCAAGAAGAATTCGGACTTTTGCAACCGATTGACCCTGCAGGCGGCTCATGGGCTGTCGAAACTCTTACCAAAGAAATTAAAGAAAAAATTTGGGCAGAGTTCCAAGTTATCGAAGGTAAGGGCGGAATCGTTGCCGCGCTTAAAGAAGGTTATCCGCAAGACGAAATCGCCAAAGTTTTGGATGCTCGCTTTAAGGCGGCGGAGACTCGCAAAGACAGAATCGTCGGCAACAATATGTATGCCAATATGACGGAGGAGCGCATTGACGCCCGCGCAGAAAGTCAGGAAGAAAATCTTAAGGTTCGCAAGGTTACGATTGATGTTTATCTTTCAATGGTCAAAGCTCAAGATGCGCTTGCCAATGTCAACGCCGATGACGCGGAAACGGTTATTGCGGCGGCTGAAAAGGGCGCGACTATCGCCGAACTTCGTCAAGCACTCGGAACGGCTGAAGTTGAAGAAATTAAATCAATCGAGGCGCATCGTTGGAGCGAACGTTTTGAGGCTCTGCGCGAGAAAACGGAGAAATTCAAAGCCGAAACGGGCGATAATGTCAAAGTCTTCCTCGCCAACATGGGACCGATACCGCAACATAAAGCCCGCGCAGATTTCACTACGGGATTTTTACAAGTCGGTGCGTTTGAAGTTTTGGGCAATAACGGCTTTGCAACTGTCGACGAAGCGGCGGCGGCGGCTAAGGAATCGGGCGCGGACGCAGTTGTAATTTGCTCGACCGACGCGACTTATCCCGAAATTATTCCGGCACTCGCTCCGAAACTTCATGAAGTTTTGCCGAATGCGACGGTTTTCTTGGCGGGCGCGGCTCCAAAAGATTTAAAAGAAACTTACGACGCGGCGGGCATTGACGAATATATTCACGTCAAAGCGAATTGCTATAAAATTCTTCAAGCATTACAAGCGAAAAAGGGGATGTAATGATGGCTGAGTATAAAAATCCGGACTTCACGCAAATTGGTCTGAGCGACGCCCCTGATTCGGACGCGGCGACTTGGAAGGCTAAGTTTGAAGAGGCGGCTAAGGCTGACTACGATAAATTGATTTATAAGACAATGGAGCATGTGCCCGTTAAGCCGCTTTACACTCATGACGAATACGAGCATATGAATCATTTGGACTTCGTTAGCGGAA
>JAFZIQ010000004.1 GCA_017554285.1 Selenomonadaceae bacterium
ACAAAGCGGAATCAGCTATCGTTTCTAAAAATATCGTACTTCGTCGCGCAAAAATACCGCCGCTCATTGAGAGTGACGGTTTTTTTATTACACCTTGAAAATATTTTCGCTGTCGTATTCGGCAATGTGTTCGTCGTGCGTAATAAACATCATTTCTTCCGCAACTGCCTGCGCCAGCAACAAATTATCGAACGGATCTTTGTGCAGAGGCTTGCCCTCTTTGCGTTTGAGCGTCTTGAACGTCAAAACGTGATTTAATTCGAGAGTAAGCGGCTTAAATCCGAATGTTTTGCAATAGCTGATGATTTCCTCGCCACTGTGAGGCATGTTTTCAGGATTGTTTTTGTGTTTTAATTCAATCTCGAAAATCGACAGTGTGCTGAAATAAATTTCGTTATTCAGGTCTGTTATCATGTCGCGAGCCTTAGCAGAAAGCTTTTTATTGCCCTCGTAAAGCCAAATGATTATGTGCGTGTCGATCAGAAGTTTCATTTCCTCACCTCGTAGCTGTCGGCAACTTCGCGCCAAATCTCGGCATCCATCGCAACGAAAATTTCATCGAAATCCGGCGGCAATTTGTGTTTGCCCTTGCCGTAGCCGAAAAGTTTATCGCGCGGGATTTTTGGCTGTGCGGGAGCCTCTTCCTCGACGCGGACGAGTTTGTACTTCGGTTTGTCGCTGTTCGTAAGGAAAATTTCTTCTGTCGGGTTTTGCTCCAGCATTTCCAACAGCTCAGGCAGTTTCGCCTCGTTCACAGGAATTAGTTTCATTGTCATTACCTCCTAAAAATTATTTATTGCAGTATAAACCACGCCGAAAGACTTTGCAACCTAGAAATATCGCACCTCGTCCCGCAAAAAGCCCAATTCGTATATCTGCGGCAATAATTTCGCGCTTAATGCCGTTAAATCCACGCTCGCGCCTAAACTCATGCGAATTTGATACCAGCCAGCGTCCCAATTCTCGATTTTCCAACGCACAACGTCTAATTGCTCCAATTCAGCGTAAAATCGCTTGTATATCTCCCGACCAGCATTTATTACCGCCATTGACTCCGAAGATAGCTCCTTGCGGTGATTTTCCAGCCATTTCGCCGCAAATCTGTCCTCACACGCACGATATATCGACATTCGCACCACAGGCGACGTACACAGCCAACTTTTTACCTCCGTCAATAAATACGGATAAAAATTGTTCACTATTTCATATTTCGCCCCTGCGTATTCCACTTCACGCAAACTTACCGTCTGATTCGACGACGCAAATAAACTCCACACTACCGCATCGCCTATAAATTCTCGCGGCAACTCTTTTGCCGGTTTCATGAATTGGTCGCGGTCATTTAGCCAATCTGCCTTCGGCAATCGCCGCACCATGTGCACTATCATCGCCTGTTCAAAATTTTCTGCTGTAATTGACATTGCTCCCGCGCTTACATACGGCGCAGATAATATCGATACGTAAGTTTGATTTGAAAACTCATTTCCTTTTAAAGTTATCGACGCTAAAAAGCCTTCCGCCACTCTATCGCGGCGGTCTTTATTTTTTTCTGCAATATTTAATGCTCCTGACATCGGCGGGAATTTTTTTATTGCTGGCGGGCGATAAATCCACTTGTTTAAAAAATTTTCACTCCGCGCAGGTCTAAAAATCTTCTCAGCATACTTTTCGACTGATTTATTATAAACATCAAGAAAAATCTCTTGCGATTCAATCTGAATATGCTCTGCCAAGTTCCAAATCATAAAACTAACTGAAAAATTCCCATTGCAACCTTGAAATGCTTTTGAATTAAATATAAAGCCGCGTTCAAACTTATAACTGAATACTTTATCGCGTAAATTTTGGTCGTTACTTGAGTTAATATATTTAGGTGTTGAAAATATTCCGAGCCATGCTTGACGATTGGCAAAATCCTTGCTGATTCGATAAATAAACTGCGAAAATAACTCGCGGCTGACTTCTTTTAGATTTTCAGCTGTCATTTGCTCGCGAATTGCAGTTTTTGATACTCCGTCTTTATTTATTGATGAATTATTAAGTTGTTTATTATTAGCAGTGGCGTAAGGCGGATTTATATAGATAATCCATTTAATATTCGGGTTAGCGAGGTCAGCGCGGAGCTTTTCGGGCAATTTATCAGCGGAGTCGTTAAGGAAATCGTATTGAAAAACGGTCGCCTCAGCGAAAATACTCTTGCAATAAGCGGCATCGTCGTTAATCAGCGTGGAAATGTAGCAACGTTTGAGAATATCGGGCGGAAAATTAAATTCGAGATTGCCTGTGCCAGCCGCCATATCCCAAAGTCTGAAATTATCATCTTTCCACCACTCGCCGACCGTTTTGCATAAATATTTAAAGGCTTTATCGGCGAAAGCAAGCGGAGTATAAAATTCGCCTGTGCGACGGCGCAAATTTTCCTCAGTCATCCTATCCATCTTGCGACGTATGGCGATAATGGCGTCAGCAGTCTGAATTTTATCGTATAAATCCCAAAAGGCGTGATATTTATCGGGTTTAATGAATTTCTCGACGCGTTCGCCGTTATTCATGCGAAAAAGTACGCTGTTACGCAAATCCTCCGATTTACCTTGCTCAATATCGGTAATGAAGTATTCGGAAGGCTTTCTGCCATTAGCGACGGCATCACCGAATAATTTTTGCCAGTAAAGGAAGATTTGCTCGAAATTTTGTTCAGTAATTTGCTTAACGACGCGGGATTTACCTTGAAAGATGTTATTTATGTTTGTAGCGAATGCAATTTCGACGTTATAAGCGTCTAAGTCGTAAATAGTGGCGGATTTAATGGAATCGGAGTTAGCGAGAGCATTTACAAGCAATTTGCAAGGCGAAGAGGGAGCCAAGTCCCAATCGAAGTTATCATCATCGTAGAAAGTGGCAAAAGTTTCAGTCGGGAAGATAACGGCGGCTGATTTAGTGACGATAGCGATATTTTGGCTGACCGGGCGGAAATCGGAGCCGAATTTTAATCTGCGTACGTAGTAAAGGGTTTGAGCGACGATTTTAGCTAAGATTTGGTTATTGTGGAGGTTAGAATCGAGTTTGAACTCGAAAAGAATCTGCGGCGTGTACAGGTCGATGAAATTTTTGGTAGAAAGTTTGATGTGGAAGTACTTAGCGAAGAAATTTTTAAGTTCTTCCTCCGTGAGAGCGGCTTGAAGGGTTTGGAAGAGATTTTTTTTCATTATGGTCACCTCGCGATTGATTCTAGCAAAAAAATTGGTTGTGAGCAAAAAAAAAATCGTCCGCGCAGGCGATTTGGAATAGCAAAATACTGATTCTACATTGGTATAATTTGTATTTTAGGGAAATGGCGTAGCAATGCGGTTTTTTCGGGCATAAAAAAACTACCCGCAAAATTTGGGAGTGATTTGGAGGTTCAAATTGCAGAATCCAAAATATAGGAATTTGCACTTTGGGCAAAAAAAATTGTGTGGAAGAATTTTTTTCTTGTCGGAGACGTGATATAATCTGTTGGCAGTAATAATTAAGGAGGGGTTGCTAATGGCATTTAACAATGAGCAATTCAAGGAAATAATGGCGGAGTTCACGATTGACAGCGAACGACTCCAAGAAATCGCGGCGTCGTTCCGTCAAGATTTGCAACTGGGTCTGCGCGACGTTAGTTTGTCGTCAATGCGCATGTTGAAATCGTATGTGGGACTGCCGAGCGGCAATGAAAAGGGCGAATATATCGCATTGGACTTCGGCGGCACAAATGTTCGCGTTTCCAAGATTCGTCTGGACGGCAACGGCAAGTATGAAATTCTCAAGCGCGTCGGACGCCCGCTTATCGTTCCCGGTAAATACGATTACATTTGCAAGGACGCGACTGCCGAGCAGATGTTTGATTTTATCGCGGGACTTATCGACGAGGCGATTGACGGCGACCGCGAGACTAAATATTATCTCGGACATACATTTTCGTTCCCGTCGACGCAAACCGATTTGAATAATGCGCGGCTGATAATTTGGACGAAAGAATTTGCTACGCAGGGCGTTGAGGGCGAAGTTGCGAACGATTTACTGCTTGCGGCTCTGAAACGTCGCGGCGCGAATAATGTTGAGCCTGTCGCCGTCCTTAATGATACGGTTGCGGTACTTTTGAGCGCGGCATACAAGACGCCGGATATTTATATCGGTTCGATTTACGCGACGGGGCACAACACGTGCTATCTTGAGCCGAGTATACACGATCCGAATTGTTTCGGCTCCGGCGGAATGATTTTGAACCTTGAATGCGGCAATTTTATGAAACTCATGCCGAATCGTTTCGATAAAGAGTATGATGAAGGCTCCGAAAAGCCCGGTGAACAAAGATTTGAAAAAATGGTATCGGGACGCTACATGGGCGAGCTTTTAGGCATGGCGATAGCGGAACTTTTGGGCGAAAAGGGCAAAAAATACGGATTAACTTCGATTGATATGTCGAATATCGTTTTGGACGAGTCGCCGAATCTTTTCAAGGCGTCGGATATACTTATGGCGAAAATCGGGCGCGAATTGGACGTAGAAGACGTTAAAAAAGTCCGCGAACTCGTAAAGGC
>JAFZIQ010000032.1 GCA_017554285.1 Selenomonadaceae bacterium
GTGGTATTGCGACGACTGCGGTGAAATGATTGTTTCAGAAGCCGACGTTCACGAATGCCCGCATTGTCACGGAAAGAATTTGCGCCGTGATGAAGACGTTTTGGATACTTGGTTCAGTTCAGGATTATGGCCTTTCTCGACGCTCGGTTATCCGAACGACACGGCGGAGCTTAAGAAATTTTATCCCACAAGCGTTTTGGTAACGGGCTACGATATAATTTTCTTCTGGGTTGCGCGTATGGTTATGATGGGCTTGAAATTTCAAGGCAAAGTTCCGTTTAAATACGTATTCATTCATGGCTTGGTTCGTGACGAATTGGGGCGCAAAATGTCTAAGTCGCTCAATAACGGCGTTGACCCGGTTGAAGTTATTGAGAAATACGGCGCGGATTCTTTACGCTTTATGCTCGTCACGGGCAACACGCCGGGCAATGATTTAAGATTTTACTGGTCGAAAGTCGAATCTGCGCGGAACTTCGCGAATAAAATTTGGAATGCGTCCAGATTTTTGCTCATGAATTTGGAAGGCTTTGATAAAGACTTTAAGCCGTCGATTGATGATTTGGAGCTTGCCGATAAATGGATATTCTCCTGCCTTGAGAAAACTCGCGCAAACGTTACGAAAAATCTTGAGCGATTTGAACTCGGCGAGGCGGCTCGACTCCTCTACGAATTTATTTGGTTCTATTTCTGCGACAATTATATTGAGCTTACCAAATCGCGGCTTTACGGCTCGGACGCACGGGCTAAGGCAACCGCTTTGTTCGTATTGGCGACGGTGCTTGAAAAGGCTTTAAGACTTTTGCATCCGTTCATGCCGTTTTTAACGGAAGTTATTCGTCAAAAGCTCCCTAACGCCGAAGGTTCAATTATGGTTGCAAACTGGGTTACGGAAGATGAACTGCGCGAGTTCGTTCCCGACGATAAAGACGGCACTGAAAAATTAGCCAATCAGATTTTGGAAGTCGTCAAGACAATCCGCAATTTGAAATCGGAAATCGGAATTGATTCGCGCAAGAAAACCAAAATTATCCTGCGCGTCGCCAACTCCGATAATAAAACCGCGTTGCAGGGACATACAAATTATATTTCCGAACTTGCATTTGCCGAGCCGATAACTTTTGCCGACGAAAAACCTTCTCACGCAATGAGCGGCGTAATTGAAGGCGTTGAAATTTATTTGCCGCTTGAAGGTTTAATCGACACCGAAAAAGAAATCGCCCGCCTCACCAAAGAGCTTGAAAAAGTTCGCAAAGGTGCGGCTGTGACTGCGGGCAAACTCAACAACGAACGATTTTTAAGTAAAGCTCCCACCGATGTCGTGCAATCGGAGCGCGATAAACTCGTTGCCGCCAATGAAAAAATTTCTTCGCTCGAACAAAGGATTAATCAGCTTGAAAACTTATGATGACGCGCTTAAATATCTCGACTGGCTTTGCATTTTCGGGATAAAGGAAGGGCTTGAACGAATCAAAGAATTAACTGCCGCGCTCGGCGAGCCGCAAAATTTTTATAAAACAATTCACGTTACGGGCACCAACGGCAAGGGTTCAGTCTGCGCCATGCTTGCCGAAATGCTTAAGGCTTCGGGTTTAACAGTCGGATTGTTTACTTCGCCGCATTTGGAAAGTTATTGCGAACGAATCAAAATCAACGGCGAAAATATTTCCGAAAACGACTTCGCCGAAATGATTTTCCGCGTCAAAGATTGCAACGTCGTCGCCACGCACTTTGAAGTTCTGACTGCCGCCGCCTTTGAATATTTTAAAGTCCGCGCAGTTGATATTGCGGTTATCGAAGTCGGTCTGGGCGGAACTTTCGATTCAACCAATATTATCACGCCCGAATTATCCGTTATAACCAATGTTGCTCTCGACCACGAAAATATTTTGGGCGACTTGGAAAGTATCGCTCGGAATAAGGCGGGCATTATCAAGG
This sequence comes from Selenomonadaceae bacterium, assembly GCA_017554285.1. Classification (GTDB taxonomy): domain Bacteria; phylum Bacillota; class Negativicutes; order Selenomonadales; family Selenomonadaceae; genus Quinella. Next base: position 1,939 of record JAFZIQ010000032.1, read on the forward strand.
AAAATGTTCCCGTCGTAACGGGCGCAACAGGTTTGCCGCTTGAAATTATTCGCGCGGTTGCCAAAGAAAAAAATTCTCCTCTCTACGAAGTAAACCCCTTAAAGCTGAAAGCTCAAAGCTTAAAGCTGAAAGCTGAAAGCTTAAAGCTCAACTTACGCGGCGATTATCAAAAATTTAATGCGGCGATTGCGATTAAAGCCGCTCAAATTCTCAACATTGATAATCAAAAAATTTTCCAAGCCCTGAATCAAGTCGAATGGGCGGGGCGTTTTGAAGTTGTAGAAAATTCTGCGGGCGTCTTTATAATCGACGGGGCGCATAATCCTCACGGCGCGAAGGCTCTGCGCGACAGTCTCGATAAAAATTTCCTGACAGGCAAAAGAATTTGGGTATTCGGCGCACTCGGCGATAAAAATTTTAACGAGATGATTAAAATACTTTTCCGCGCAGATGATTTCGTTATCGTGACGCCTCCGCAATCCGAACGCGCCGCCTCAACAGAAATTTTATGCAAAGCTTTGCGGGAAAATAATATTCCCTGCGCGGCGGTCGAAAATAATCTTGAGGCTGTCGAAATGCTTAAAAATTCTTCGGGCGACGTGAAAATTATTGCGGGTTCGTTGTATCTGATTGGTGCCGTTCGCAATGCGGTTAAAAATATTTAAGGAGGCGGGGATTTGGACAGAGTCAGCGTTTTTGTCAGACGACGACGCATTAACAATCTTGAACAGTGGACGCTTTACGCCATTTTTACCGAAGCATTTTTCCTCGCGCTCTCCCCGACAATCGCGGCGGCGGCGGTTATGATTGGCGTTATAACTTTTTTTCTGCGCAGTCAAATCGATTCAAAATATAAAATGCGTTCATTGCCCTTCGATGTACCCGTTGCGATTTTCCTGCTAATCGGCGCGGTGAGTGTTTTCCTGTCATCTGCGCGGAGTTTCGAGCTGATTTACAATTATTGTTCGCTTGTCGGAATTTACGCGCTGACTTATTTAATCGTCGGACAAAGCATTCGCACACCCGAACAAGTCAAACAAATCGCTCAAGCTCTGGGCGCGTCGGCAATTTTGGTTGTGCTGTGGGGATTTTTTCAATTCATATTCGGCATAGACGCGGCGGACGTTAAATGGACTGACCCCGAAGCGTTCCCCGAACTGAAGAAAAGAGTTTTCTCGACGCTTGAAAATCCGAATGTACTTGCGGGCTATCTGAACGTTTTTATCTGCTTGGCACTCGGACTTTTGGCGAAATTGGAACGCCGCTCGCAAAAAATAATTCTAATCGCCGCGATAATTTTATTCGCCGCCTGTTTGGCTATGACTTACTCAAGAGGAGCATTTTTTACGCTTGCCATTGTCTTTGCGGTCTACGGCTTTTTACAAGATTGGCGAATTATGATTCTGTTTGCGATTGTCACGGGTTTAATTTCTTACGGCGATTCGACTTTCATGAACAGAATTTTATCAACTTTTACAATGAGTGATTCCTCCGAAGGTGTTCGCGTCGGACTTTGGGTGAGTACCAGCGCGATGATTTCCGACCATCCCTTTGCCGGAATAGGTTGGGGGGCTTATCAATTCGTCTACCCGCAATATAATTATTACATTGCCGACCCGAATGTCACAATTTATCACGCGCACAACATTTATTTAAATTACGCGGCGGAAATCGGTATCGTCGGAGCGTTGGCGTTCTTCTGGTATTTCTTCGGAACCATGTTTATTTCTTTCGGCGTGAGTGAATACGGCGCGGAAAAATGGTTACGCGATTTTATAGAAAAAATCTTTGAATCCAGCGCATTTCTGCGCGAAACCGCCGATATTCTCAATAAAAAGCTCGAAATTTTTTCCGACATAATCTTAAACATGTTCGGTAAGAAAAAACCCGTGCTTAAACTTAAAAAAGGTCGCAAACATTATCGCGAAGTCGTTCATAATGAGGATTTGAATTTCAGCGAACATACTCGCAAAAAATTCGCCGATTCGGATAAAAATGTCGAAGAAATTACCTCTGACGACGAAAATATTTCCGAAAATGACGATAAGAAATCCCCGACCGTCGATTGGAATGACGTTACCGATATAAACGATAAAAAATTCCTCGAAGGTATCAAACTCGGTATCGGTTTTGCTTTTTTATCTGTCGCGCTCAACGGTTTCACCGACGATTTACTGTTTAACATTCCAACTTCTATGCTGATGTGGTTGCTCGGTGCGCTCGGAGCGGCTATTCATTTAATGCCCGATGAAAATTTTGATTCAAAGGTAAGGAGGCGGCGCATTTGAAAAAAGTAATTTCGCAGGCAACTATCGACCGTTTGCCGCTGTATTTCAGAACGTTGCGGCTTGTTGAAGAGGAGGAAAAGCAGATAATTTCTTCGGACGAACTCGGTCGACGATTAGACATTACTCCCGAACAAATCAGGAAGGATTTGGCGACTTTCGGGCAATTCGGGCGTAAAGGTATCGGCTATGACGTGCACGAACTCAAAAATAAAATCGCCAATATTTTAGGTTTGCATAATAATTGGCGGCTCGCTATCGTTGGTATCGGGCATTTGGGCGGCGCACTTGCCAATTACGGAAATTTTGATACGCTCGGATTTTCGGTCGTTGCTCTGCTCGATATTAATGAAAACATTATCGGTTCCGAAGTAAACGGGCTGAAAATCGAAAATTCGGCTCTTATGAAGGACGTTATTGAAAAAAAATTTGTTGACATCGGCGTTATCACTGTTCCGGCGAGTGAGGCTCAAGCTGTCGCCGAACAGCTCATTGAGGCTGGCATTAAAGGCATTTGGAACTTCGCGCCCATTAAATTATCCGTTCCTGCCAATATTCCGCTCGTCAATGAAGATTTATCTGTCGGCTTGAGCGCGTTAAGCTATCATATGTCGCAATGTTAGGGATTAGGGAACAGGGATTAGGGAATAGAAGTTTTTAGTTTTTAGTCCCCAGTCCCTAAACCCTAACCCCTATCAACTAAAATGGAGGTTTATAAATGCTGACTTTCTTAATGGTTTTGGACGCGATTATCTCTGTCGCGTTGATTTTGGTAATTTTGGGGCAAGAAGCCAAATCGGGAGGTATGGGCGGCATGGACGGCGGCTCCGATACCGTTTTTTCGGGCAAAGCTCGCGGCATGGACGCACTTTTAGCCCGTTTAACCGTCATTCTCGGCGTTTTATTCGCCATTATCACTTTAATTATTGCTAAATTATCCATGTAGGAGGAATTTATTTTGATTGAAGGTGGTCAACCCTTTTTTCTTAACGGCGACAGCTCTAAAAGTGTCTTACTCATTCACGGCTTTACGGGTTTGCCCGCCGGTATGCTTTTATTGGGCGAAGTTTTAAACCGCGCAGGTTTTAACGTTTTATGTCCGAGACTCGCAGGGCACGGCACTTGCGAATCGGATTTAATGCGCACAACCAAAGATGATTGGTTTAATTCCGTTTTGGACGGATTTTTTATTCTAAATGGCATTTCTGAAGAGATTTTTATTGTCGGACACTCAATGGGCGGACTTTTGACTTTAAAACTCGCCACTCAATATAAAATTTCTAAAATCGTTACGCTCGCCGCGCCTATTTTTGTCGATGAAGGGCTTGGGCTTAAAAATTTACCGCCTAAAGAACTCTGCGGCAACGCTTGCACTTTTACGCCGCGTAAAAAGCTTGATGACGTGCCGCCCGCCGTTAATAACGTCTACGAAAGGACGCCGCTTATAAGCGTTCATGAACTCCTTGATTTAATCGACGACGTTAAAAAAATCCTGCCGAACGTCAACGCGCCGATTTTAATCATGCAAGGCGAAGAAGATCATACGGTTCAGCCGCGCAGTGCAAGATTTATTATGGATAATGTCGGCTCTCCCGTCAAAAAAATCATTACCGTCCCGAATGCGGGGCATTTATTGCCTTTTGCTGAGTCTCGCAACTTCGTTTTTGAACAAACTTTAGAATTTTTAAGGAGCTGATAAAATGGCACGTAAGGAACGCTTTGCATTGATTATGGAGGACGGCGCGGAAGTTCGCAACATTGATGATTTCAAAGCGCATTTCGATATTGGCTCGGTCGTAAAATATTTTTGCAACGGTAAATTACTGACGTGGCTTGAAGACCGCTATTATGACGAAGAAGCCGCCGCGATTAAAAAACTTTCGCCCGATGACTATGATTTTCAGAAAAAACTCTGTGAAATTTTCGGCAAAGAGACGCCGGAGGAAATAGAAAGACGAATTCAACGCCTCAATCGCCTCAAACAGTACACCGATAATAAAAAAATCCTGTCAAACGTCGATAAAGTTGCCTTTGACCAAGAAGAATTGGCAGATTTGCTCGACGAGGGCATAGAGGAAATTTATTTGTGCGCAAATCGTTTTGTCATTCCGTTGCGTATGAAAAATAAAATTTATATCGGAGTGGGTGAGGCGGTCGCCACTATCGGCAATAATAAGCCCGCTGACTTCGCCAAACTCGGTATTAAGTTTAAAAACGTTTCCTTCGACAATGATTCTAAAAAAAATTTGCCCGCTGTCACGACGCCGAATAAAATTCCTGCTAAAAATACGTCAAAACCTTCGGAAAATACGGCACAGGTAACAATGATGATTAAAAGCGTCGAACGTGTTGATATAAATGCGGCGACAGCTTTTGTCTGTACTGCCAAAAAATTTAAATCAACAATTCAGCTTAAAGCTAAGGGAAGAACCGTCGATGCGAAAAAAATTATGATGGTTTTATCTCTTGAATTGGCTAATCGCAACAGAATTACAATAGTCTCCGAAGGTTCAGACTCAAAAGAGGCTGTCGATGCGCTTAAATCACTGATTGATTCGGGATTTCACTACGACGAAAAGCCCACGATTAAAATTATCGTTGCCGAAGCTACCACCACAATCGAAAATAAAACCGGTATGCATGAAAGACCCGCTTCAGTATTCGTGCAACTCGCAAGTAAATTTGAATCAGATATTCGGATTGCAGCTAAAGGAAAAGTTATCGATGCAAAAAGTATCTTAATGATTATGTGTATGGGCTTGGTTAAAGGCAGTGAACTTAAGATTATGGCTGAAGGTCCCGACGCGCAAGAGGCTGTTAAAGCTCTTAAAGATCTCGTTGATAGCAAATTTGGTGAAGAATAAGGCGGGTTGATTCGATGACAGAGGTGACTACAACAATTAAACGCTTGTATGATTGGGATTACACATGGCAATTAGTTAATAAAGCAAGTTCATTCAAATCCAAAGTTCAACTCAAAATGTTTGGCAAAACTGTCGACGCGAAAAGTTGGCTTATAGTAAACATTTTGCTACGACAATTTATGTTCATACTTGCCTTATTCAAAGGTAGTGAACTAACAATTGTGGCTGACGGTCCGGACGAGGCGGAGGCTGTTCGACAACTTAAAGCAATGTTTGATTCGGACTTTGATTCGGACACTGAACAATTTGAAAAGCGTATAGAAAGTATTCGCGCTGAACGTCTCGAACGTCTCCAAAAATACACCAATGACGAAAATATTTTGGCGAACGTCGAACGAGTAGCCTTTGAGCAATATGAATTAGACTACTTGCTCAAAGTTACTGACGAAATTTATCTTTGCGCAAATCGTTTCATCATTCCCTTGCGAGTTAAAAATAAAAGTTATATCGGCATTGGCGAGGCAGTTGCGGTTTTCAATAGCAAGGAAAGAGTCAATTTCGACAAGCGAAAAATCTATTTCAAGGATATTTCCTTCGACAAGGTCAGCGAAAAAACTTCCGATATAAAAAAGTCGGAACCGATTACAATTCCGAAAGAAAAAGGAGCTGATAAAATGGCACGTAAAGAACGCTTTGCATTGATTATGGAGGACGGCGCGGAAGTTCGCAACATTGATGATTTCAAAGCGCATTTCGATATTGGCTCGGTCGTAAAATATTTTTGCAACGGTAAATTGCTGACGTGGCTTGAAGACCGCTATTATGACGAAGAAGCCGACGCGATTAAAAAACTTTCGCCCGATGACTACGATTTTCAGAAAAAACTCTGTGAAATCTTCGGCAAAGAGACGCCGGAGGAAATAGAAAGACGAATTCAACGCCTCAATCGCCTCAAACAGTACACCGATAATAAAAAAATCCTGTCAAATGTCGATAAAGTTGCCTTTGACCAAGAAGAATTGGCAGATTTGCTCGATGAAGGCGTCGACGAAATTTATTTGTGCGCAAATCGTTTTGTCATTCCGTTGCGTATGAAAAATAAAACTTATATAGGCGTGTGTGATGCGGTCGCCACTATCGGCAATAATAAGCCCGCTGACTTCGCCAAACTCGGCATTAAGTTCAAGAATGTTTCCTTCGACAATGATTCTAAAAAAAATCCGTCCAAATCGACTTCAAAGCCGAAAAATAATGCTTCCATAAAAAAAAATGCAACGAAGTAATGGCAACTGCAACCGTTAGGAACAGAACTGGTATTGCTGAAATTCCTGCGAGTATGCTGGCACTAAAAGCGTCCTCATTCAAATCTAAAATTTGGTTAAAAGCTAAAGGCAAAATTGTCGACGCAAAAAGTATTTTTATGATTATGAGTTTGGGCTTGGTTAAAGGCGTCGAAATTACGATTGTTGCTGAAGGTTCGGACGCTCAAGAGGCGGTTAAAGCTCTTATAGAGATTGTTGATAATAAATTTGGTGTAGAATAAGGAGTTGATTACATGGCGAACAGCGGAAACGATTATTGCTTTGCTTGCGGTGAAAAAAATCCTATCGGACTGCATTTAACTTTTGAGTTCGACGGCGATAAAATTTTTACCAAAAAAATCATGCCCAAAGAGTATCAGGGCTTTGAAGGGGCACTTCACGGCGGAATTATCTCGACTCTGCTTGATGAGGCTATGGGAAATTATTTAAGCACAAAATATCAACAAAAAGCAGTTACGGGGCGGCTCGAAGTGCGTTTCAAACTCCCGACACCGCTTGAACAGGAACTTAAAATTTCGGCGTGGGAAGAAAATCGGCGTAAAAATATAATTTCGATGCGCTCGGCAGTCGAAACGCCAGACGGCACAATTACGGCGGAGGCGACAGCAAAATTTGCTTTCGTAGAATTATCATGAGCAGGCGCAAGAAATTTGATCCATATGAAGATTTTATTATCGACCCGCGCTTTAAAAAGCCCGTTTACGTTGAAGGCAAGCTTACAGTTAATGTTAAAGGTTTTGGATTTGTCGCGCCCGAAGACGGCGGCACGGATATTTTTATTGAATCGGAGGATTTAGGCAGCGCGTGGAACGGCGATAAAGTTAAAGTGCGGATTGTCGAGCAATACGGGGCGCGTCGTGTAGGAAATATCGTTGAGATTTTGGAGCGTGCGAATAAAATCATTGTCGGCACGCTTACGCAACTTAAAAGGAAAACTTTCGTTAAGCCCGACGACAGGCGCATTGACAGAGAAATTGTTCTGCCTAATTTTAATGAAAAATTTCCGTCCAAAACCAAAGTCGTTGTTGAAATTACTTCATGGACTCCGTTGCGCGGACAAGTTATTGAGATTTTGGGCAAAGAAAATGCGCCCGGCGTGGAAATACGCGGGATTTTGCGCAGTCACGGCGTAGAAGAAGAATTTCCGCCCGAAGTGCAAGCCGAAGCCGCTAAAATCGAACGTGAGCCGAGTAAAAGCGAAATTTCAAAGCGAATCGACCGCCGAAATTTAAAAATAGTCACTATCGACGGCGAAGACGCTAAGGATTTAGATGACGGAGTATACGCCGAAGCGGTTGACGGCGGATTTTTTTTAGGCGTGTATATAGCGGACGTGAGCCATTACGTAAAGCGGAATAGTGCGCTTGATAAGGAGGCATTTGAGCGCGGGACAAGCATTTATCCCGTTGACAGAGTAGTTCCAATGTTGCCTAAAGAATTATCGAACGGGATTTGCAGTTTAAATGCGGGCGTTGACAGATTGGCTATGTCTTGCGAGATGAAATTGGATAAATCGGGCAAAGTTATCGATTATAAAATTTTCCCGACTGTGATTCACGTATTCAGGCGGCTGAGTTATACGCAAGTCAATAAATTTCTTGACGGCGACAGAGAACTTGCCGACTGTGCGGAAAATTTAAATACGTTAAAGAAAATTCACGGGTTGAGGAAAAAAATTCGTGAAGAACGCGGCGCGATTGATTTTGACTTGCCCGAAATGAAAATAATCCTGAACGAAGCGGGCAAACCGATAGAAATAAAAAAACGTATACAAAGCGTGGCGGAATCGATAATTGAAGAATGTATGTTATTGGCGAATGAAACGGTCGCTGAACACACGCTTAAAAAGAAAATTCCGAGCTTATATCGCGTCCATGATTTACCGACAGAGGAAAAGGTATCGACGCTGAATAATTTACTGGCGCATTTCAATTTGCATATAAACAAGGGCAAGGAGCCGCGAGAATTCCAAAAAATCTTGTCGAAGGTTAAAAATTTACCAGCGGAAAAGGTTATAACAAGTTACGCCTTACGAACGATGCAACAAGCGCGATATTCGCCCGAAAATCTGGGACATTTCGGAATCGCGGCGGAATATTATACGCATTTCACATCACCGATAAGACGTTATCCGGATTTAATAGTTCACAGAGCATTACGCGGTGAAAAATTGAATGATTTGGAGGAAACAGCGCGGCAAAGTTCGGAAAGAGAGCGTCGGGCGATAGAAATTGAACGTGAGGCTTTGGATTTAAAAGCGGTTGAGTTCATGCAAAAATTTGTCGGGCAGAATTTTGACGGCGTGATTGAGAGCGTAACCGGCTTTGGCTTTTTCGTCGAGCTTGAAAATGGCGTAGACGGTTTAGTCCGAGCGGCGGAATTGGAAGATGATTATTATGCATTTGTGGAGCGCGAATTTGCTTTAATAGGCATTAGGACAGGGAAAAGTTATCATATCGGGGACAATGTGCGAGTTAAATTGGTCGCGGCGAATATAAAATTGCGGCAGTTAAGCTTTGAACTGATTAGCGACGTAGCGAATCGGGATTTGATAGCGAGAATGTAAAAAAACTCTCAGGCAAGTGCTTGGGAGTTTTTTTGTTAGTACTTGAGTATTTTCTCAATCATTGAATTTACACATTCGCGATTATCCAGCTCATACACATTCTTGTTTGCCAGCTCTTCCGGCGTCATAGACCACCAATCACTTAGTTCCGAAAACTTAGTAGCCGACATGATGAATGAATTCAGTACGATTTTTTTACCGGTTATCGTAGCGGAAAGTCTCTTTTCCAATTCCTTAATCGTCTTGTAAAATTCAATCTTGGGATCATCTGCGCGGATACGCAATAAGCCTTTCGGGTCAATGAAGTTGATGTATTGTTTCGCGGGCGTATCTATCCACAAAATGTAGTCGGGATAAAAATTTCCCGCCTCGAAAAAACCTATGCCGACCTTGCTTTTGTTGCGGAGCAGGTAAAGCGATTTATCCGCCAATAAGTTTTCGTGAGTCTCCACGTAGGTTTTAAGATAATCTACGAATTTCATTTCATCATGATTCAGCGCGACGGGTGACACCTGTATTTTAAGATTGCTTTTCTCCAAACAAATCAACGGAGCGTATAAGTGCGGCTGAAAATCAAACAGTATCAGCTTGTTATGCAAATAATATTTTTTATACTCGTCAAGACCGTTATTTGACTTCAACACTGCCGACATTTCTGAAATAAATTTTTCCAAATCATCGCCGGTCGTGTCTTGCTCATTTTGCTGAGTGTAAGTCAAAGTGTATTCGTCTACAAAATTGCTGTCGTCCGCCTCCAAGACAGCATATGTTAATCGCGGTGCCTCCCAACGTTCTTTCTCATACTTAAAAAATTTATCCGTGTAAGATTTGAGTGCCATAATCGCATAATCCGTAAATGCCGCCAACTTTTCGGGAGTATTTATCTCTAAATGATTTTTCGGAATCAGCAAGCCATACCAACCGTCTACATTAAGAATTTCAATCAACTTTTCCTTGACTATGCTGAGGTTGTAGTAGCGTTTTTCAGTTTTATACGCCTGCAGTTCCTCAAAAATCCTCTGAATATCAAGCAACGGCGATATATCGGTCGGGATTGTAAATTCATTCGGCAGAGAATCTATCTTAAGGCTAAACGTTGAATCTATGGTTTGAATTCTACTGCGACAATCGATAACCGTTTTGCTCTTGAGAAGATAGCTCAAAAATCCTGCGTCGGGTTTGTCCAGAATCAGTCGAGCGGCTTGCTGTTTAAAATGGGCATCGCGCCTTACTATGATGGTATGTAATTTCTTGTCCTTGACTGCATTAAAGCGGCTTATCACGGGCAGAGTATATTCGCGAATCGTTTCATTAACGGGCGTGCCTTCCCGCTCCAAATAGCTCTTGAAGTCTTCCATATATTGCGCCCTTATGCCGAATATGGTCAGCGTCTCCAATAAGTCTATGTGCTTCGGAAGTGTTAAGCGTGAATCAAGCTTGCCGGAACGTTTCAAGCAACCGTCATAGCCCTTTAAACGGACTCCGCGCCCGAACAGTTGGATAGCTTGTGAGCCTTCGCCTTTAGCAAAGTTAATCAGCCCCATTGTCGATACTCGCCAACTGTTCCAACCTTCCGTGAATTTCCTTGAGCCAATCAGCATGTTGATTTTTGAATTCGCCGTATTGATATTCCTAAACAATGAACTCGAAAGAAATTCTTCAGTGCCGACAAGTATTCCCTTGCGCTCGCAATTCTTCATCAAGCCGGACGTATCGCCAATGTTAATCACGCCAAAATAATCGCTGTGTTCGCCCACCTTTAAACCAATCTCGCCCGAAATTTGGCTGATATTTTTCATGCGCAAGCGCGGTTCATCTGCATTTCCGTCAACGTTGAAGACGACGCGAAGAATATCCGCAAAAATTTCTGCAGGATTTATATTTATGTCCTGCAGTGCTCGGAAATTTTGATAGAATAATTCTTGCCCGCGTTCGTCGATTAAGCCGCTGTCGCCCGTCAAAATGGCGCGGATATGTTCAATCGATTGTGTTCGTTTGCTCAGAAAATTGTTTAGGAATAGCAGTACTTCTTCCACGTCGGTTAAAAGTTCTTTTTCGGCTTGAGATAAACCGCTACTTTTTACGGGCGCGGTGACTCGATTGCCTACAAATATCATAAGCGGCTTTTCGATACGGAATTTTTGCAGCTCGTCAGCCTTTGTATTAAACAGTTTCATTTGCTGATAAAACGACAGCAGACAGCCGACAAGATACAAATTTTTTTGCTCCGAATTTATGTTGCCCTTAAGATTGTAAATGCGATAATCCTTGCCGTAACCGTCGCCGTAAAAATATTTGTAGGAATAATCCATGATGATAGATTTCCCGTATTCTTCGACAATCAGCCGCTCATTTTTGGTATTCAATGCCTGTTTAAACGTGGCAGAGTATTCAAAGGCAAAACCTTCTTTTGAAAGGCGCGTGCGATAATCATACCACACGTCGCCCGACAAGCCGCGATGACCTTCATCAACCATAACAAGATTATTTTCCTCGAAACTGTCAACCGAAACTGTCTTAACTTTGCCATCTTCCTTGAGCTTGTTCATATCGATAACGATAACTGCGTCTTTGTCGAATAAGCCACCAATATTTTTATCGAACAGCCGCGCAGGTATAGACGATAAAGCCAGCTCCTCCAAATGCTGATTGCTCATGCCCTCGTTTGGCGCAAGGACAATAACCTTGTTAATGGATAATTTGCTGTTCAGTCGTTTGGCACGCTTGAAATAATGTCGGAACTGCAAAATATTCATGTGCATGATTAAAGTTTTGCCGCTACCCGTCGCGCACATGAACGCCAATTTATTAAGTTTGTCCGTCGTATAGGGTTGAAACTCAAGCGGCTTTAATTCTTGTAACCACGCATTTAAATCATTACAAAAATTTTCCGCGTCGGAAAAATACCTGTCCAAATAAATTTCCGTGAACAGCAACGCGATATATTGAAAATATTTCCATTTAAGACCGCCGCGCCTCTCTGCTATGTGGCGTGTATGACGGCAGATATTTTCGTCATATAAACGAAGTTTTTCCGTCGTGATATTTGCATTACGCATTTTGCAGACGTGTGAAATATATTCGTAGAAATAAGTATTGCCGCTCTCGTTGACGCCCTCATAATCGGTACTGTTTAATTCCGCGCTTAGTGATTCAAGAGAATTTAACTTCAGTTCGTTCAAAAAATATCGGAACAATACAAGTTGATCGTCGAAAGAGACTTGCGGAATATTTTTCTTTGCCATGCTTTACGTCTCCTCGAACATACGCTTTTTAAATTCAAGCTCCGTCATCTTAACCGACCAATTCTCATGACTGCCGCGCAGATTCTCAAGGTTGCTGTCGCCATTTACAAAAATCACGTCGTGCTTGCGGTTGCCTGCGTTGGTGGTAAAGTAAGCGTCCAATGCTGCGTTGGAAGCGATAATATCCTCCGTCACGATACGCCATATAATCAGAGTGCGGCGACCGTCCGGCAAAGTGCCTTTTATCTGGCGAAAAGCATATTCGCCGTTAATATCGTTGACGAGTTCCAATGCGCCTTCGTAAGCGGGATTCGTGGCGGGCTTGCCGAGATAATAGACAATCGCGCTTTGACGGGTGACGGTCAACCCTATCAGATAATTAAACGTTTCCATTAAATCGACGGGGCGGCTTTTGCACTCGTTCTTTTCGGTTATCTTCATGCTGTAGGCGAACGGATTAGAAAAATTTTCCATGTTCAGCAAGTTGTCGCGGCTTTCCATAGTGAGCATATAGCGGATTATATAATCCTCGCCAAAAAGTGACGCCCATTGCTTGCCCTTATCGGAAAGTTCAATGTTTGAAAGAGCGTCCTCGTAACTTTCAAGGCGCATGTACTTGATTATTTGTGAGACGCCTTTATCGCGATTTGTCGGCTTGCCGTTTTTCCAATCAGCGGAGTAAATTACTTTCTGCATACGCGGCTTGGTTACGGTGTCGAAGTACTCGCCCATCTCAACGAGGATATATTTTCTGTTGCCGCCGTCTTCGCGATTAAGATTTATTACAGCGTGCCCCGTAGTTCCCGACCCTGCAAAATAATCCAGCACGATTGAATCTTTATTCGTTGCCAGCCGCAAAATAAATTCCAGCAACTCAAAGGGCTTTGGATAAGCGAAGTTCAATCCTAAACTTTTTAGCGCAACTGTTCCCTTCGCCGTCGCAGAAATATTTTCGGGCAACCATGAGCCGTAAGGCATAAATGTTTCGTCCGCCGCAAAATTTCTGTAAATGTTCGGCACGCCGTTTTTAATCTTCAATTCCAGTTCGCCGTTTTGCAAAAGTTTATCAGCCGTTTCTTTACTGACTCGCCAACGCCCATCCGTTCCGTCGTCTTTAATCGGAAAGACTTCTTGACCGTCAATGTTTATCGGATAAAACATCGTCGGGCGGTCTGCGCGGCGGTCGGCTTGTCCCCATTGGCGCAAATTTTCTTTACGTCCTTCGTTCTTATTCACAATCATATTAAATTTCACGTTGGAAATATTCTTGGCATAGCAGGTAATGTATTCGTGTTCGCTTGAAATCAATGACGTTGTCCCGACCTTGCCGAGCTTAGCTTTGCAAATAAGTTGAGCAACGAAATTATTCGCGCCAAAAATATCATCGCAGATGAGTTTCAAATTGGCTTGCTCGTTGTCGTCAATGGAAATGAAAATCGCGCCGTCATCAGATGAAAGTGCTTTCGACAAGTGCAATCTTTTTTCCATTAAGCAAAGCCACGAACTGTCTTTGTAGCCGTCCTTGTAAAGAATCGGTGCGGCGTTCGTGTTATACGGCGGGTCGATATAAACGCACTTAATCTTTTCGCGGTACTTGCTTTGAAGTAAGTTTAACGCATGAAAATTATCGCCGTTAATCATCAGTCCGTTTGTCTGTTCGTCCAAATTCGGGATAGTCTCCAACAGGGCATATTTGAAGGCGTCGGAAAAATGTTTGGTGTCAATGATAAGATTCTTATTGCGGCGCAGAAAATCAACAGTCGGCAGATTCGTCCAATCGTCTGCCTCGTCTATGGCGTAAAGGTCAATCCACTCGTTGAGCTGAGCTTTGTTGGCAATAATCTCCGTCCAAAAGGATTCGTCGATTTTATCCAGCGTGATACACCAATCAGTTGCCACGATGAATTTCTTTTTGAGCCAAAGTTTTTTCTGGAAGTCCTCAATCTGCGCGAGGAAATCGATAATGATTCTGCCGACGCGCTTGATAACTTTAACTTGGGCAAGATAAGTTTCTACCCGCGTTTCATTGTCGGTATCCAAATCCTCCAAGTGCATGACTTCGCTTTTTATGAAGAAATCCAGTTCGCGAGTCAGGAACTTGCGCAGATCTTTATGGATAAAATAATCGAAGGTATTCTTCGCCACGTAACGCTTGAGGTGCTTTTCAAGTAAAGTGTCTTTATTGGCGGTGTTCGTCAAGAGCAACGGATTTAATTCTTCGCGCCGAAGAGCAATCAGCCAATTTTTAATGGCGTCGTAATTTTCTTCGGCATATTTTCTTTTCTTATCTTCGGGAATATCATAAACGAAACGAATCACAAGCTCCGCCGCGTCGGGATTATATTCAAAAGTTTTTATGCCGGGATATTTTTCCGCGTCTTCGGTGAAGAGCATGAAGGTACGCTTGCTGTCCTTACTCTCCTTGTTGTTATTCTGTTCCGTCGTAGCGTCAACCAAACGGAAATGAACGCTGATGCCGTCGAACACGAAGGTGTAATCTTTGAAATTCTCACCGGTCTTGATGTAGTACTGATCCTGATTTGCCCA
>JAFZIQ010000033.1 GCA_017554285.1 Selenomonadaceae bacterium
CTCCTAACAACTAACCAAGGAGTTGATTACATGAAAGAAGTTTTAATCGAAGGACGCCGCTTGAAACTAAGACGCGCCACCCTCGACGATTTGAATTACATTATGACTTTGCAATACGCGCCCGAAAATTTGAAATTCATCGTGCCGTTTGACGAAGATTATCACCGCAAAATTTTTACCTGCGCGGACAAAATGGATATTATCGTTGAGGAGATTGATAGCGGGCAAGCCGTCGGCTACTTTATGCTCCGCGAATTGGATACGCCCTGCGCGGAATTTACGCACGTCATCATTGATAAAAAAGGCGTTGGCTACGGGCGCGAAGCTCTCAAACTTTTAATGAAGTGGACGTTTGAAGTTAAAAGGTTTCATCGCATTTGGATTGACTGCAAAGATTATAACTACATTGCGCTCCGACTCTATGAAAGTTTGGGCTTTGTCCGCGAAGGCGTTCTGCGCGAAATTATTTTGAACGACGGCGACTGGGAAAATCTAATTGTGCTGGGAATTCTCGACCGCGAGTATTATTTACATCGTTGGTCGACGGCAAACGGAATGCATTGGTCGGTTGGAAGTGACGAGTGGTTGATATGACTAGGAACTAGGATTGAGGAACTAGGAACTATTTCCTACCAATTCCTAATTCCTAATAACTAGTTCCTAATTCCCAACAACTAGTTCCTGCCCTAAAAAAATTTCCCCCTCCGACGAGGAAGGGGATTTTTATTTCACTGAAAAATATTTACACAGCCTTAGCCAAATCCTCGCCGAGTTTGCGGCAATCTTCAAGAGCGGTATCGTCGGGAGCGTTTTCGGCAATGACACTGCCGACAAATTTCGCGCCCGCCTCTTTAGTACGTTCAGCCCAATTTTCCATCCAAATGCCGCCGCCCCAGCCGTAACTTCCGAATAAGCCGACCGGTACGCCGTTAAGTTTCGCCTCAGCCTCAGTGAAGAACGGCTCGAAAGAATCTTCTTCCAAAACTTCATCGCCCATAGCGGGGCAACCGAATAAAAAGCCGTTATAATCAGCCATGTCCGTTGCGTTGAATTCGTCGACTTGGAAAATCTCAACGTCCGCGCCGGCTTCTTTTGCGCCTTCGGCTACAGCATTTGCCATTTCCTCAGTATTGCCGGTGCCGCTCCAAAACACAACCGCAATTTTACTCATTAAAAATCGCCTCCAAAAATTTTTGACTCCAAAACGCGCCAATATTAACACAGCAGATTAGCCCGCGTCAATAAATTTGCCAATATAAATTGCACAAAGCTTAAATTGGTTATATAATTCCGGATGATTTCAGTTTGGAGGGGATTGAATGCGGGAATTGCTCACTCGAATGCATGAGTGGATGACGCGCTACATGAAAAGTTTTTATTCGGACGACGCGGAAGTTCAACAAGGAATTTTGATTAAGGAAAAGCATACGGGCTACGTGACGGCAAATTGTGTGGAGCTTGCAAAATTCTTAAAGCTGTCGACGCACGACGCGGAACTTGCAGAAATTATCGGGCTGTTTCATGACGTGGGACGCTTTCGGCAGTACAGCATTTATAAAACTTTCAACGACGCCGATTCGGAAGACCACGCCGACCTTGCCTTAAAAGTTATTGACGAGCTTGAATTTTTTAAGGAGCTGTCCGCGCAGGATTATGAACTCGTGCGGTTTGCGATTCAAAATCACAATAAAAAAACCGTCGCGCCGACCGATGATGAACGGAAAAATTTATTTGCCAAGATAATTCGCGACGCCGACAAGTTGGATATTTATCGGGTATTGGAACCTTTCCTTGCGCAATCGGAAGTTGATAAAATGCCGAACTTCATTAAGTCGACAGGAAAATTGGTTGCAGATATAAGCCCCGATTTCGTAGAAAATTTTGTTACGGGCGAGCAAGCCGATTACAGAAAAATTCGGACGAACGGTGACAGAAAAATTGTTCGGCTCATGTGGCTTTACGACATAAATTTTTCGTGGACAATGCGCAAAATCGTTGAGCGCGGTTACATTGAGAAAATCGTTTCCAACCTGCCTCCGGACGAAAAAATTGCGGAAGGCGTTCGCCGTTTGAAACTTCACGTTGAGGAAAAACTTAAAACGTAAGGAGGTTTTTAAAATGACGGAACAGGAACAAATCAATCAACAATTTCAAAGACAGCTTGACGAGCAAAATGCCAAATTCGATAGAGTTATGCTCAAAATTGATATGGCATTTGAAGAAATTCGCCAGCAACGCGAGGACATGCGCCGCTTGTGGGACAGGCAGGACGCAATGCAAGCCAAACACGATGCCGAAATGCACGAGATGAATCAACGCTTTTATGAGAAATTCGATGATGTGAACAAAAAAATTGATGATAATTTCAAAACGCTGTCGAATCAGATTCACAGTAATTTTGTTCAGACAATGTTGGGATTTGGAGCGATAGCGGCGGCAGTCGGCGGAATTGTGATTGCGGCTTTTAAGTAAGTAAATTCGCGGCTCGATAAGATGTATTTGTCGGGAGGTGTCTAAAATGACGGAGCAGGAAAAAATCAACCAACAACTTCAAAGTCAAATCGATTCACAGAATGCAAGAATTGATTTGATTGGTGCAAAGATTGACGCTTTGAACAGCAAAATTGATATGACATTTGAAGAACTGCGTCAGCAACGCGAGGACATGCGCCGCTTGTGGGAAAGACAAGACGCAATGCAAGCTAAAAATGACGCGGAATTAAAAGCGGCTCAAGCTAAACACGATGCCGAAATGCACGAGATGAACGAGCGATTTTATGATAAGTTCGACGCAATGGATAAAAAAATCGATGATAATTTCAAAACGCTGTCGAATCAGATTCACAGTAATTTTGTTCAAACAATGGTGGGATTTGGAGCGATAGCGGCGGCAGTCGGCGGCATTGTGATTGCGGCGTTTAAGTAAGGCATTTAAAATTTAAAAGGGGTTTTGACATGATAAATTTTGTACAGCAAGAAATTGAAAATGATTTGAAGGCGGGCAAATACTCCGACGGAATTCATACGCGCTTTCCGCCCGAACCCAACGGCTATTTGCATATTGGTCACGCGAAGTCTGTTTGCTTGAACTTCGGACTTGCGCTCCACAATAACGGGCTTTGCAATCTGCGTTTCGACGACACCAACCCGACTAAAGAGGACGTTGAGTTTGTCGAGTCGATTCAAGAGGATATTAAATGGCTCGGCTTTGATTGGGGCGACAGGAAATTTTTTGCGTCGGATTATTTCGGCAAGCTTTATGATTATGCGGTCGAGCTGATAAAGCGCGGCTTGGCTTACGTAGACGATTTAACGGCGGAGGAGATAAGAAATTATCGCGGCACGTTGACGGAGGCGGGCAAGGAAAGTCCTTATCGCAATCGGAGCGTAGAAGAAAATTTGGATTTATTTACTCGCATGAAGGCGGGCGAATTCCCCGACGGCTCCAAAGTTTTGCGGGCGAAAATCGATATGGCAAGCCCGAATATAAACATGCGCGACCCCGTCATTTACCGAATCACACGGACGACGCATCATCACACCGGCGACGATTGGCTGATTTATCCGATGTACGATTTTGCGCACCCTCTTGAAGATGCGATTGAAAATATTACTCACTCGGTTTGCACATTGGAATTTGAAGACCACCGCCCGTTTTATGACTGGTTGCTTGACGCTTTGGACTTTGACCCGAACACGCGCCCGCGCCAGATTGAATTTGCCCGCCTTGATTTGACGAACACAATCACCAGCAAGCGTAAACTTCGTCAGCTCGTTGAAGAAGGCTACGTTCGCGGCTGGGACGATCCGCGTATGCCGACGCTTTGCGGATTGAGGCGGCGTGGTTTTACTCCGGCGGCGATTAAAGATTTTTGCGAGAGAATAGGCGTTGCCAAAAGTAACAGCGTCGTCGATATTTCAATGTTGGAGCATTGCGTCCGCGAAGATTTGAACGAAAACGCGGATAGAGTTATGGCAGTTCTTGACCCGCTGAAAGTCGTTTTGACTAACGTTGAAGAAAATTCCGTTGAGTATTTGACTGCGGAGAATCATCCGAAACGCGGCGGCAATCGATTCGTACCTTTTACCAGAGAAATTTTTATCGAACGCGAAGATTTTATGGAGGATGCGCCCAAAAAGTTTTTCCGTCTCAAACCGGGCGGCGAAGTCAGACTTAAACACGCTTACATTATCAAATGCGAAGAAGTTATCAAGAATTCTGCGGGCGAAATCGTCGAATTGCGTTGCACAATCGACCCGACTTCAAAATCGGGCGGCGCGACTGCAGGACGTAAGATTAAGGGCACGATTCATTGGGTCAGCGCGAAATTTGCCTTGCCCGCCGAAGTCAGATTATACGATTATCTTTTAACGACCGACGCGCAGGGGAATTTGCCCGAAGATTTTATCGCCGCACTCAATCCCGATTCGTTAATCGTCAAGCAGGCGTTGATTGAACCGAGCGTTCGTTGGACAGCCGCAGGAAGTCATTATCAATTCTTGCGACTCGGATATTTTGTTGTCGACCCCGATACTTCGCCCGATAAATTGATTTTTAATCGCGTCGTCGGCTTGAAAGATACTTGGGCAAAGGTTAAGGGGTCAGGTGTTAGGGATTAGGGGTTAGGGGGTTATGAATGTGCCGAAAATTCCACGCGGCTTGACGGATAAAGACATGGTTAAAAATTACGTCGAGGAAGAAACTATCGAACAGCAACTTTTAAACGCCGCCAAAAAAGCCGAAAAACTTCGTGCGGCAGAAATGGCTGAGGCTCCTCCCGCACCGCTGGCAAAGGCGGGATTTACGCCCGAACTTACAGACAAACTCGGCAGAGAATTGCTCGCGTTGAAAATAGAACTGTCCAATGCGGGAGTCAAAAGTTACAACTTCAAAATCAAACGCGACGGCGAAAAAATTACTTTAACCGTCACTGATAAAAAACTTTTTTAAGGAGATTATTCAATGGAAACAATGACGATAGTGGCGATTTTGATTTTCGTAGCCGCTTACGCGCTGATAATTTCCGAAAAAATCCACAGAACGGTTGTCGGACTTTTCGGCGCAATGTTGATGATTTTGCTTGGAATTATCGACCAAGAAACCGCAATTCATCATATCGATTTCAACACAATCGGACTTTTAATGGGTATGATGATTGTAGTTAATATTACGAGTGAAACGGGCTTATTTAATTTCTTGGCGATTTGGTCTGCCAAAAAAGTTAAGGCTCAACCTGTCAAATTGCTGGTTGCATTAAGCGTATTAACCGCAGTTTGCTCCGCGTTGCTTGATAACGTTACGACCGTCCTTTTAACCGTGCCGATAACTTTTAATATCGCCGCGCAGTTGAAATGCGATGTAAAACCGTTTTTAATGGCGCAAATTATCAGCTCGAATATCGGCGGTACCGCAACGCTTATCGGCGACCCGCCCAATATTATGATTGGCTCGGCGGTCGGCTTGAGTTTCGGCGATTTTATCCTTAATATGACGGCGGTCTCGGTAGTTATTTTTGTCGTAACCGTCGCGATTATGATGGTGATTTACAAAAACGATTTGACCACCAAGCCCGAACTTCAAGATAAAGTAATGCGCCTCAATGAAAAGGAACAAATTACCGATTTTCTCCTGCTGAAAAAATGCCTGTTCGTTTTGGCTATAACAATCAGTTTGTTCGCATTTCACGGAATGTTGGGGCTTGAATCGGCAACGGCGGCTTTATCGGGCGCGAGCCTCTTGCTTTTGGTAACTTTCTCCCATAATGAAGAAATGATTGCCAAAATGCTCAGCAAAGTCGAATGGCTTGCAATATTTTTCTTCGGCGGACTGTTTATTTTGGTCGGCGCGTTGGTTGAGACGGGCGTAATAAAAATGTTGGCGGAAATGGCAATGGAAGTTACTCAAGGCGACCTCACCTTTACCGCGATAGTAATTATTTGGATGAGTGCGCTTGCCTCAGCGTTTATCGACAATATTCCGTTTGTGGCAACGATGATTCCGCTGATTAAGGATATGGGACAAATGGGTTTGACGAATCTTGACCCGCTTTGGTGGAGTTTGGCTTTGGGCGCGTGTCTCGGCGGCAACGGAACCTTAATAGGCGCAAGTGCAAACGTCGTCGTTGCATCAATGGCGGCTCAGCGCGGGCGAGCAATTTCTTTTATCGGATTTATGAAAGTCGCTTTCCCTTTGATGATTCTTTCCATAGTTATCGCAACAGCTTATGTCTATTTCCGTTATCTGTAAGAAATTTTAGGCTCCCCGATGCGTTCGGAGAGCTTTTTTTGTTTTGGAAGTGATAAATTGGATTTAACGACGGAAAATATTTGTGTTACAATCGGCGGAAAGGAAATTTTGCGCAATGTAAGTTATAAATTTAGGTCGGGCAAACGAACCGCCATAATCGGAGCAAACGGCGCAGGTAAATCTACTTTTTTAAAGGTTTTATGCCTGCTTAACGAAAAATTTACCGGTATCATGTCGCTCGACGGTAAAAATCTGCGCGAACTCGGCAGAAAAAACTTGTCTAAGGTTATGGCAATACTTCCGCAGGAAAGAGAAGCACCTCAAGATACTACCGTTAAGCAATTAGTTTCATTCGGACGCTTTCCGCACAGAAAATTCTTCGGCGGCTCTTCTTCGGAGGACGAATCGGCTATAAAAAACGCTCTCGAACTTACCAAGCTGACAGATTTTGAAAATCGACAGGTAATTTCCCTGTCCGGCGGCGAAAAACAACGCGCTTGGCTCGCTATGACTCTCGCGCAACGTCCAAAGATTTTATTGCTCGATGAACCCACTACTTACCTCGATATTGCTCATCAAATCGAAGTTATGGACATTATCACCGACGTAAATAAAAAATTTCATACAACTATTATCATGGTCTTGCACGATATTAATCACGCACGACTTTTCAGCGATGAAGTTCTCATTCTCAAGGATAAAAAGCTTTTCGCAACCGGTAATCCCAAAAAAATTCTTTCCGCACAGACTTTATCCGAAGTTTTTAACGTCGAGGCTGATATTTTTACCAATTCCGCAGGCGATGAAATCATTTTCCCGACTAAAAGGAGGATTTAACTTGAGCTTTGGCACATTTGAGTTCACAGATAATGTTATGTACGTTAAAGGCGTCGGCCCGCGTCGAGCCGCGTCTCTTGAGAAACTAAATATCTTTACAAAATATGATTTGCTTACTCATTACCCGCGAACCTATGAAAATCACAGCAGTTTAACCAAAATCCGCGACGTTTTCGAGGGACAAACCGTTATCCTCGTCGGAAGAGTTTTTAACGTCGAAGCTCGCGACGTTCGCAACTTAACCATTATAAATGCGTGGCTCCAAGACAATACGGGGCATATTCGCCTGACTTGGTTTAATCAAAAGTATTTGCTGACGAAACTTAGTGACGGTACGCGCCTTTTAATCATCGGTAAGGCAAAATATGATTCGTGGTCGCGAGGAATTACCGTAAATCCGCAAAGTACCACCATACTCGATGAAGATGAAGAGCCGGAACTCGGAATTATGCCCGTTTACCCCTCTACCGCCGCAATCAGCCAAAAAGTTTTCCGCACGGCTGTAAAAAATCTCCTAAATTCAATGCCGACACTCAATGAAATCCTTCCGCAGGAAATTTTAAGCGAACAACAGTTAATTTCGCTCGATAAGGCAATGCGGGCTATTCATTTCCCTAAAGATAACTTTGAATTGGATATGGCGCGGCGGCGTTTGGCATTCGATGAATTATTTTTGATTCAATGCGGGCTTATGTTGATAAAAAGACAAACTCAAGATGAACGACTCGGCATAAATCATAAGAAAAACGGCGAATTGGTTAAAGCCGCGCTTGAAAAATTGCCTTTTGAATTGACAGGCGACCAAAAAAAGGTTTTCCGCGCAGTTTCTAAGGATATGGAAAGTAAATTGCCAATGCGCCGCTTGATTCAAGGCGATGTAGGCTCCGGAAAAACCGCTGTGGCTATGTTGGCACTCGTTAAAACCGTTGAAAACGGATTTCAAGGCGCGTTTATGGCTCCGACTGAAATTTTGGCGATTCAACATTACGAAAAGTTTTCCGCTTTGCTTAATGACTTGGGAATCCGCGTCGGTTTGCTTAGCGCGAAAATTACACGCTCAAAAAAATCTCGCGAGGAACTTTATCAAAAAATTTCGGCTCACGAATTGGATATTGTCATCGGAACTCACGCATTGATTCAGGAAGGAGTGCGATTTGATAAGCTCGGACTGGTCGTAACCGACGAACAACACCGTTTCGGCGTGAATCAACGCTCAACTCTCGAAAAAAAATCCGATACATTGCCCGATATGCTCGTTATGACTGCAACTCCCATTCCGCGTACCATGACATTGACTGTTTACGGCGATTTGGACGTTTCATTAATAAAAGAATTGCCGCCGGGTCGTAAACCGATTAAAACTGTGGCGAAAAGCATTCGCAGTCGTAAAAAAATCTATGATTTCGTCCGCGCAGAAATTTTGGCGGGTCGTCAAGCTTACGTCGTCTGCCCGCTCATTGAACGCAGCGAATCCGAAACGCTCGCCGATATTGAACCCGCTGAAGAAATTTTCGACATGCTAAGCAACGGAATTTTCCGCGATATTCCTTGCGCGCTCCTTCACGGCAGAATGAAACCGCGTGATAAGGATGAAATCATGGAAAAATTCCGCGACGGCGAAACTAAATTGCTCGTTTCAACTACTGTTATCGAAGTCGGCGTTGATGTGCCCAATGCAAGCGTTATGGTCGTCGAACACGCTGAAAGATTCGGTTTGGCTCAACTTCATCAACTGCGCGGGCGTGTCGGGCGCGGTTCTGAAAAATCTTACTGCATTTTGATTTCCGATAAAAAATCCGGCGTCTCCGGTGCCCGACTCGAAACTATGGAATCGACTAATGACGGTTTTAAACTCGCTGAAGAAGATTTGAAACTGCGCGGACCCGGTCAATTCTTCGGTGAGGCTCAACACGGCTTGCCCGATTTGAAAATCGCCGATGTCTTCCGCGACCTCGAACTTTTAATTAAGGCTCGCGACGCAGCAGAGAAATTCATTACCGACGACGACAACCTGAATTACTTCGCCAACTTGCGGCAAAATCTCGCGCTCGCTTACGGCGATAAGTTCAATCAAATCATCGCGTCATGAAAAAAAAGCCCCCGCAACTTCGCAGGGGTTATTTTTTTGTCCATTCACACCGCCGTTTTTATTTAAAATCAGTTCCAAATGCAATGAAAATTTTCTTTAAACTTATCTTGACAGCCCGTTTTTTTTTTTTATAATGTATCAGCCAATATTCCAGCTAATACCAACTGTATGAAGGGAAAAACCTCGTCTGACACGTAAGCGGCGAGGTTTTTTCTTACACTTACATATTCACCAAAGAAAATAATTTACTTACATACAGCGACAAAACCTAAAATCTGCGCGGAAGAATTTTTTAAGGCGGTTGCAGAAAATTTTGCGGCTGTCTTTTTTTTACAGACGAAATGTTTTATAATGCAAAAAATATTTTAGGAGGAGATGGGATGTTAAAGGCTTACGATATAACCGAACTCCGTTCCGGCATGAAGGTCGGACGTGCGGTTAAAGATTTTGACGGTAAAATTCTCATCAAGGAAAATGTTAAACTGACTTCGGAATTACTCGATAAACTGCGCGGGAAAAATGTTTTCTCGGTGTATATCGACGTTACTCATGAAGATTACGCGCCCACTTCGGCAAGTCAGGAACATTTAATCGATAAAGTTTATTTTCGTTGCTACAAAAATTGTTTCACCTCGACGCAAAATCTCTATTACGGTTGCGCCAATACAGGCAAGCTCGACATGAAGGAATTGGCAGAGTTAATTCGCGCCGATAATATTTCGGAACTCTGCGACGACGGCACAAAGGCTATCACGCAAATTCACAACATGAAACGCGACGGCGATTATGTGATTCATCACGCGCTGAACGTCGGGATTCTATCCGGGATTATGGCTCATTGGCTCGATTTCAAATCTCAACAAGTCGGCGAATTGGTTATGACGGGTCTTCTAAGCGAAATCGGCAAAATGAAGATCTCAAAGGGCATTCTCAATAAAACCGGCAAGCTTGACGAAGATGAATTCAACGAAATTAAAAAACATGCCGTCTACGGTTATGCTATTGTTTTGGATTCGCCGTTGAAGAAATTAAAAAACGTTTTGCAGGGCATTTTGCATCATCATGAGCGTTGCGACGGCAGCGGCTATCCGAGCAATTTACGCGGCGATAAAATCAGCGATTTCGGGAAAATTATCGCCGTGCTTGATATTTATGACGCAATGGCAACCAATCGTTCCTACGCCAAAAGAAATTCGCCGTTCGATATTATCAAAGTTTTGTACAATGACGCATTGGCGGGCAAACTTGAAACGCGCTTTGTTGTGTTGTTCATCAAAAATCTTTTGCAGGCTCTTAACGGCGGCTGGGTCGGACTGAGCGACGGACAACGCGCCAAAATCGTTTATATTGATAATTCGCGAGTTACGGCATTGCCAATCGTCCAAACGACTAAGGATGAATTTATCGATTTAAATCGCCGAACGGATTTGAAGGTCGATACTCTCTTAACTGCCAACGAAGTATAAAAAATACGCGCTCGACTGAATTTTACGGTCAAGCGCAATTTTTTTGTTCTGAATTAATTTTTCAAGGCAAAGATTATGCTGTCAGCCGTTTGCCGCCTTTTCAATTTCAGCCGCAATCTTGTTGCAAATTCGATTGAGCTGATTTTTATCCTTGCCCTCAGCCATTACGCGAACAAGCGGCTCCGTCCCCGAAGGTCTGACTAAAATTCTGCCCGTGTTTCCAAGTTCAAATTCGCCTTCGACTATCGCAAGCCTGACTGCCTCCGATTCTTCGCAAGCCTTTTTATTCTTGACTTTAACATTAATCAAAACCTGCGGATAAGTCGTCATGAGTCCGTTTAACTCGCTTGCCGTCGCATTGAACTTTTTCATGGCGGTTAAAACTTGCAAAGCCGTTATCAAGCCGTCGCCCGTCGTCGAATAGTCCGAAAAAATTATATGACCCGATTGTTCGCCGCCGAGTTTGTAATCATTCTCCCGCATATTCTCCAAAACGTATCTGTCGCCGACCGCCGTAATTTCGCAAGCCAAATCCAGTTCTTCCAACGCTTGACGAAAACCTATATTGCTCATAACCGTTGCCACGACCGTATTTTTATTCAACGCGCCGACTTTCATCATCAATTTCGCGCAGATAATCATAATGTGGTCGCCGTCGATAATCTCGCCGTTTTCGTCAATGCAAAGGCACCTGTCAGCGTCGCCGTCATGCGCAATGCCGATATTCGCCTTATTTCTCAAAACCGCAAGGCGCAAATTTTCCATGTGAGTTGAGCCGCAACAATCATTAATGTTAATTCCGTTCGGATTATCGCCGAGCAAAATCAATTCCGCGCCGAGTCGCTCCAAAACTGTAGGCATTGCCTTATAAGCCGCGCCGTTCGCGCAGTCCAATACAATTTTCATGCCGTCAAATCGCTCCGAAGTCGTACTCATTACGAAACTTATATAATCCTCCAAAAGATTTTGGCGATATTCAATATGTCCTACGCCTTCGCCCGTCGGTCGATAAAAAGTTTTCTTGCTGTCGAATTCGCGGACGATTTTTTCAATCGCGTCCTCAACTTTATCGGGCAATTTATATCCGTCGCCGCCGAAAAATTTAATCCCGTTGTCTTGAAAAGGATTATGCGACGCACTGATTACTATACCCGCCGCCGCATGAAGTTTCCGAGCCAAATAAGCAACTGCCGGCGTAGGAACCACTCCCGCCAAAATCGCATTGCCGCCCGCCGAACAAATTCCCGCGACCAATGCCGCCTCCAACATTTCGCCCGAAACTCGCGTATCGCGTCCGATTAATATTTGCGGTCTGCCTTTTGAACGTTGTCCGAAAAAAATCGTCGCCGCTCGTCCCATTTTATATGCCAATTCCGGTTGCAATTCGGTATTTGCCTCACCGCGCACGCCGTCCGTTCCAAATAATCGCGCCATTAACTTTACCTCCGCTTAAAATTTTTCATACCACGCAATTTTAGCCGTTATTGTCCTTTTTAGCAATAAAAAAACCCGCCGAACTGCGCGGGCTGAGAAATATTTAAATACTGACCGATTGTTTTTTGCCGAAAATAAAACCGTCAAGCAGACTGATAAGTTGCCCGATTTCAGGTTTGGAAATTTGCGCACTCGCGCCGAGTTCTTCGCCCTTCAAGCGCATTTCTTCATTGATAAGCGACGAGAACAGGACAAACGGAACGTCTTTAAGTCTTTCATTGGCGCGAACGAGTTTTAAGAATCTGTGACCGTCCATAATGGGCATTTCAACATCGGAAACGATTATGCCGACGTGTTCAGAAATTTCACCGGGCTTGCTCGCAAGATTTTGCAGATATTCCCAAGCATCTTTGCCGTTGCCGAAGTCGCGGACGAATCTGTAACCCGAATCGTGCAAAGTCGTAACAAGCAAATCGCGGAGCATAGCCGAATCTTCCGCAACAACAACGTGAACATTTGAGCGCGCCGCCTTAACGTCTGCAGTGGCGTCCGTAACCGTCGTGAGTTTTGCATTAATTTCCGGATTGACTTCCGCAATAATCGTCTCGAAGTCAAGGAGCAAGACAATTCTGTTGGGCATTTTGACAATACCGACAACGCGGCTTTGATCTCCGACTTCCGGCGAAGGCTCCATGTCTTTCCACGATATACGGTGAATTCGCGATACATTTTCCACCAAAAATCCTATGTCGTAGTTGTTAATTTCGGTGACGATAATATTTTTTGCCTCGTCGCCGTTCGTGACATTCAAGCAACGCGGAAGATTTACGAGAGGAATTGCTTTACCGCGCAGAGTAAATAATCCGTCAATGTAAGGGTGCGCTTGCGGCATTTCGGTTACAGGTGTCCTCTGAATGACTTCGCGAACTTTTGCAACGTTTATTCCGTAATTCACGCCGCCGATACTGAATTCGACTATCTCAAATTCGTTTGTACCGGTCTCAAGCAATATGCCTTTCTTATCTCCGGCTGTCTCGACGCCCTTGCGCATTTTATCATTTGCCATCAAATCCGCCTCCAGTTATTTTAACCATTTAACTCAAGGAAATTTCGCCGAAAAGTTTTTTTATCCTTCAAACGCGGCGATTAATTGAAAACTTTTCAACGTCGAAACGCGCTTGCAGGATGCAACGTCACGTTGCCGCCGAAAAGTTTTTTATCCTTCAAACGCGGCGATTAATTGAAAACTTTTCCATGCTACCAATACAAACCGGATTGCGCCTTTAATATGACGTTGCTCTTACTTGTAAGCAGAACATTTTCTTTGTTCAGCATTTCCATGATTCCATAATTTGCATTCAAGATATTCCGAGTATTTATCAACAAAGTTTTAACATTGTTGTAAGTGATTCTTCCGACTTCATAACCTGCCATTGTGCCGATAAGCTCTCCTATGAATGCCCCGACAAGAGGCGAGGCAACGGGAATAGCCGCCAGTGTCGCCGCGCCGAACAATCCGCCTTGAATACCAAAAATCACGGAACAAATTGCCGAAGTCGAAATCTTGCTGACTTGATTTAAAGCCTCTAAGCATTTAATTTCACCGTTGACGTATTGCACGATTGTTTTTGCACTCTCAATGGCTATTAAAGCGATTGCGGTTAAAGTAATCATCGGAGTTGTACGAGTGAGCAAGGGTAACATTCTGCGTTCCGCACCGACTTTTAAGGCTCCCGTAACTACGACGCGCAGACTGTCGGTTGTCCCGGTTTTTATTATCAGTCCGGTAAAATTTTTTCGTAATGCACTGCTTTTAAAAAGCACGGAAAGCCCGGTAGTCAATGCCATTCCGCAAACTCCGGTTAATGCGGCGTTTCTGCTCAAATTTGCGGCAATGCTTGAAACATCTGCCCGAACGTTAAGATTAGCGAAGTCAAGGTTCATGATTCGTTTGTATTGCGTCATGATAGATTTTTTTACGCCGGCATCTATTGCCGCTTGATGAACATTAGTGTTTAACGGCGCAGATTTTTTTCCGAGAGTACTTTTCGGATAAATAATTTCTTCGGCAGAAAAAGGAATTTCTTCATTGGGAGACGGAACAAAATTTATTCCATGAAAACCTTCCGATATTTGAATCGAACTATGGTTTACCTTGTTTAAAATTTCGTTTTGAAGGCAAAGCCTTTGAATAAAATCATAATCGCCGTTGAGTATGGAACTTTTAATTTTTTCGCAAAACCAATTCTCGGTTGCATTTTCATATCCCGCCGATTTCCCCGCATTCTCCAAAAAGTCTTTTATGTTTTTGTTACTGTCAAAGATTTCTCGGCACATTTCGGCAATTTTCTTTTTGGACATTTTGGGGAGTTCATCGGCAAGTATATTTCTCAAAAATTCTTCGTCACTCATAGAGCTGTCTTTTTCGGCGTATTTGAGAAGAAAATCCTCAATAAGTTTGCCGACTTGTTCATAATCTTTTTCCTCAAAACTTTGCATTTCAATCTCCCGCCGCCTGTTCTTTCGACTCAAATAACTTGAAAAATTTTCTGGCAACCTTTCTGCAAATTCTTGTATGAGCAGGAAGTTTCGGCAAATTTTCTGTCATTATTTTAAGTTCTTCTCTCTTCCACCGCCTGTCTTTTTCCAGTGCACGATCGTAAATTATTTTCTTTGTGATTCTGTTTATCGATTTTAGTGAACTACACCCGCCTACGCCTAACGGCTAAGAGGCGGGAGCTTCCTGAATCAACGAGGTCGCGCCGTAGTTGCGTCTTATTTCCTCTCATACAGGCGTTACTTCCCGCAGTCCCTGCGGTAGAAAACTTCAGGCAAGAATTCTCATGCC
>JAFZIQ010000034.1 GCA_017554285.1 Selenomonadaceae bacterium
ATACTGACAACGGTACTTTGATACTTTCGATAAAAGGCGGCGGCAAAGTCTTGCTCGAAGGAATCTCTGCAAGTGAATCCATTAAAATCAACGGCACAGCTCACACTATCAGCGGCAAAAAATTAAACTAATCCCTGTTCCCCGTTCCCTAATCCCTAAAAAAATCTGCGCGGACAAAAAAATTAACCCGTCGAAAAAATCTCGGCGGGTTTTTTTATCTGTTCAAATCTAATCGATTGAAATAATTTCGTAATTAGGAGTGCCCATTTCGAGTTGCTCCATAGCGGCAAGCTGATGACGCCCTCCCCGACTTTCTATGCGTGTAATCAAATCATTCTTCCTGTCGTCTTCAAAATTG
Organism: Selenomonadaceae bacterium; assembly: GCA_017554285.1. Lineage (GTDB taxonomy): Bacteria > Bacillota > Negativicutes > Selenomonadales > Selenomonadaceae > Quinella. The sequence goes on from JAFZIQ010000034.1 coordinate 359, forward strand.
TAAATCATATCAACTGCCGCCTTTTCAACGGCAAGAATATCATTCGAGGCAAGTATTCCCAAATCCGGCATGACGGGCGCGGCGGCTCCGGCTCCCGCACAATCACAATCTATGCTCAATCTCTGCATAACATTTATAAATGCCATTTGCTTTCCGAAATGATCGCAAATCGCCTTGCCGCTGTCTGATAATAATTCCAAAAAAGTTTTGCCCATTACCCATTCATTAAAATCTTCCAAACCGTGAACTTGTCGCTTGCCTTTCTTAGCCGACGCGCAACCCATACCGATATTTTTCAACGAGCCGCCGTAACCTGTCATTGCATGTCCTTTAAAGTGAGTTAAGACAATCAATGAATCATAATTAGCCAAATGCGAACCCATAGCAACTTCTCTTAAATGCAAACCCCGACTGACAGGAAAAACAACGTCGCCTTCCTCGTCGAGAATATCAACGTCGCAAAAAGTCCAACCGTTAGTTTTCAAAACTCTCCTGTGTCGTTCGGTCGTCGAACGAGGCCCTGCATAAAGAGTATTCGTTTCTACAATCGTCGAATCAGGCACTTGCGCTTGAAACGGTTGTATTATCTCCGGCGACAAAATATTTGGAGCGTGCGGCTCGCCCGTATGAATTTTAATGGCAACCTTGCCGACAATATCAGAATTTATTTTTTTATAAATCGCAATCAAATGTTCTGCATCTATAGTTTTGGTAAAGTAAACTTTAGCTTTTTCATTCGGCGGAAATTTATTTGCCTCCGCTACGTTTCTATTTTCAGCAGAGTTATTTCCGCAACCCGTCAGACCGTTTGCAAGTCCGACAAGTCCCGCTATACCTGCAAGCTTTACAAAATTTCTGCGTGTGAGGTTCATAGTCAACCACTCCTAAAAATACTTCGCATTATTATAAGTTATAAAGTTGACTGCAGGCAAGCGAATTTGAAAATTTTTAGGCACCGAACATTACAGTTTCAAAATGCAATCCGCAACGCGCCAAATAATATCGTTCATTTTCTACAAGGACGCGGTCGGGAAAATCTTTATCCAAAAATAAATTATTCGGTAACTCGACAGGTTCGCGGAAATATAAATAACTGCCGCCTTTCATCAAAGTCAAGCGATGTTGGCTGTTAATGTGGTGTCCCGCCTCTTTCAAAATCTGATAAGGATACATTTCGGCGAGGCACTCCATTAACGCGACGTAACGATTTTTTTCATTGGCAAAAGGTCCGTAACGCTCGCCTTCCAGTACGAAAAATAAATTCCCGAAAATCGTCGGCTCAACCTTCCCAAATTTCTCGGCATGAGGTAAAACGATTTTGGAATTTTTTTGCGGATAAGTTTCCATAGCGTCGAGTGCCGCCAACATTTCTTCAATCGTCTGATTCAAATGCAAAACAGGCTTCGGATTCTTGGCCTTTCTTGGAGGCGGCGGCAATTCAACGGTCGGCGAAAATTTTTCTGTGTAAAACGATTCGGCAATTTGAGCCTCGCGAACTTCGATTTGCATTTTGATATTGCGAACGCCTGCGCGGTTGAAAATAATTTTAATCGCCTTGAGGATTTGATTGGGCGTGCGCTGAGTTTCCAGATAAATCATCGACGCAATTTTTTTCGGAGCTTCCATGTCAATCGTATTTGTTCGCAAAAAAAGTGTGCGCGTCGGGTCGGTACTGCAGAGGCTGTTAATCGTGTCGGAAAATTCGACATAAAGACATTTTACAGCGGTGAAAAATAATTCTTGCCAATCGCGGACGGCGGCTCTTTCTCCCAAATAAATCAGCGCGGCGGGCAATTCGTTTTCCTTTATCTCCTGCGACTTCGCTGCCAAGTCGATTATTCTTCCTGTCGGCAAAAGTCTCACTCCCTTTTCAATTTTTATTCAGAATCATTATAGACAATGATTTTACAAATTGCAATTAGGGAACAGGGATTAGGGAACAGGGAACAGAGATTTTAATCGTTGCAAGGGCAGACGGGCGAATCAAAATATTTGCTGACGATTTTAACCGCGCAATATTCGCCGCACATACTGCAAGCCGTTTCGCCCGATTTATTCCGTGCTCCGCGCTTTTTCTCGGCAAGTTCTGAATCAATGGCAAGATTAATCTGCGCGTCCCAGTCAAGAATTTTTCTGGCACGAGCCATTTTCAAATCCCATTCGCGAGCACCCGCGACGCCTTTAACCAAATCAGCGGCATGGGCGGCTATCCTTGAAACAATAACTCCGTCATGCACATCTTCAATCGTCGGCAAGCATAAATGTTCGGCAGGCGTCACGTAACATAAGAAATCCGCGCCGCTGACTGCCGCAAGCGTTCCGCCTATCGCCGCCGTTATATGGTCGTATCCGGGCGCAATATCCGTAACGAGAGGTCCGAGAACATAAAACGGCGCGTTCCTGCAAATTCTTTTCTCAAGTTTCATGTTCGCTTCAATTTGGTCGTAGGGAACGTGTCCGGGACCTTCAACCATAACTTGAACGCCGCGACGCCATGCCCTGTCAACCAAATCGCCTAAAGTTATCAGCTCGGTTAATTGCGCTCTGTCCGTCGCGTCGGCTATACAACCGGGTCTCATGCCGTCGCCTAAACTTATCGTAACGTCGTATTTCGCGCAGATGTCTAAAATATCATCGTAGCGTTCGTAAAGAGGATTTTCACGTTCGTTATAAAGAATCCAACCCGCGATAAACGAGCCGCCTCGACTTACAATATCCATTTCGCGCTTTTGCGTCCGAAGTTTTTCAATCGCCGCCCGCGTAACTCCGCAATGCAACGTCATAAAATCCGCGCCGTCTTTGGCTTGCGTTTCTATCGCCTTAAGCAAATCTTCTTCCGTCATTGAAACAATCGCGCCGTGATTTTTAATCGCCTCAACCGCCGCTTGATAAATCGGAACCGTTCCAACCATTATCGACGAATGCTCAATAATTTTTCTGCGCGAAACGTCGATATTATTGCCCGTGCTTAAATCCATAACCGAATCCGCGCCGCATTTAATCGCCTCGTCCAATTTCAAAAGTTCCGGCTCGATGTCGGGAAAAGTGCTCGACGTGCCGATATTTGCATTAACTTTTGTCCTCAAGCCCGCTCCGACGCCGCAAGGTTTCAATGATTTATGATTGATATTCGCGCAGATTGCAATGACGCCTTGCGCCACGCCTTCACGAATTTTTTCAGCGGATAATTTTTCTGCTTCAGCTACGATTTTCATTGCGTCGGTTATTTTTCCTTCGCGAGCCGCCTGCATTTGTGTCGACATATTTAAACCACCCTTCAAACGCGAAAGGCGGAAGTTTTTAAGCTCCCGCCTTGAAATTTTCTATGTCATTGGTGGAGACGGAGGGATTCGAACCCTTGACCCCCAGATTGCGAACCTGATGCTCTCCCAGCTGAGCTACGTCCCCAAAACGCGGCTATATTAAATCATTTCCCGCCGATTGTCAAGAAAAATTTTTGTGCTTTTAATCGCCGCATGTTATAATTCCCAAAAAATTTTTAAGGAGATATTTCGTTGAACTTCATCAAAAAACTTTTGGCAACAGCAATTTCATTCTTAACATTTTTACCCGTTACTTCCGCCGAGAAAATCTCAACCGTCATGCATAAGCTTGAAGTCGATTCGCAAGACAGCGGCGGCACCTTGATTTTCTCCGACAGCCCCGAATACGTCCGCAAAAACGGCATTTTATATACCGATACAGTCAGCGGCGACGCTCGGATTTTATTTTATCATCTGAACGATACCGGCGTTCGCAAGCGTTTCGCGATTATTTTTGAGAATACCTCGAACGGCAATGCGAGTATAAAAATCACTCGCGGCGGCATGAGCGAGCCTAACAGAAATTATTTTCGTGTCGGCAAGGGTACTCAAACAATGTACATGCAAAATAATTTCAAGGACAAAATTGAGTTGCGACGTTATGAACGGAAAGTTTATCAGCCTTACGAAAAATATTTTTTGCTTAATCCCGGTCAGCTGATTCACGGTGTTTGCGATTTCATTTCCAATAAGCCCGTTAAAATTTATCTTATGATGTATCCCGAAAATGCAGATCCGCTTTTATTCCTCGACCGCGCAGAAATTTTGCCCAAAGACGAATACGCTCTGCGCGGGACGTTTAAAAATATGAATCGAACGTTGACACTTAAAAAGCCTTACGATTGGAAACGTGACGGACTTGGTTATATTTTAATCGGCGACAATGTGAACGACAAATTTAAGCGCGGTATCGACGCAACTGACGGCTCGGAAGTCATTAACTACGGTAACTACGGAATAAATTATACGATTAACTTTCGCACGAAATCTTTAACGCGCTTTTGCCTGAGTCCTCTGGGCGGTCAATATGCGGGAGCATTGAGATACAAATACGGAAACAGTTCCGGCGTGATTCAAACGCCTGCGCGGAAACTTTATTTTGGAGATAGAACGCCGCCCGAACCTCCTCATGTCATGTTGGCAAGAATGGAAGGTATTTCGCTTATGACTGAAGGCACGGAACTTTCCGAGCTTGGAAGTTATCGTGGACAAGTGAGTTTTGAATATTCGCCGCCGGGCGCAAGCAATTTACCCGTCAATATCGTCTTAATGCCGTCAAAGAGTAATTAGGAGTTAGGAATTGGGAATTAGTAGTTTTTAGTTCCCAGTTCCTAATTCCTGATTCCTAAATAAGGAGCTGATTTTAATGTTAAAGTTACGTCCGCGCAGGTTACGACTTAATGAAAATCTGCGTTCGATGGTTCGCGAAACAAATTTATCTGTCAAAGATTTGATTTATCCGCTGTTTGTTGTAGCGGGTGAAAATGTTCGCGAAGAAATTCCTTCAATGCCCGATTGTTATCATTTGTCCGTTGATAATGCCGTCGAGCTTGCGAAAAAAATTGCCGCACTCGGTATTCCCGCCGTCGAAATCTTTGGTTTGCCCGAATATAAGGACGAAATCGGCTCTTCGGCTTGGGATATGAACAGCCCCGTTCAACGCGCTATCGCCGCCATTAAAAAAGCCGTCCCCGAATTGGTTATCGTTGGTGATGTTTGCCTTTGCCAATACACTGCGCACGGTCATTGCGGAAAACTTTGCGGAAACTATGTTGATAATGACGAGACGTTAAAACTTTTGCAGAAAGTTGCTGTCAGTCAAGCAGAGGCGGGCGCGGATATTGTTGCGCCGTCTGATATGATGGACGGGCGAATTGCCGCCATTCGTGAAGCACTCGACGATAAAAATTTTGTCAACGTTTCAATCATGAGTTACGCCGTTAAATATGCGTCGGGCTATTATGCTCCTTTCCGCGATGCCGCAGATTCCGCCCCTCAATTTGGCGACAGAAAACAATATCAAATGGATTGCGCCAATATTCGCGAGGCTCTCAAGGAAGTTGAATTGGATTTGGCGGAAGGCGCAGATATTATTATGATTAAGCCTGCCCTTGCTTATCTGGACGTTGTTTCTAAGGTTCGCGAACGCATAAATCGCCCCGTAGCCGTCTACAACGTCAGCGGCGAATATGCTATGGTTAAAGCCGCCGCCGCCAACGGTTGGATTGACGAACAGCGCATTGTTATTGAGAATTTGACCGCCATGAAACGCGCCGGCGCAGATATTATCATTACTTATCATGCCCTCGACGTTGCGGAGGTATTGTCATGAACTTAACAAAATCTTTTCAAGCATTCATTGAGGCTAAAAAATTTATGCCGGGCGGCGTCAACAGTCCTGTCCGTTCTTTTTCAAGCGTTAATTCTAATCCGCCGTTCATTTCTCACGGCTCAGGCTCCCATATCTTCGACATCGACGGAAATTCTTATGTCGATTACGTCTTATCTTGGGGTCCTCTTATACTCGGTCACGCTCATCCGCGCATTATCGACGCTCTTAACCGTCAAATCGCTCGCGGAACTACTTTCGGCGCACCAACTACACTTGAAACGCAACTCGCAAGGCTCGTGAATAAAATTTTTCCGTCTATGGAAGTAATGCGCATGGTTAATTCCGGCACTGAAGCCACGATGAGCGCGTTAAGAGTTGCTCGCGGCTATACTCAACGCGAAAAGATTGTAAAATTCATTGGTTGCTATCACGGGCACAGCGATTCATTGCTAGTTAAGGCTGGCAGTGGCGCGGCGACATTCGGAGAGCCTTCAAGCCCCGGAGTTACTCGCGGAACCGCGCAGGATACGATAACTTTACCTTACAACGACCTAACTGCCGTCGAAAATGCTTTTAATCAATGCGGCGAACAAATCGCGGCGATAATTGTTGAGCCTATCGCAGGTAATATGGGATTAGTCTTGCCGAAAGAAAATTATCTGCGCGGTCTACGTGAAGTCACTCAAAAATACGGCGCGTTATTGATTTTCGATGAAGTAATGTGCGGATTCAGAGTATCACTCGGCGGGGCGCAGGAAAAATATCACGTCACGCCGGATTTAACTTGTTTAGGGAAAATAATCGGCGGAGGACTGCCCTGCGCGGCTTACGGCGGGCGCGAAGATATTATGCGCAACGTTTCGCCAGACGGACGGATTTATCAAGCGGGAACGTTAAGCGGGAACCCGTTAGCGATGACGGCGGGCATTGAAACACTTACAATTCTACTGGAAGAACATTTGACGGAAAAGATAATCAAGCAGACTTCAAAATTAGTCACAGGAATAAGAAATGCCGCGCAGAAATCACAAATCACAATTCAAACGCCTCAAGCAGGCTCCATGTTCGGGATATTCTTCAGCGAACGCGAAGTAACTAATTACGATGAATCGGCGGCGGCGAATCAGGAAATGTTTAGGAAATTTTTCCTGTCAATGTTGGAACAAGGCATATATTTAGCTCCGTCGCAATTTGAAACGCTGTTTATGTCGGCAGTACACAGCGACGAGGATATAGAAAAGACAATTTCGGCGGCAAAGGTCGCATTTGAGGGCTTAAGATGATTGATGAACTTAAAAATTTTGTTGCTAATGGAATCAGCGCGTGCAAAGTGCTGGTAGTCGGCGATGTCATGCTGGATAAATATTATTTCGGCGAAGTGACGCGAATATCGCCCGAAGCCCCCGTTCCGATAGCGCATGTTTTGGAAGTCAAGGAAACTTTAGGCGGCGCGGCTAATGTCGTACATAATTTGGCGTTATTGGGAGCGCGAACGTCGATAATCGGGCAAGTCGGCGCGGATAATCACGGCGAAATTTTCCTTAGCAAGTTAAAAAAGCTGGGCGTAGATTATTCGGGCGTGATAGAGACTTCAAAGCCGACGACAACGAAAATCCGAGTGATAAGCGGGCATCAGCAGATGATACGGCTTGATTTTGAGGACTCAAGTTTACTCGACGCGGCAGATGAAAAGATTTTGCTTGAAAAATTCTTTGAGCGATTGCCCGAAGTCGACGCGGTTATAATTTCTGACTATGGCAAGGGCGTCTGCACGAAAAAAATTTGCCGCGAGATTATAAGTGCGTGTCGGGCGCAAAAAAAATGCGTAGTCGTCGACCCTAAAGGCGATAAGTGGCAAAAATATTTTGATGCGAGCTTTATCACGCCGAATCTTAAGGAGCTTAACGCTGTTTTGCCGAAAAAAATATCGAATATCGACGTTCAGATAGAAGAATCTGCGCGGAAAGTCATAGACGAATTTAATTTAAGTGGATTATTGGTGACGCGTTCGGCGGCGGGTTTAAGTTTGATTGACGGAGAAAAAATTTCTCACATAAAGGCAAGGGCACAAGAAGTTTTTGACGTATCGGGCGCGGGTGACACGGTTATAGCGGTATTCGCATTGGCATTGGCAGGAAAAATCGATTCGGAGAAGGCGGCGTACCTTGCAAATATGGCGGCGGGCGTCGTAGTTGCCAAAGTCGGAACTTATGCCGTCAATCGCGATGAATTATTGGCGGCTTTAGGGTGACCGTATGAAAATTTTAGTTATAAATTTAATGCACTTGGGCGATTTAATGTTGGTTACACCTGTCTTGACGACGTTGCGAAAAAATTTCCCGACGGCACATTTGGCATTGCTCGCCGATAAAAAACTTGCCGA
>JAFZIQ010000035.1 GCA_017554285.1 Selenomonadaceae bacterium
CTTCAAGCTGTAAGAGGCGCGTCCTTGAGTTTGAGAGCGCAAATCCGTCGCATATTTATAAAGCTCGCTCGAAGGAATCAAAGCTTTAACTTCGGTCATGCCCTTACCTTTAGGATCCATGCCCAAAATCTTGCCGCGCTTTGAATTGAGTTTGCCGATAATGTCGCCCATATAATTTTCGGGCGTGAGGACTGTAATTTCGTCAATCGGCTCAAGCAAAATCGGGTCGGCAGAGAGAATGCCCTTCTTAATCGCGATAGACGTTGCCATTTTGAAAGCGGCTTCGGAGCTGTCGACTGCGTGATAGGAGCCGTCAAACAGATTGACGCTGACATTGACGACAGGATAGCCCGCGATAACTCCGTCTGCCAAAGTTTCTTGAGTGCCCTTTTCGACTGCAGGGAAATATTGACGCGGAACACTGCCGCCGAAAATACTTTCAGACCAAACGTTGCCGGTGCCTTCCTTATTCGGACCGATTCTCAGCCAAACATCGCCGTATTGTCCGTGTCCGCCCGATTGTTTCTTGTGCTTGCCTTGAACTTCGACTTCCTTGCGAATAGTCTCGCGATAAGCAACTCGCGGCTCGCCCAATACCATTTTGACGCCGAATTTGCGTTGAAGTTTATCGCTCAAAATATCCAAATGAACTTCGCCGACGCCTTTAAGAATCGTCTGCTTGGTCTCGGAATTCTTAACCAGCATAATCGTCGGGTCTTCGTCTTGCTGACGAGTTATCGCGCCGAATACTTTATCTTCCTCGCCCTTTTTCTCCGAAGTAACAGCCATTGCCAACATCGGTTCGGGATATTTAATGCGTTCGTATTTAATCGGAGCGGCTTTGTCGCAGAGAGTGTCGCCGGTTTTTGCATTGGCGAGTTTCGACGTAACGACAATATCGCCCGCATGTGCAACATCGACGGGAATTTGTTTCTTGCCTTGCATTGTGAAAAGCCCGCTTAAACGTTCCTGCCCCTCGTCATTTTCGGCGATAAGTTGATAAGTCGCATCGCCTTTCATATCGCCGCTGATTACGCGCACATAGGACATACGACCGACAAACGGGTCAACCATTGTTTTGAAAATCTGTCCGCTGAAAGGCTCGGTAACTTTGCGTTCGACGAGTTCATCTGTTTTGGGATTAATGCCTTGATAATCTTTTGAATCGGGCGCGGGGAAGAATTCGACAATGCTGTTGAGGAATTTTTTAACGCCGACATTTTTAAGTCCGCTGCCGACGAAGACAGGGAAAACTTTTGCCTCGCGTATGCCCGTTGCCAAAGCCTCGCTGATTTCGTTTTCGTCCAAATCTTCAACGTCGCCCTCAAGATATTTTTCCATAAGTTCATCGTTGAATTCGGCTACTATATCCAACATTTCAAGGCGTTTATCTTCAACCTCGTCCGCAACGGGAGCCGCGTCAATCTGTTCGTCATCGGCTTTGATTTTGGAGAAAGCTTTGACTAAATCGACGACGCCTTTAAAGCTGTCTTCTTTGCCGATAGGAATTTGAACCGGAACGACGCTGTTGCCGAATTTATCTTTGAGTTGCTGAAGAACTTTTTCAAAATCGGCGTGTTCCCTGTCCATTTTGGTTATAAAGAAAGCACGCGGGAGATTGAGATTTTCGGCGAGAGCCCAAGCCTTTTCTGTCTCGACTTCGACGCCTGCGCTTGCCGAAACGACGATAACGGTTGAATCAGCCGCCGCAAGTGCTCCGTGCATTTCCGCTACAAAATCGGGAAAGCCCGGTACGTCGACAGCGTTGATTTTAAAATTCTTCCACTCAAGAGCCGCCAAACTCGCACTGATAGACATTTTACGTTTATTTTCTTCCGGTTCGAAGTCAAGGACGCCGGTACCGAGATCGACGTTACCTTGTCGAGTCGTCGCGCCGCTGTCGAAGAGTGCCGCTTCAAGCAAAGTGGTTTTGCCTGAGCGGCCGTGACCGCAGAATGCTACATTTCTTATACTTCCGCTTTTGTAATCTTTCATATTTGAATTTATCCCTCCGTAAATTTTTTCGCAAGTTTTATTCTATCGTCTTTGAAATTTTCCTGCAAAGTTTTAATTCTGTAAAGCCGTCGCGAGTTTGGCGAATTCTTCAAGGCTTAAAGTTTCTGCGCGGCGTGTAACGTCAATGCCCGACGCCAAAACTTTTTCCCGATTAAAGCCCGCGCCCGCCAAAGAGTTTATCAAGGTTTTTCTGCGTTGAGCAAATGCCGACCGTACAACTTTTATAAAAAAATCTTCGTCGCTGACTTCAAAGTTTGGTTTGCGAACGTCGCAGACTACGACCGCGCTTGTAACTTCGGGCGGCGGCAAAAAACATTCGGGCGGTACTTCAAAGGCGATTCGCGACTCCGAACGAAATTGCACGGCTACCGATAATGCCCCGTAAATTTTCGAGCCGGGCGCGGCAGTCATACGTTCGGCGACTTCTTTTTGTACCATTGTAACGATTTTGGTTACGGGCAAATTTTTTTCCAGCAATGTCAACAGAATTTGTGTCGTAATATAGTAAGGCAGATTGGCAACGACTTTGAAATTTTGCGTCATGAGTTCCGAGATATTTATTTTTAAAATGTCGCCTTCGACCAATTTAAAATTTTCATAGCCCGCGAGCGTCTCTTTGAGGACGGCGGGTAATTTTTTATCCACTTCAACTGCCGTAACTTTCGCGCCCGCCTCAAGCAAGCCTTGCGTCAAGGTTCCTATGCCCGCGCCGATTTCCAAAACTTCGTCGCCCGCGCAGATTTCAGCCGCCTCAACCGTTCGTCTGACAATATCGGCGTCGATTAAAAAATTTTGTCCGAGTCCTTTGACTGCCCGCAATTTAAATCTTTTAAGTATATGGCGCGTCGCCGAAGGGTCAGCTATCAACGGGTGTAACATTTTTCAACGCCTCCAAAAATTCTGCGCGAGTCACGCCGTAATTATTCAATCGCCGAACGAAAGTTTTAACATTGCCGTAACCGATTCCCAGAGCCGCCCCGACTTTATCGCGAAGTTCTGAACTGTCCGCGCCGCCCGATAATTTAAACGTAACCATTTCCGCCGCCGTAAATTCGTTGCGAGGATTAATTTCAAGCGTCCGAACTTTGCTTAACGCCTTTCTGATTGATTCGGGCGAGGCTTGCTCAACTCCAACGTCATCATTGGCAGTCGCTTCTTCGCGAGGAATGTAAGCGTGTTTGGCATTGGGGAATTTCTTCGACAAAAAATTTCTGATATTCTCGCCCGCCGAATCGGGGTCGGTTAAAATTATTATCCCGCGCTTTTTATACGCCGCCGCAATGTCTTTAATCACCCGCGCAGTAAAATGAAAGCCGCCTGTCTCTATGCACTCGGCATCGACTGCACGTTTAACGGCGGCTGTGTCGGATTTTCCCTCGACTATCAAAACTTCTTTAATCAAAAATGCTCCCCCTTAAATCTTCCTGTCGGTCGGAATCTTCATCGGTATCTTCTTTGCGCAACAAAATTTCTTCAACCAGCGGCAAAATATCTTCAAAAATATCCGTCGTGTTCCTTGCAAAATTTCCTACGGCGCAATCGACAACTTTCCAATTATATTTTCTGGCAAGCTCCTTGTAAGTCTCGTAAATTTTTTTCATATAAGCGGCGTCGCTCTCGTGAATATCGGCGCGCCCGCGTTTCTTGCGAAGAATTGCCGAGACTTCCGGCGGCATGTCCAAAAAAATTGTCAAATCGGCTCGCGGCAAACCGTAGCGATTGTATTCCAAATCCTCAAGCCACGTCAGAAATTTACTGCGCTCGTCCCTCTTGTTTAACTTCGCTACTTGATAAACCATATTTGATTCAACATAGCGATCACTTAAGACGATGCCGCCTTCTTTGTAAAAATCCTTCCACTCGAAATAGCTTGCAAATCTGTCGACGGCGTAGAAGGTTGCCGCCGCATAGGGATTGACAGCCTCCGCCGTGCCTCCGAAATCACCGCGCAGATACATTCTGATAAGTGCGGAAGATTCGGATTCGTAATTGGGAAAGCTCAGACGTTTTACATTACTTTCCAAATCGCTCAAACGTTCGTAAAGTTTTTTTGTCTGCGTCGCTTTACCGGAGCCGTCCGAGCCTTCTATAACGATTAATTTCCCCATACAAGTCACCTCCCAAAAAATTTTGCGGCGAAAATTAGCAGTACTTATTAGACAACCCGCAAATATTTCCTGCAAAAATATATAACTGCCTGCGCGGCTTTTCAAATAAAAAGGGTTATCTTCATGTTCGCCGAATTTTTATGAATAAAGTTGGGCAGGAAAGCGGGGCGGCTTATGATTGAACTTTGCGACGTGGAAAAAGTTTTTGGCGACGTTCGGGCAGTCGACAGATTGAGCTTTAAAATTTTTAGCGGCGAAGTCTTCGGCTTACTCGGTAAGAATGGCGCGGGCAAAACGACAACAATAAAAATGTTGACATTGCAACTTAAGCCGACGACGGGCGAAATTCTATTTGAGGGGCAAAAAGTTATCGGCAACGAAATTTTTATAAAGAGCTTGCTCGGCGTGGTACCTCAGCATTTGAATTTCGACCAAGATTTAACCGTCGAAGAAAATTTGGAACTGCACGCGAGACTTCATCACTTAAAAAAATCTGCGCGGCTTGAGAGGATTGCGGAGCTTTTAAAATTTGTGGAACTTGAGAAAGTCGGTAAATCATTTTTGCGGGAATTATCGGGCGGCATGAAAAGGCGGCTATTAATAATTCGTGCTTTGATTCACCGACCGAAAATTTTATTCTTAGACGAACCGACGGTTGCGCTTGATCCGCAAGTTCGCCGTAAAATATGGGAGCTGATAAAAAATTTGAAGGCGCAGGGAATTACAATCGTATTGACGACGCATTACATAGAAGAGGCAGAATTTTTATGCGACAGGGCGGCAATTTTAAATCGCGGGAAGTTGGTCGCATTGGACACAATAAAAAATCTCTGCGCGGGACAAAGTTTGGAAGAAAAATTCATCGAGCTGACAAAATAAAAATTCCCCTCCGATTTGGAAGGGAAATTTTTTTTATGCGTATATGACAGGAAAAACGCCGAGATTTTTCAGCCAAATACTTTTATCGTAAACGGCGCGGATTGATTCCTTCAAAGCGGCGTCGCCTGCGTCCGTCTCAAGGTCGAAGAAAAAAATATACGCGCCTAAAATCGTTCGAGCGGGTCGCGATTCTATTCGTGTCATATTCACGCCGCGTTTGGCAAATTCATTAAGCACTTCGCAAAGAGAACCTGCGCGGGAGCCGTCAATCTGACAGATAATCAAAACTTTATCGCCGTCAAAAGTTTTAATCGGAGCGGCGTCGCGAGGCTTGTAACGAATTTCAAAAAATCGTGTGCTGTTATTCGGATTGTCTTGAATATCTTTGGCGGCGACGGTCAGCCCGTGCAATTTGCCTGCGCGTTCGGTGCAGACAGCGGCGCAAACTTCGTCGGACTCTGCAACAATTTCTGCGGCGCGAGCTGTCGAAGTCGTCGAAATAATTTCTGCGTCGGGAAAATTACTGTGAATAAATTTTCTGCACTGCGCGAGCGGCTGAACATGCGAATAAATTTTTTTAACTTCCTTAACGTCGGCAAACGGCTTTGTCATCAAAAAATTTTTAACCTTCCAAACCAATTCGCGAGCAACGATTAAAGTATCGCTCCTTGCCAAAGTATCAAGCGTAATATTTATCGAGCCTTCCAAAGAATTTTCTACGGGAACCAATCCCGCGTCCAATTTCTGTTCCTTAACTGCCGTCAATACGTCGAAAATATCCGCGCAGATTTCCAACTTAAAATCTTCCCGCGAAAATTTTTTCAACCAAAGTGCCGCTTCTTCCGAATGCGTGCCCTTCGGTCCAAGTATTCCCAATTTCTTCATCGTCAATCACCTGTCGAATTTCAATTTGCTTAATTCGGGGAAAAGGTCTCCGATTGACTGAGAAAGTCGTTTCGGTTTGAGCAATTCGATTACAGGTTGCATGACTCGGAAAAATTCTTCATCGTCCTGCAACAACGTCAAGATTGCCGCAGTATTAGCCGCGTCTGCAAGTGCCGTGTGTTGAGTTCCTTCAAAATCCCGATTCATCGCGCCGATTGCGTGTTTAAGTGCCAAGCTCGAATGCAAACCGATTCGCTCGTCAAATGCCTTTTGCAAATCTCGCCATTGCCGCTCCAACCTGCCTATGTCATATGCAGGCATTTTTAAGGTACATTCGTCCCTAAGTTGCTTTATATCGGAATTGCTCCACGAGTAAAGCGTCATATCCCATGTACCGATCCAATTCATAAAATCTTGAAACGCTTCCGGAAACAGCGGCTTATCGGCGACTGTTTCATTGGTTATGCCTGTCAATTTCGTTATGTGCTTGGTTATCTCGCCGTATTGCGGACGAACATAACATTGGAACTCGGCGAATTGCTTATAATTATCGTCGAGCTTAACTGCGCCGATTTCTATAATTTCGTCGGTTGTTATTTTGCGAATGTCCTTAAAACTTTTGCTGACGGGATTCATTTCCAAATCAATTACTACATGAATCAAAACTTTAACCTCCCAAAAAACTAGTCCCTAAATCCTAGTCTCTAATTCTGGTTGAGTTTTAAAATTTCCTGCCGCAAAATTTTTTGTTGACATATTTAAATCCGTATGGTAGTATCTGCCCTGTTATTGACGAAGCGTCATTAACGAAAGTTCGCGGGGTGGAGCAGTCGGTAGCTCGTCGGGCTCATAACCCGAAGGTCGAAGGTTCAAGTCCTTCCTCCGCAACCAATGCTGATGTAGCTCAGTCGGCAGAGCGTATCCTTGGTAAGGATAAGGTCACCGGTTCAATCCCGGTCATCAGCTCCACCGGCGGCATAGCTCAGTTGGCTAGAGCAAGCGGTTCATACCCGCTGTGTCCGCA
>JAFZIQ010000036.1 GCA_017554285.1 Selenomonadaceae bacterium
GCCACCATTCTTGAGATTAATGCCCCTGTTTCTGGGGGCTTATTTGATTAATTTTCTATAGGAGGCTGAGTCATGAGGACGAATATCACGCTGTCTTGTACCGAGTGCAAAAATCGCAACTACAGGACGAACAAAAACAAAAAGAATACTCCCGACCGCATCGAAATGAAGAAGTACTGCAAATTCTGTAAGAAGCATACTCCTCACAAGGAAACTAAATAGGGAATAGGGTTTAGGGGTTAGGATTTAGGGGAAAAGCTCTTTGTCCCTGACACCTGACAACTGACAACTAAAACGGAGTGTGAGCGCATTGTCGGAGCAAAAGGGCGAAAAGAAGGGCATTATCCAATTTATAAAGGAAGTCCGCGCCGAGCTCAATAAAGTTTCATGGCCGACAAATCAAGAGCTTGTTTCCTATACGGGCGTCGTCGGTCTGGCAGTTATCATTGTCTGCGCCTTAATTTGGGTTTGCGATACGGCGTTTGCAAAATTATTTCATCTCATTTTAGGCTGAAAGGAGGAGCGGCTATGGACAAGAAGGAAAAGAAAATTCCGGAATCTGAACGAATTACCGAACGGGCTTGGTACGTCGTGCATACCTTTTCGGGCTTTGAGAAGAAAGTTAAAGCCACTCTCGACAGCAAAATCGCCGCGCAAGGTCTCGAAGATAAAATTTTTAACGTAATCGTGCCCATGCGAGCCGAATCCGAATTCAAAGACGGCAGACGCCGCGTCGTTCAAAAAAAAGTTTTCCCCGGCTATGTTTTGGTTGATATGATTGTCAACAATAATACGTGGTATGTCGTCCGAAATACGCAAGGAGTAACGGGCTTTGTCGGTTCCGAGAAAGACCCGATTCCGCTCAGCGAAGAAGAGGCTAAAAGAATTTTGACGGAGCTTGTTGACGGTCGCGCCACCGATAATACTCTCGGATTCAAAGTCAATGACAACGTGCGAATTATCGACGGCATTTTTGAAAATCGACTCGCAGTCGTCAAGACAATCGACGCGGCTAAACAACGCCTTAAAGTTTTGGTTGAAGATATGCCGGTTGATTTGGATGTCAGCCAAGTAGAAAAGATTTAGTCACTGTGGAAAGGAGGTGCAAACATGGCAAAAAAAGTTACCAAAGTCGTCAAACTTCAGGTTCCTGCGGGTAAAGCTACTCCCGCGCCGCCTGTAGGTCCTGCGCTCGGTCAAGCGGGCGTCAATATTATGGCGTTCGTCAAGGAATTCAACGACCGTACGGCTCAGCAGGCAGGCTTGATTATTCCTGTCGAAATTTCGGTTTACGAAGATCGTTCCTTTACGTTCATAACCAAAACTCCGCCGGCAGCAGTTCTGCTTAAAAAGGCGGCGGGTATTGAAAAGGCTTCAGGCGAGCCGAATAAAAATAAAGTCGCCAAACTTCCCCGCGCTAAGGCTCAAGAGATTGCCGAATTGAAAATGAAAGACCTCAATGCGGCGTCAATCGAGGCGGCAACGCGCATGATTGAAGGTACTGCACGCAGTATGGGAATTGAAATTGTTGCTTAATCGCACAATGCGGGAGATTTTATCGCTTGTACCGCAAGGAGGAAATTTTTAATGGCAAAGCAAAGCAAAAGATTCCGCGAGGCTCAAGGACTTCTTGAAGACGGCAAGTTTTATACCGTTGAAGAGGCAGTTGAACTCGTGAAGAAAACCGCAACGGCAAAATTTGATGAGACGATTGAACTTCACGTTCGCTTGGGTGTAGATCCGAAATATGCCGACCAACAAGTTCGCGGCGCGATAGTCCTGCCGAACGGCATAGGCAAAAGCAAAAGAGTATTGGCATTTGTCACGGGCGAAAAAGTTGCTGAGGCTCAAGCGGCCGGCGCGGATTACGTCGGCTCTGATGATTTGGTTGCGAAGATTCAAGGCGGCTGGTTCGATTTCGACGTAGCTGTTGCAACTCCCGACATGATGAGGATTATAGGTCGTTTAGGTAAATTGCTCGGTCCTCGCGGCTTAATGCCTAACCCGAAACTCGGTACTGTCACGCCCGATATTGCAAAGGCTATCGGCGAACAAAAAGCCGGTAAGGTCGAGTATCGCACCGATAAACAGGGCAACATTCACTGCCCGATTGGTAAGAAATCTTTTGAGAATGAAAAACTCAAAGAGAATTATCAAACGCTTATCGATACCTTGATTCGCGTAAAACCGGCGGCGGCTAAAGGACAATACATTAAGTCCATCACGTTGGCGGCGGCAATGGGTCCCGGCGTCCCGATTCAAATTTAAAAGCTTTCAGGGATTAGCTTTCAGCTTTCAGGAAAAACCTTAAAAGCTAAAATCTCAAAGCTTAAAGCTAAAAAGACCGCAGAAGGCGAGTTCGGCACGCCGATTAAAGTACTTGCTCAGGTCGAAAGTAACTTTGTTATTAAAAGTTCCTTCGGTCTGCGCGGTCGAAGGATTTTTTCATTAAGAAACAGGAGGTGAAAATTAATGGCAGTAACAAGCAAAGTGACGCCCAAGAAAGAAGCGGTCGTTGCCGAGATTAAAAATTGGCTGACGACTTCAAAGGGCGTTGTTTTGACAAGCTACAACAAACTCAACGTCGCGACCGATACTCAACTGCGTCGTGAACTTCGTGCGGCGGGCGTTCAATATAAAGTCGTCAAAAATACCATGCTCCGCATAGCGGCAAAACAGGCGGGCATTGAAGGATTTGATTCTCATCTCGAAGGTACAACGGCGATGGCATTTTCTGCCAATGATGCGGTTGCTCCGGCGAAAGTCCTTTGCGACTTCATTAAGAAAAATAAGCTTGAAGACCCCGGCATTTTGACGATTAAAGCCGGTATGGTTGAAGGCAAAGTTATCGACACGAAAGGCGTTAAAGCTCTGGCGAATTTGCCGAGCCGCGAGGAACTCGTTGCGAAACTTCTTGGCAGCATGAATGCTCCGATTGCAAATTGCGTCGGTGTCTTGTCGGCTGTTATTCGCAATTTCGTCGGCGTTGTCGATGCTGTTCGCGAGAAGAAAGAAAAAGAGGCGGCGGCTTAATCCGCAATGAAAAGCTTAAAGCTCAAAGCTTAAAGCTTAAAGCTAAAAATTGGAGGATAAAATACAATGACTAAAGAAGAAATTATGCAAGCTATTGAAAGCATGACGGTTCTCGAACTTTCCGAACTCGTCAAAGCTATGGAAGAAAAATTCGGCGTTTCTGCAGCGGCTCCCGTAGCAGTTGCGGCGGCGGCTGGCCCTGCGGCGGCGGCTGAACCCGAAGAAGAAAAAACCGAATTCGACGTTGTTCTTGCCAATGTCGGCGCGGAAAAAATCAAAGTTATCAAAGCTGTTCGCGAAGCAACCGGACTCGGACTTAAAGAAGCCAAAGCACTCGTTGACGGCGCACCCGCTCCCGTTAAAGAGAAAATCTCGAAGGCTGATGCTGAAGCTCTCAAAGCCAAACTCGAAGAAGTCGGCGCGACTGTCGAAATTAAATAAGCAAACAAGCGTATGTAAAACTTTTTATAAACCCTCGTCCAAAATTTTGGCGGGGGATTTTTTTGTCTCTTTTTCCGGTATAATCAATCGGAGGAGATGATTTAATGGACAGACTCACGCCCGAACAGCGGCGAAAAAATATGCAACACGTTCGCAATAAGGATTCGCAGATTGAATTGAAATTGAGGCGGGCACTGTGGCACGCGGGATTTCGTTACAGAAAAAATGTCCGCGAAGTTTTCGGTTGCCCCGATATAGTTTTTAAGCGTTTGAAAATTGCCGTATTCTGCGACTCGGAATTTTGGCACGGCTACGATTGGGAAAATCGCAAACATGATTTTAAAAGTCATCAAGAATTTTGGATACCGAAGATTGAACGTAATATGGCTCGCGACCGTGAAGTTAATGAACATTTAACGGCGGAAGGTTGGACGGTTTTAAGATTTTTCGGCAGAGAAATTAAAAAGGACGTTGATAAATGCGTCCAAATTATTGCGGAGACCGTCGCGCTGAAAAAATCGGAGGCGGGCAAATGTACAAAATGATTGACTTGTTTGCGGGCATAGGCGGAATTCGGCTTGCCTTTGAAAATGTTTTCGGAGCGGATTCGGAGACGGTTTTTATCAGCGAGATTGATAAATATGCCCGCGAGACTTACTCGAAAAATTTTCCGAACAGCCCGCCGATTGAAGGCGATATTACCGAAATTCCCGCCGAAGAAATTCCCGCGTTCGATATTTGCTTTGCCGGTTTTCCGTGTCAGGCTTTTTCTGTTGCGGGACGCCGCGCAGGTTTTGAAGATGATTATTACGGCACTTGTCGCGGCACTCTCTTTCTCGACGTTGTAAGGATTTGCGATTATCACAAGCCGAAAATTATTTTCTGCGAGAATGTCAAGGGGCTTGTCAATCACGACAAGGGGCGCACGTTTAAAATTATCTGCAATGCCTTTGAGCAAATCGGGTACACTGTCCGCTACAAAATTTTAAACAGCAAAGATTTCGGGCTTGCGCAGAACAGAGAGCGAATTTATATCGTTTGTTTCAGAAAGGACATTAACGCCGAAAATTTTAATTTCCCCGCGCAGTCCGATGAAAATTTTTTTATCAGAGACATTCTGGAACATGCGCCGATTCCGTCGAAATATTATCTCAGCGACGTTTATCTTGAGACTCTTCGCAAGCATAAGCAACGACACGAGGCGGCAGGTAACGGATTCGGTTACATTATCAGAGACTTGAACGACATTGCGGGGGCTTTGGTTTGCGGCGGCATGGGTCGCGAGAAAAATTTAATCGTCGACAGGCGCGAACACTCAATGGAACCGATGACCAAGATTAAGGGCGAAATAAACAAGGAAGATATACGCAAGATGACGCCGCGAGAATGGGCGCGTCTTCAAGGATTCCCCGATGATTTTAATTTGATTCTGCCCGATACTCAACTTTATAAGCAATTCGGCAACACGGTTTCGATTGACGTTGTTGAGGCGATTGCGCAAGAGATAAGGAGCGTGCTTGAACCGATGAGAGGCAATAAGGGCGAATGGAGCGAGCTTTACGCTTTATTGAGATTGCTCGCCGACGGGAAAATCAAAGCCGATGTCAACAATCAAACTTGTTGGTTGCCCGTCCTGCAAATTTTCCGCGAAGATTCCGAATCATTCAAGTTGGAATTTCAACGCACTCAAAAAGACTTTATCGAACTTTATCTTAACGGCGACCGCATTCGCAGTATTAAAGCCGCCGAGCTTGCAGAAATGGCAGAGAAAATTTTTGATGAAATAAATCGCGGCGGTTCTTCAGCTTTTGAAATTGAAGGCGCGGAAGAAATTATGCAAACTCTTAATCTGAACAAAATCAAATCGCCGTCGAACAGAAAAGCCGACATTGAAATTAAAGTTCATGACCCGTTCACAAATTTTGACAGGGTTTGTTGTTATTCAATTAAATCGGACATTGGTGCGCCGCCGACGTTGTTTAATGCTTCGCAGGCAACAAATTTTCGATTTAAAATTCTTGGTGCGGACGATTCGCTTATGGAAAAAATTAATTCGATTGAGACGCGCACGAAAATTCAAGACCGCTTAAAAGAGATTGAGCAACTTGAATTTGATTCCGTCGTCAACGAAACTTTTAAAAACAACTTGAAGTTTATCGATACGCAACTGGAAAAATTTTTGGGCGAGACGGTTAAGATTTATTATCGCGAAAAAATATCTGACTGCGCGGAATTGGCGACGATACTTGAGGATCGCGACCCGTTAAAATTCGGCGTGCCCAATCTTTATCGTCATAAGCTGAAAAAATTTCTCTGCGCGGTTGCATTGGGATTTAAGCCCGCAAAAGTTTGGAACGGACTCGACGAGGCAAACGGCGGCTACATAATCATTAAGGAGAGCGGCGAAATTTTGGCGTATCATCTTTATAATCGCGACGAGTTTGAAAATTATCTTTTGAACAACACGCGCCTTGAAACTCCAAGCTCAAGTAAACATCAGTTCGCAAATGTTTACCGCAAGGTTGACGGGGGGGGGGGGGAATATTATATAAATCTCAACCTGCAAATTCGTTTCAAGTAAAAAATTTTTTGCTGAAGATTTTCCTTGACTTGAGCAAACTCCAACAGATATTATAAGAAAAAAATCCCCTGCGCAGGGATAAGGAGGAAAATTTTATGGCAAATCAAGCACCGGTCGTCGGCAGTAAAAATGTTACGGGCGAAAACTACAAAGGCTCGGCGGCTAAAGTTTACTTCACAAAAAAAATTGACGCCGAACATTTAATCAAGCTCTACAAAATGATTGACGAAAATATTTTTGGCAAAGTCGCTATCAAACTCCATACGGGCGAAAAGAATGGTCCCAATATTTTGCCGCGTGACATGGTTAAAGCATTTCAAGCGCAAGTCCCGAATTCGACAATCGTTGAGTGCAACACGCTTTATCACGGCGACCGCTACACGACCGAAGACCACCGCGACACGCTTAAAGTAAACGGCTGGACTTTCTGCGACGTTGACATTATGGACGAGAACGAAGAAATTGTTAATCTGCCCGTGCGCAACGGCTTTCATCTCAAAGAAGTTGCTATGGGGGCTAATCTCGTCAATTACGATTCGTTGATTGTCTTGACGCATTACAAAGGACACGCAATGGGCGGTTTCGGCGGCTCAATGAAAAATATCGCTATCGGTTGTGCGTCGGGTCACGTCGGCAAGGCTCAAGTTCACGGCGTCGACCCCGATAACGTTCCCGATTGGACAGAGTGGCCCGTTAAAGAATATTTTATGGAACTAATGGCGGACAGCGCGAAGGCGACTTGTGATTATTTCGGAAAGCACATTGTCTTTTTAAACGTCATGCGCCGAATCAGCGTTTCCTGCGACTGCGAAGGTACTGCCGCTTTGGAACCGACTATGAAGGACATTGGCATTGCGGTTTCAACGGATATTCTTGCCGTCGACCAAGCTTGTTGTGATTTGATTTATGCCGCGTCCGACAGCCATGACATGAAGGAGCGCATTGAAACACGTCACGGCTTGCGGCAACTCTCGGCTATGGCTGAAAAGGGCATGGGCAATCCGCAATACGAGCTTATCGAAGTTGAATAAAATTTTTCTTGACAACGGGCTAAAAATGATTTAAGATAGCCGCGTTTTGGGGGCGTAGCTCAGCTGGGAGAGCGTTTGACTGGCAGTCAAGAGGTCAGGGGTTCGATCCCCC
>JAFZIQ010000037.1 GCA_017554285.1 Selenomonadaceae bacterium
GCGATAACCGAATCATCGCCGCCTGCGACTGAAATTAAATTCTCACTTCCGCCTCCGGAAATAGAAACTAAATCATTGCCGCCTTCAGCATAAATCTTGCCGTAAGTCATGCCGCTGTTGACGGTGATTTTATTATCGCCCGCGCCTGCATTGATTGAAGTCGGATTATAATATCCGTCGCCGCCGCCTGTGATTATTGTATCGTTGCTGGAACCCGCGCTTATTGTCGAAAGTTCAACGTCGCTGTTGTTAATGTAGTTGTTGCCATCGCCAACATCGATATTGTTGTAGTAGCGTTTTTCTTCGGTCTCGTCTCTGTCCTCGACGTTGACAGTATCGTCGCCGTCGCCCGTGACGACCGTATTATTGCCGCCCGCCGCGCTCGTTATCGAAATGTTGTTATCGCCTTCGAGTGCTTTGAGCTTTCCGCCGCCGTTTGTGATTACATAATCCATTTTGATAGCCTCCCCAAAAAATTAAAGAAATGCTTTATAAGTATAACACCCCCCCCCCGAATTGTCAAGCATTTAAGAAAATTTTTAAGCGGATTTTAATCTTTTAATAAAAAAACCCCCGCCAAATTTCTGACGGGGATTTTTTCCGAACCGCGCAGGTTACGAGCTTGAAAAATTATTTAAGGGTGGCAAGATAGTTTTTAATCTCGTCGCCGTCTTCCATTTCCATGACTTTATCGAGAATCTCTTTAGCCTTCGTGAGAGTGATATTGCGAATGCGCTCTTTGACACGCGGAATGGAAGGTGCACTCATCGACAATTCTTTAATGCCCATAGCCATAAGGATAATTGCCGCGTTCGGGTCGGACGCCATTTCGCCGCACATTCCTGCCCACTTACCTTCTTTGTTCGCGGACTCAATCGTGCGCTTGATAAGGCGAAGAACTGCAGGATTGAAATGATTGTACAGGTAAGAAATTTGCGCGTTGCCTCTGTCGACAGCAAGCGTATATTGAACGAGGTCATTTGTGCCGATTGAGAAGAAGTCGACGTATTTGGCAAGAACGGGCGTCATAACAGCAGCCGCCGGAGTCTCAACCATGATACCGACTTGAACATTGTCAGCAAATTCTTTGCCTTCGTGAACGAGTTCCATTTTGGCTTCTTCGACGAATTTCTTAGCCGCCAAGAATTCTTGAACGTTGATAACCATTGGGAACATTATCGCCGCTTTGCCGTAGACGCCTGCGCGGAGAATAGCTTTCAACTGAGGCATAAACAAATCTCTGCGTTGGAGACTGATACGGATTGCGCGATAACCCAAGAACGGATTTTCTTCGACGCCGACTTGAATATAGGGCAACGGTTTATCGCCGCCGATGTCCATTGTGCGGATAACGCAAAGTCCTTCGCCGTGAGTGACGGAAGCGCAATGCTCAACAGCCGCTTTATATTCTTTGAATTGGTCTTCTTCCTTCGGAACGTCGGTTTTACCCATGAATACGAATTCGGAACGGAACAAGCCGACACCCGTTGCGCCGTAATTTTTGACAGCGGCATCAGCGTCTGCAGGCGAGCCGATATTTGCGACAAGCTCAACTTCTTTGCCGTCAAGAGTAATGGCAGGTTTATCTTTCAATGCCGCATAATGGGCTTTAAGTTCTTCCTGCTTCTTAATCTTTTCGTCATAGCTTGCGCGTTCTTTATCGGAGGGACGAATCAAGATTTCGCCGGTTTCGCCGTCGAGGATAACGGGATCGCCGTTAGCGATTTGTGCAATGCCATCGCCTACGCCGACAACCGTCGGGATAGCACGAGTTTTCGCGATGATAACGGCATGTGCGGTAGTGGAGCCGACGCCGAGAATAACGCCCGCGATTTTATCGGTAGGAAGTCCCGCGATAACTGAAGGCTCAATATCTTTGCCCGCGACGATAACTTTGCCGACGATTTCGGGGTCTTTAATGCCGAGCAAATATTTCGCAATGCGTTTGCCAACATCGCGCATGTCGACTGCACGTCCGCGGAAGTATTCATCTTCCATAGCCTCAAAAATCTGCGCTTGCGATTCATAAGCGTCAATAACGGCTTTGGGAGCCGAGCCGGTCTTGTCGATTTGTTCGTCAATCGCGCCGCTCATTGCCGGGTCTTCAACCATCATGCGATGCGCTTCGAGAATGCCGGCTTGCTCTTTAAGTCCCTGTTCGTTGAAACTGTCGATACTCTTTTTGAGATTTTCGGCGACCTCGACGAGAGCGTCTGCAGCCTTTTTCTTTTCGGCGGCGGCTTTGCCGGGTTTATACTTAGCAATGTAGCCGTCAAGATTTTGTCCCGCGAGCAGAATGTTGCCTACCGCAATGCCCGCTATTACGCCTTTGCCTTTAATTTTCTCTGCCATTTTTTACCCGTTACTGAAAACTTATAAAAAGCCGAAACTTTTATGTTTCATTCCTGCTTCAACGATTCCGCTTTCGCCGAAGCTACTAACGTTTGCTGTAAATCTCCACAGGCTTAAATTCCCCGCTAACGAACGGGTACATATTGCAAGTGTCCTGTTCGTGACAGTCTTGCAATGCCAGCAACGTGTTTTCCTTTCGTAATATTCAGCAAAAAAGTCTGTCTGTTCGATGCACATTCCATCATCGCTTGGTTCTCGCTAGGTTTGCGCAGACACCGACGCCGTCCCCGTTCTCGTCAACCGAATTGACCGCAGCGACCACATTATGGACCGATTGGCACGTCGACCTTACCACTTCGTAAGGCTTTTTATGTTGCTGTATTCAAAGAGTTACACAAAAGGGGAGGCGGAAAAAACTTTTTAACCTCCTCCCCAGAATCAGCAACGGGATGCGCGAATTATTCTTCGCCGAATTTAGCGTCAACGAGATCTTTAAGAGTCTTAACAGCCTCTGCTTCGTCCGGACCGTCAGCAACGATAGTAATTTCGGTGCCTTTTACCAAGCCCATGCTCATGATCATGAGAATGCTTTTCGCGTCGACAGTTTTGCCCTTAGCTTTGAGCTGAACTTTCGATTTGAACGAGGAGGCTTTTTGCACGAACACCGATGCGGGACGCGCATGAATACCAGTTTTGTTTTCAATAGTGGTGGTTGCTTCTGTCATTAGTGACCCTCTCCTATCTTTTTACGAATTATTACTAACGGCTGGTGCCTTGCGGCAACCTTTCAGATTGTGCTATTCGCCGCTACCTTTTATCTTCCTGCCTGCCGATAAAAAAATTTTCAAAAAATTTTCTGCGCGGGCGGCTCGGATATTTTTTTCTTCTTGCAATAATCGGAGCAATGTTATAAAATTTTTTTATAAAATATTGTACCGGAAATAAGTTTATGGTACAATGTCCTATGTATAGAGAGGAGGAAAAAATTTTAATGGGAGTAACCTCAATACTCGACAAGTGGAACCCTTTGAAGTATTTGGGGATTATGGCAGGTTGTCTGGTCGCCGCAAGCTCAATTAATCTTTTCGTAGTGCCGAGTAGTCTTTTAACGGGCGGCGTCACGGGCATTGCGATTATTTTTTATTTTTTGGCGGGCTTGCCGATAGGAATTCAGACTTTAGCCTACAATGTGCCGCTCCTTATCGCGTCGTATAAACTTCTCGGAAAGAAATATACGCTCGACGTGATTATCGGAACCGTAATGTTTTCGTTGGCATTGGACATTACCAAATTTATGAACGGCATGTTGCCCGTTGAAGATATGATGCTTGCGTCGATTTACGGCGGCATTTTCAACGGCATAGGTTACGGGATTGTTTTTCGCATGAACGGCTCGACAGGCGGCTTTGATATACTCGGCGCGATTTTTAAAAAGTATTATTCAATGGACATCGGCTCGGTTATCTTCGGCTTTAACTGTTTAATCGTCGTCGTGGCGGGCGCACTTTTCAGCGTCAATTCCGCTATGTTCACGTTGATTTGCATGTATGTTACTTCGCAAATGACGAACAAAATTATTGACGGGTTCAATCAGCGCAAGGCGATTTTGATTATTTCAAACCATGCAAAAGATATTGCCGACGGGATTATTGCCGACATTGGGCGCGGCGTGACTTTTATTAACGGCGAGGGCGCATATACCGGCGATCCGAAAAAAATTGTTTTGGTCGTTGTGAGTATGACGCAAATAGCCAAGATAAAAATTATTGCGAACACAGTCGACAAAAACGCCTTTATGCTGATATTATCTGCAAGTGAAGTTATGGGGCGCGGCTTTACGAGTTCTGCGCGGCAAAATGTCAGATACCGAACGGATCAGAGGATAAATCCCGAAATGGAGCAAAAGATTCAAGACGCTCTTGCAAAAAAGGGAGATGACTAGTGGCCAGTGGACAGTTGTCAGTGTTAAGTGAAAAGCTTTTTCTGACCACTTGCCCCTTATCTCTGACCCCTTATCTCTGACCACTTAACAATGAAAATAAATCGTTGGCGCAGAAACTCAAATGCGTCGGCGAAGAAATAAAATCTCCGAGTAAAGGGGGCGATTATCAAAGCTCGCTTACACGATTTCAAAAACAATAATGAGGACGACCGACTCGCAAGAAAATTAACCTTCGGTCGAGAGAGGAAAAAATTTCTATGGAAATCACGTACTTACTGAACAGCGGCTTTTTGGTTCGAGATGAAAAAACTTTATTGGTCTTTGACGACTACGAAGATCCGGCAGGAATCGTTGACGCCGCATACGATAAGGGGGATTTTGACAACCTGTATATTTTCGTCACTCATGCGCACTTCGATCATTTCGGTACGCATATCAGAGCTTACGCCGAGAAAACTTCGCGTTACATTTTCGGCAGCGACTTAAAGCATACAAAGCGCGTCAAAATTTTTCCGACGAAAAAAATCACGTATTTAAAACGCTACAC
>JAFZIQ010000038.1 GCA_017554285.1 Selenomonadaceae bacterium
ATAAATCGGATCATGGTTGGTACACCTGCGCGAAGTGCGGTAAAAAAATTCGGAAGGCTGACGTTGACATTGACCACATAATCCCGCAGAAATATAAAAAGATTGACCACGTCGGCAATCTGCAATGTTTATGCAAGCATTGCAATCGCTCGAAACAGGCGCGAGTCGGAATCAAGGAAACGGGCACCGACCTTGCCAAGGCGAACGGCAAACGCATAGTTAAAAGCATAAAATTTGCCGCCAATGCCGTTAAGGAGACCGTTAAGAAAAAATTTTGATAGAAAACTGCGCTCCTTCAAAAAGTATTGTAAGAAATTGCTTGACTTGTAAAAGGTTAGCGTTTATAATGCGCAGTGTTGACGGCTTAAACAGCGTTGACACACGAAAGGCGACATAGCCAAGTGGTAAGGCCGAGGTCTGCAAAACCTCTATCCCCAGTTCGATTCTGGGTGTCGCCTCCAACTTAGTAAATTTCGGCACTGCCGTCTGTGGTGGTGCCTATAATTTTGACAGGGGCAAAATCATGTTTGAAGATTTATCCCAGAACATTCAAGAAGCATTTCGCAAACTTCGCGGGCACGGAAAACTTACCGACGACGACATTAACAAAGCTCTGAAAGATGTCCGCATGGCTCTTTTATCGGCAGACGTGAATTATAAAATCGTCCGCGACTTCGAGAAAAGCGTCAAAGCTCGTGCGCTCGGCACAGAGATTTTGAGTAATTTGACGCCCGCGCAGTCGGTTATCAAGATTGTCAACGAAGAACTTGCGAATTTAATGGGCGGCAAGGCGGCTAAGTTGAATATTTCTTCGCGACCTCCGACAATCATTTTAATGGTTGGTTTGCAAGGTTCGGGCAAAACTACTTCGGCAGGCAAGCTCGCTTTGCAAATGAAAAAGCAGGGCAAACGTCCCGCGTTGGTTGCCGCAGATATTTATCGTCCCGCCGCGATTAAACAGTTGCAAGTCGTCGGTGCGCAGGCAGATGTTCCCGTGTTCACCGAAGATATTAAAGACGCCGTTCAAATCGCTAAGGATTCGATAACTTTTGCCGACAAACACGCCCGCGACGTTTTGATAATCGATACCGCAGGACGCTTGCAAATCGACGAACGCTTAATGCAGGAGCTTAAGGACATTAAGGCGACAGTCAAACCGCATGAAATTTTATTGGTTGTCGACTCGATGATTGGTCAAGAGGCTGTCAACGTCGCCGAGACTTTCCATAATGCTTTGGGTATCGACGGGATTGTTTTAACGAAACTCGACGGCGATGCAAGGGGCGGCGCGGCACTTTCGATAAAGGCTGCGACCGGTTGTCCGATAAAATTTGTCGGCATGGGCGAGAAACTTGAGGCACTTGAAATTTTCCACCCCGACCGTATGGCGTCAAGAATTCTCGGTATGGGCGATGTCCTTTCGCTGATTGAAAAAGCGCAGTCGACAATCGACGCCAAAACCGCCGAAAAAATGGTTAAGAAAATCAAAGCCGACGAATTCACGTTGCAAGATTTTCTTGAGCAACTTCAACAGGTTAAAAAACTCGGTTCGCTTAATGATTTGCTGGGCATGATACCGGGACTCGGCGGGCTGAAGAAAAAATTAAGCGGCGTTGATTTAGACCTTGACGGCAAAGAAGTTAAACATATGGAAGCGATTATTCTTTCCATGACGCCCAAAGAACGCGCAGATACAAGCATAATCGACGCAAAAAGACGCAAGCGAATCGCAATGGGTTCGGGCACCAAAGTCGCCGACGTGAATAAACTCCTTAAGCAATTCGAGGAAATGCGCAAGATGATGCGCAAGTTCAAGACGACTGCCATTCAGCAACAACAGGCATCAAAAAAAGTCAAGGGCAAAAAAGGAAAAATAAAAAAGGGGAAGAATAATAGCCTTAAAATGCCGTCGCTCCCGAATCTCAATGGGATATTGGGGCAACTCGGCAGTAAGTTTCCTTTCAAGAAGTAGTTAGGAGCAATGGAAAGGTGGTGATATAGTGGTAAAAATCAGGCTCAATAGAATGGGCGCGAAGAGGCAACCGTTTTATCGCATAGTCGTAGCGGACAGTCGTTCGCCGCGTGACGGTCGCTTTATCGAAATCGTCGGCAATTACGACCCGACCAAAAACCCCGCCATTGTCAATGTCGACGAAGAAAAAGTTATCGGCTGGATCAAAAACGGAGCACAGCCTACGGATACAGTTCGCTCGCTTCTCAGCAAGAAGGGTATTATGAAAAAAATCCATGAAGAGCGCAAAGCGGCGAAGTCTGCAGAGTAATTATCGAACAAATTAGTTGAGGTAAAGGATCATGCAAGAACTTGTAACGGTGCTGGCAAAAGCACTTGTCGAAAAACCCGAAGAAGTGCAGGTTGAGGCGGTCGAGGAAGAAGAACGCACGATTTTAAAACTGCACGTCGCAAAAGAAGATATGGGCAGGGTCATTGGCAAACAGGGACGTATTGCAAAGGCGATTCGTACCATAGTCAAATCCGCCGCAACACGTGAAAAAAAGAAAGTTTCAGTTGACATCGAATGACAAAGTCGGCGCGGTGAGCAGTTATGGCTTGCCGCTTTTTTAATTAAGAATTAGCTTCAAGCTTAGAGCTTTAAGCTTTAAGGACAGCTGCTGAAAGCTGACAGCTAAGTTAAGAATCAGTTTGGAGGATATACTATGAATAAAATTACAGTGATTATGCCGGTCGCGGTAAAAGCAAAACTTACGGAGAAATTGCGTGCGCGTCTTATCGACGAGGCTGTAAAAGTCGCCGAGCAAATGGAGCTTGAACTTAAACAGATTAATATTGATATGCAACGCGAGCTTGAAAAAAGTCCAGAACACGAGGCGCAGATTAGGGATTTCTTCAGTAGAGAAATGGCACCGCGTCAAGGTCGTTTGGACGAGGCGCATCATCGCAAGGAGACTTTCGAGAAATTGGCATTGGGCGCGGAAATTCTTCAAGGCACAGCCGAGCGGCAAGTTGAATTGAAAGTCGGCGACAATATTCGCGAGGCAATGAGCGTAGAAATTTTGGTGGAAGATGACAAAATCGTTGCAATCAGAAGTTAAAGAAATAATAATCGGGAAAGTCGGAGCGGCACGCGGTCTTGACGGCACATTAAAGATAATTCCGCTGACGGATTTTGAAGGGCGATTTGATGACTTGGAAAAAATTTCTGTCGGCGGGAAAATTTTTAATGTTGAGAGTGTCAAATATATCGGCGGACAGATTTTCATAAAGTTTGAAGGCGTGGACAATCGCGAATCTGCGCGGGCACTGACGAATAAATTTTTGACGATCGACAGGAAAGACGCCGCTCCGCTTGACGACGGGGAATTTTATATTTTTGACGTTATCGGCTGTGAAGTTTTCGACGGCGATAAAAAGCTCGGCATTGTCACGAACGTTTTAAGGACGGGCAGCAATGACGTTTTCGAGGTTGACGGAAATATTTTGATACCCGCGCTGAAATCTGTCGTCAAGTCGATTGACATTGCGAGTAAGAAAATTTTGGTCGACGAAAATGCTTATTGACATAATAACTTTATTCCCCGAAATGTTTGCGGGCGTCTTCGGAGAGAGCATAATTAAACGCGCTGTCGAGAAAAATATTTTGGAGATTCGATTTACTCAACTGCGCGATTTTGCGTTTGACAAACACAGACAAGTTGACGATTCGCCGTTCGGAGGAGGCGCGGGCATGGTTTTAAAGCCGGAGCCTGTTTATCGTGCCGTTCGAGACGTGTTGAGTAAGTCGGACGAAAAAACTTCGCGCAAGGTAATTATCACCGACCCAAGCGGCGAAGTTTTCACTCAATCAAAAGCCAAAGAGCTTGCCGAGTTGGAGCAGATTATTTTTATTTGCGGGCACTACGAAGGCTTTGACGCGAGGATTTACGATTTGGCGGACGAATTGATTTCGATTGGCGATTACGTCTTGACGGGCGGCGAATTGCCGGCAATGGTTATCGTGGACGCTGTGGCGCGAATGTTGCCGAATGTTTTAGGTTCGGCGGAATCGGCGGCGACAGATTCATTTTTCGACGGCATATTAGGTTATCCGCAGTACACACGCCCGCGAGAATTTGAAGGAAAAATTGTGCCTGACGTTTTGTTATCGGGCAATCATGCAGAAATAAAAAAGTGGCGCGAGTCTCAAGCACTGAATTTGACGAGGACGCGCCGCCCGGATTTGATTAAATGAACACAAAAAATTTTTTTGCGGCAATAGGTTTTCTTCTGATTTTTACAGGCGTTATCGGAATAGGTATTCATCAAAATTTGCAGAGGATTCCGAGTCAGCCGATACACGCGCTCAAAGCCGCTCGCGAGGCATTGGAAAAGCACGACTTGGAAACTTTTAGAAAGTATGTAAACACCGACGCAATTATCGAAACGGCGGCGAAAGAAATTTTAACCGCGCAGATTAATTCGGAAATGAATCCTACGGCTTATTCGATGGACGATATAAAAAATCGCTATGAAAATCAGCTTAAGCCCGATTTCATAAACACTGCACAGGCGGCTCTTGACGAATACATTTTGGCGGACAAAGTTAATTTTCCCGATAATCTTACGGACGCGCAGAGATTTTTAAAGAAGTCGGGCATAACTTCTTGCGAAATAAAAAGTTTTTCCAAGCCGAATCTTGTCGGCAACGAGATGATTTCGGCGGTTATTTTTTATAATTCTTACATGAAATTCAGTTTTGAGATTGAAGTTGAGATTGAGCCGGATGAAAAAGTCGGTTGGCGAATCACTGCCGCGAAAGGTTTTGAAGATTATTATAACGGTTATCGCAGTGCGTTGCGGCGCAAACTTAATTCTTTGAACATGCCGATCAGTCGACAGATGGACGAAATTTTTAAGGTAAAAAGTTTCAAGGTAAAGAGTTCGGAGGGCGACGAATACGGCTTTTCAAAGACGCTGAATATTTCGCTTAAGGCTGATGTTTATTCCAAAAAGCCGCTGTCAAAAGTTATCGGGAATATTATTCTTATCGGCAAGGACGGCAAAGAAAATTTCTCGCCTTTTGCTATTGATATGATTGATTCTTCGCAAGGCATTCAGACTTTTGAGATAACGAAAACTTTAAATCCGTTTATCCGCGCAGATGTTGACGCCATGAAACACGGACTCCGTAAAAAAGATTTGCACATTGAGGTTACGGAAATAATTTTTGAGGACGGCACGAATTTAAAATTGCTCGACCAACTGCCCGAATAACTGAACTCACTAAACGAAAAACCCTCTGATTAACTCGGAGGGTTTTCTATTTCAGATATTTTATTTTCCAATTTTGGTCGGGGTGACAGGATTTGAACCTGCGACCCTCTGCTCCCAAAGCAGATGCCCTACCAAGCTGTGCGACACCCCGATACAAAAATTTTACACAATCGCCGCCGCCATGTCAAGGTGTGATTTTCAAGCAAGCCGCGCTCACTGTGAACGTCCGAATTCTCAATCCCATTTAAAACCGTCATGTTTTGAGATAAAGACTTATAAATTTTTCTTATATGTTTTGCCTTTGAATTCGCCCGCAAAATCTTCCTCACTGCCACCCGC
>JAFZIQ010000039.1 GCA_017554285.1 Selenomonadaceae bacterium
ACCACTTAATAGGAGGTATTTCAAATGAATTACGACATAATAGATACGATAGTACGGACGGCGATAGACGCAACCAGAAATGCGTATGTTGAGCACGGCTCGATAGCGACCGGAGCATGTTTATTGGCGGCAGACGGCACATTATACAGCGGTTGCGCGATAGACAGCGTGATACCGGAATTCAAATTGCCTGCGGAAGTAGTAGTTATGGCGAAGGCGATTTCGGAAGGCAAGCGGGAATTCGACGCGGTATGTGTAGTTGCGGACATAGAAGGAACGTACATGCCCGACGAACTCAGCCACAAATTTTTATTGGAATTCAATGTACCGGAAATAATTTTGGCGGACATGAAGGGCAATACAAAAGTTATGCCGCTTGAAGAGTTCGTACCGTACAAAGTTCGTCGTCGCTGAAAAATTCTTGGACAAGAAAAAAACTCCCTGCCTGTTGACGGGGAGCCTTTTTTATTATCAAAAGTTCATCGGTCGTGAGAGAAATACATTTTACGCGGTACAATCATACCGAGTTCATTTTCCGCGATTTCCTTAATACGTTGCGGGGATTTAAGCTGAGCGATTTCGACGCGCAGACGTTCATTTTCCAATTCGATTTGTTGAGCCTGTTCCTGAGTGGCGACGAGAGCATAACCGCGACTTGCACAGATACCGCTGCGAATTACGATAGCCATAGCGAAGACAGTAAAGACTAAGAAAAAGACGCGGCACCTTGAACGCAAGAGGTGATTAAGGCGCGGGCGACCGTTAATTACCGTCAGATTGGCTTCCTGCGCGGAAGAATCCTTTTGGACGGCTTTATCGAAATTTCTGGATTTACGTTTTATGGTCATGTGAAGTCCTCCTTTGAAATTTTATGGGCGACGCGCAACTTGGCAGATTTGGCGCGGTTATTTGATAGAATTTCGGCATGAGAGGGAGTAACGGGTTTGCCGAGAATTTTAATCGCGGCGTGGTGATTGCAAATGCATATGGGGAAATTTTTGGGGCAAATGCAATCCTGCGCGAGCAACTTGAGAGTATCTTTAACGATTCTGTCTTCAAGCGAATGGAAAGTAATCACTGCGAGCCGTCCGCCGCCTTTGAGACGATTAACGGCGTCCTTAACAGAGTCGGCGAGGATTTCCAATTCGCCGTTGACTTCGATTCTGACGGCTTGGAAAATTCTTTTGGCAGGATGACCGCCGTTTTTAATATGAGGCGCGGCACTCTCAATAATTTTAACGAGTTCGCCGGTCGTCTCAATCGGAGAAATTTTCCTTGCCTTACAGACAGCGGCGGCGATTCTTTTAGAAAATCTTTCTTCGCCGTAATCGCTGAATATTTTAATCAAGCGGTCTTCGTCGTAAGTATTAATTACGTCGCGAGCCGTCAGACTTCGCAGTTTATCCATACGCATATCAAGCGGTGAATCCTTCATGTAGGAGAAGCCGCGTTGAGGCGTATCGATTTGGTAGGAAGAAACTCCCAAGTCGAAAAGTGCGCCGTCGATTTTATCAATGCCCAAATCGTCGAGGATTTCATTGAGTCGGCTGAAATTGGCGCGAATGATTTTTACCTTACAAATTGCGTCGGACAAATTTTCCGCAGCGGCTTTAACGGCGTCCTCATCTTGGTCGATACCGATTAACAGAGCCTGCGCGGAAAGTTTATTGGCAATGGCGCGGGAATGCCCGCCGCCGCCGAGAGTGCAATCCAAATAAATTCCGTCGGGATTAATATTGAGCGAGTTCAGAACTTCGTCAACCATTATGCTTTTGTGATTAAAATTCAATCGTACTCGCTCCTTAAAAATATTTTAAAGGGTTACTTCGCGCTATCCTGAAAATTTCCTTTAAGGTCGGAAAAAATATTTCAGCAAACTTTCATTGACGTCAAAACGGCAAGTGATATAATTTTCGGCGATTCAAAGGAGGAATTTTTTTATGAAGATAACAAAAGACATGAACATAATCGAAGTAGTGCAGAAATATCCGGATACAATGATGGTATTCATGTATGCGGGCATGGGTTGTTTCGGCTGTCATGCGGCGCAGTTTGAGAACATTGAAGAGGGCGCGTTGGTGCACGGCATAGACCCGGATAAATTGGTTGAGGCATTGAATGAAATAGCTGAGGCGTCAGACGAGGCAGAGGCTGAATTGGTCGGGGTTGCGGCTAAATGACGTAAGAAACTTTATCGAAGTTAAGTTGGTCGAGTTCACGGGCACGAGGCGGCTTAACGGGAATGCCCAGAGATAAAACGGCTTGACAGGCTAAATTTTCGGGGAAATTAAGTAGTCCGCGCAGAAATTCTTCGCTTGCGGAATCATTTTCGGCATCGCGATTACGGATTTGAATCCAGCAATTCCCGATACCGAGCGAAGTAGCGACCAATTCCATATTCATCATAGCGACGCACGAATCCTCAATAAAGGTATCGGAGATATTTTTATCGGCGATTACGACGACAGCCGCCGCCGCGCCTTCGAGCATTTTAGCGACGCCTTTGCGGCAATGCGACATTTTGATTAGCAGTTCGCGGTTGGTGACGACGATAAACTTGCAGGGGTATTTTGAATGTCCGCTGGGTGCGAGCAATGCTCCGCATAGAATTTTTTTTAAGTTGTCGTCCGAAATTTTTTCATCGGTATAACGGCGGACACTTCTGCGCGAACGCATGATTTCCAACATATCCATTTAATCAAATCCTTTCTTCTAATCCCTAGTCCCTAGTCCCTAATTGAAAAGTCGGAGACTTGTTGAAGCCCCCGACTTTAAATTTTTTTATTCAGCTTACTTTACAGGCTTAGCCTTGAGTACATTTTTGGGAATGTCGAATTTTTTCTTGGCAGCAGGATCAGCGGGATAAGTGGTGTAAGCGCGAATTTCGCTGTAGTAAGCGACAGTTTCAAGGAGATTGCTCATATCGTCAGGCCATTGTTGATTCGGGTCGTTAAGGGCGGCGCGAGCCAATTCTTGAATGATTCCCGAAAGGTTGAATTGCATGGCGACGGTATGCCAATCGCGTTTGTCAATCGTCCAGAGGTACCAAATATCGGCGTTGCGGAAAGCGGCGTCGAGATAATTGACAAACATATCTTGAATAGCGGAAACGTCGGCAGTAGCGTTATCGGCGGGATTTTCTTCAGCCTTAGCCTTGATTGAATCGGCAATGCGTTCGCCGTTGACTCTGACCATCATAATGCGGCGGTAATCATTTTCCTGCAGAATGTCTACGCTCTTGGTGTCAGCGATTATCTCTTCAATTTCTTCGGGCGAAGGCGTAGCGATAAAATCGGTGACGACGGCGGCAAGACTGGGCGCGGTTAATTTTTCCCATTGCTTATTGGTCTTGAAGTAAATATTCATATCCTTATTGTTTTGAATCATGTAGTAAGGGATAATTTGTTCGGTAACGGAGCCGTCATCGGCGTAAATCCAGATAGAAAATTCGCCGGTTGATTTGAAGGTATCGCCGTCAGCCATGCCCAAAAGGTCAAGTTCGCTCTGAATTAACGGGGACACGAATAAAATATCCTGCCTGAAGATTCTGTCTGCCGCGTCCGAATCGGAAGTTAAAGCCTCGCGAAAAGCCGCTATGCCCTCCGATTCTTCGGCGAATGTTTTGGCGGGAGAAAAGACGAATGCCATTAACAGCACTGCCAAGCATAAGTTTAAAAGTTTTTTCATGATAAAATCTCCTCAATATCACTTAATTTTTTTGCCGACGTCCTCAAAGAAGGAATTGCAAATTCTGCCGTACATGCCCCATTGCGCTTGATAATCTTCGCGGTCGCGAGAGTCCTTGCGAGCAAAAATCAATGCGCCGTTCCGAGCCTCAAAGACTTGCAAAGTCATTTCGATAGTTGAAATATCGACTCTGCGCGGCGGATAAGTTACGGGAACTTGAATGTAACGAACTTCCTCGCGCCGTTGCCCCGAACGGTCGTAGTAAACATGAGTTTCCTTTTTCGATTCCCATTCGGTATGCGCGGGTTGGATGTAGTAGGTATTCGCCAGATTATCGACGTTGCCGAGAATCCAAGCATCGGCGATTCTGTAGGCATTTTGCATGATAATTTGCCGCGCCTGCATGGGATTTGAATAAGCCATTCCCTCAAGATTCATACCGATTTGATAACCGAGCATTTGACGGGCTTGAGATTCGGTTATGACGTTGCATTTGAGCTTGCGAGAATGTTCGATAAAGGAATCCTGCATGTTGCGAAGGACGATAGAATTGCCGTAATTGACGCCCGGACTGACCGTTACATTAAAGACAATAACGCTCCGTATGCTGCGGAAATTGAAATTCCTTTCGCTCCAATCGGTTTTGGTCGCGGAGACGCATTGAGGCAGAGCAAGCACAGCCAGCAACAGAATCACGCCGAAAAATTTTTTGATAAACATTGTTTCACCTCCGATGATTTATTGATGATAGAAAAGGAACTAAGGAAGTAATTTCTGCCAAACTTCCCTAATCCCTGCTAATCCCAATCTTAAAGTTTGTTGCCTCCGAATTTTTCCGCCCTATTAAATTCCTTATTTTCGGCTCTGGTTTTCTTTATTGCGGCGACAGGGCAGATTGAAATGATATTCTCCCAATCCTCCGCGCAGGTTTCATCAAAAAAAATTCGACCGCGTTCATAAGCCACGCCGCCGAATTCCGATTCGCTTAAGCAAGCCAGACACTTTACACAGATATTTTCGTCATAAATTATCATGCCAAGCAGTAACAAGTTCGTGAGCCGCGAGCTGGGGATTATCCGCGCCCGCGACTGCCGACACTACAAAGAATCCTTGAACTTTGGTTTTGACAAGGGCGGGAATATCTTTTAATTTGACGCCGCCGCCGACAACAACGGGAATAGGACTGACTTTGACAAGCTCGGTGATTTCATTTAACGTTATAACCGAGCTTGCGTCTTGCTTGGTATCCGTAGGGTGCAAAACACCCGCGCCGATATAATCAACCAATGCAGGATTGACAGCGGACACTTCACGCGCAGTCAAGCCGACTATAGAATCTTCGCCCAAAAATTTTCTGCAGACTTCGACGGGAATATCGCTTTGTCCGACGTGAACGCCGTCAACTTTGATTCCCAGTTCACGAGCCGCCAAAACAACGTCGAGCCTGTCATCAACCAATAACGCGACCGAATCACTTTTGCCGAGTTCATTAATTACCCGCGCAGATTTTTCAAGTACAGAAATCATTTCCCGCGCAGAATCGACTTTTGAGCGAATTTGAACGCAAGTAAAACCTTCCGCGACTGCCGCCTTAACAACTTCTTCGACAGGACGATTGCAATTTTCGGAGCCGATAACCAGATAAGCCGAAATATCCAAATGTTCGCGAATACTCATCTTTTGCCCACCCGCCCCAAAGTAGCGCGAATTCTGTCTTCGACCGATAAAGGTTTTTCTTCGACGGGTTTAGGTTGCGGCTTGTCTTCGATAACTTCTTCAAGTCTGTCGATTTTGCCTTCCATCATGTTTGAAAAGCCCGGTCGAATATCGGCTTTCAAGACGACTTCGGTGCGAATGCCTTTTTCTGCGAGTACGAAAGTAGCCTTTTTAACGACCGCCATAACCGCATCCCAATCGCCCTCAATCTCGGTGAACATGGAATAAGTTTTGTTAGGCAAGCCCGATTCGCGAATAATTTTAACGACTTGGGCGACGTGTTTGCTTAATTCTTCGCCGACACCGACGGGCGCAATCGCTACGGCAATCAATGTATTCATTTTAATCACTCCAAAATTTTTTTCAGCTCCGGTGCTTGTAAAGAGAAATCGAATATACTTTCCATTGAACCGACCACGCGGAAATTATTTGCGACTTCTTCCGCCGTCAATTCATATAGGTTATCCAAGAAATGTACCTTGAAACTTGCGGGAACACCGACTGCCGCCGCCTTAGAGCCGGCGAGATTGAACATAGTCGTAGCAGTCAGAGCCGCGATAAAGGGAGTTGCAACCGTCAGATAAATCGCCATAACGCCGCCGAGAGCGCAACCGCTGCCGGTTATTTTCGTAAAGAGTTTGGAGCCGCCCGCGCAGATAATTTGTTCTTTGCCGTCGGTGATTAAATCTTCTTCGCCCGATACTGCGACGGCACCGCCCGTGAATTTTGCGAGCGCAAAAGCCGCATTTTTAGCCGAAGAAACTTTTTCTGTAGAATCGACGCCGCGAACTTTACCTGCGTCGGAAGTGTTTATCAGTTCCCAGAGTTTGGCGAGTGCGATTATTTCTGAGGCATTACCGCGAATTATTGACGGCGGATAATTTTTGAATTGCTTAAGAATATCCGTGCGCAATTTTGACAAACCGATTCCGACCGGGTCGAGTACCCACGATTTTTTATTTTCGTGAAGTGCCTGCGCGGTTTTGGGCAGAGTTTCCGCGTAGAAAGGCATAGCCGTTCCCATGTTGATATAGAATGCGGGCACGACTTTTGCTATTTCTGTGCACTCATCGGCGAGATAGAGCATAGCCGCCGAGCCGCCTGTTGCGAGTTGCGCATTTGCCACGAAATCTTGAGTGACGGTATTGGTTATCGAAGGAGCCAACGGATTTTTTTCGTGAACTTCTTCGACTGCGCGTTTAATTGCCGAGCGAATTTCTGTTTCTGTCAAGGTAATCCCTCCCTAAATTCAAAAGGACGCTGCCGCACGCAACGCCCTTTGTTGGTTTCAAATTTTTATGGTGACGCCTAAGGGATTCGAACCCTTGAACCCGCCGTGAGAGGGCGGTGTCTTAACCACTTGACGAAGGCGCCGAATCACTATCGCGCATATTAACACAGTAAAAAAAATTCGTCAAGATAAATTTTTAAGCCGCTCGATGATTTCAGTCGTTGCATTTGGTCGGGCAATTTTTTTGGCGCAACTTTTCATTTCGGCGAGCCGCGCAGGTTGATTTAAAAGTTCTTCGACGACGTTGGAGATTTTTTTATCGCAGACTTCGACAGCCGCGCCGTGAGTGACTGCATAAGCGGCATTTAACGCTTCCGGACCGGGTATAGGCGCATGAAGAATTAACGGCAAGCCCGCCGCAAATGCCTCCGTCATTGTCAACGCGCCCGGTTTCGTGATTAATAAGTCTGCTGTCGCCATAAGTTTATGAACGTCGGAAACGTAGCCGAAGATTTCCATAGGGTGAGAGATTTTTTCGCGCAATTTTTTGAGCCGCGCAGATAAATTTTCATTCAAGCCCGCGACGACCAAAATTTTTAACGGTGATTTAACTTTATTCAGCTCAAGCAAAGTCTCTTCAATCGAACCGAGTCCCAAGCCGCCGCCCATTATTAAAATCGTCGGGATTGAGTTTGGAATTTTTTTTACGGCAGAAAATTTTTTATCAATGGGAATACCCGTAGCGAAAATTTTTTGTCCTGCGCGGCAATGATTGGCGAGTTCGCTTTTCATTTCTTCTGTAGCGACAAAGTAAGCGTCGACTTCGCCGAAAATCCAAATTTCATGCAGTGAATAATCTGTAAGCACAGCCGCCAATAAAAAATTTTTATCGGACTTTGCGTGTAAGAATTTCCATAAAGACGCGGCGGCTTCGGGGAAAGGGTGAGTACAAATCACGATGTCGGGTCGAAATTTATTCAGCAATCGGGCGAAGGGCAGATACATAAGCGCGGAGCTTAAAAATCTTGCCGAGACACCGACTTTCCTGCCGTCGGCGAATTTATAAATTCTGTCGTATAAATCGGGGATAAAACGCAGCGCGGCGAGATAAATTTTTTTGGTCAGCCAATTCAAAGTTGAAATCTCTTTAGCCATGAAGTCTATAACCTGCGCGGAATCGCCCAAAATTCTTTGAAGAGATTCGGCGGCTTTGGTATGACCGGAGCCGATTGACGCCGATAAAATTAAAATTTTCACGCCGTAAGCCCGCCATCGACGCTTAAAATCGCGCCCGTTATAAAGTTTGCTGTCGACAGGAAATAAATTGCCTCTGCGACTTCCTCAGCCGTGCCGATTCTTCCGAGCGGATAAAATTTTGCAAGGTCTTCAATCGTTGATTTTGACGTTTTAAGTTGATTGACTGTCAGCGGCGTTAAAATATCACCGGGCGCGACGCAAT
Organism: Selenomonadaceae bacterium; assembly: GCA_017554285.1. Lineage (GTDB taxonomy): Bacteria > Bacillota > Negativicutes > Selenomonadales > Selenomonadaceae > Quinella. Next base: position 8,094 of record JAFZIQ010000039.1, read on the forward strand.
TCACTTTGATTGAAAAACTTGCCAGTTCCAATGCAAGGGACTTTGTGAAGGCGACGATTGCGCCCTTGCTTGCCGAATACGCCGCGCAGAAATAATTTCCTTTGATTCCCGCGTCGCTTGCCACGTTGACGATTGAGCCGCGACTTTTAATCAGTTCGTTGACTGCCGCCCGTGTTACAAAAAATGTTCCCTTAGTGTTCGTAGAAAAAATATCGTCAAAAATTTTCTCGTCGGTCGAAGTGATTGCGCCTTCATGATAAATTCCCGCGCAGTTTATCAATGCGTCGATGCCGCCGAAGATTTTAACCGTCTCGGAAATTATTTTATCGCAGTCGGAAACTTTTCTGATGTCCGCAGAAATAAATTCAAAGTTCCCGACGAGTTCCGATTTGATATTTTCAAACCGCGCAGGACTTCTTCCGACCAATATGCAATTAAAATCTTTAGCCAAAAAAATTTTAGCGGTTGCAAGTCCGATACCTGACGTGCCGCCCGTGATTATTGCAGTTTTCATACCCTGTTCCCTAATCCCCAGTCCCTAATCCCTAAACGAAAAACAGAGCCGAGCATTGTAACTCGACTCTGCGAAAAAATTTCTTTAGTGGTTGACTGCCTCTTTCAAGGTTTTGCCTGCTTTGAAAGACGGCAGATTTGACGCTTTGATTTCGATTTCTTCGCCGGTGCGGGGATTGCGACCTTTGCGCGGTGCGCGTGTGCGATTCTCGAATGTGCCGAAACCTAACACTTGGACTTTGTCGCCTTCGATAAGCGCGAGTTTAATCGCCTCAAAAGTTGCCGCGACTGCTTTCTCCGCGCTTTTGCGATCCAGCCCTGCCTTTTCGGCAACGTTAATTATTAATTCAGCTCTTGTCATGAAGAAATTTCCTCCTTCCAAAAATTACCTGCAGAATTTAGCAGAATGTTATAGAAAAATCAAGTACTTTTTTTATTAAGCCGTTACGTCAAGATTATTTCCCAAATTCGGGTCGAGACTTTCGACGACTTCCAAAACTTCTTCAGCCGCTGAAGTATCGGACTCCATTGCCATTTTCAAAACCGAGATTCCCAACTCCTGTTGAACTTTAGCCGCATTCATATCGACCGACATTGCCGCGATTGCCATATCCATTGCCGCCAGCTCCTTTCCTTAGGTTGCTTGTATCTTAGCACAGGAAACTTTCATGCGCAATAGGAATTTGGCGTTATTTCGTAAGGATTATAAGCGCGATAAAAATTAAATCGTCGTCGCCGATATTTTCAATGCCGTGCGTGTCTCCGTCCGCGCAGAAAGTTGTATCGCCCGCCTTGACGGTATAAGTTACGTCGTTATCGGTGTAAAGAGCCGTGCCGCTGATAATGTGATAAGTTTCGGTACTGCCGCTGTGTTTATGGACGCCGATTGAACTTCCCGAAGGAATTCTGACGCTTGCGAACATGCCGCATTTCCCGATTAATTCTTTGGGCGTCAAAAGGTGAGTGATAAAAATTTCGCCTTTGCCGCCCGCTTTATTTTTCGCCGAAACTGTTTTCTGTTCGATAATCGGCATATTAAAAACCTCCTCAACAATTAAAAGTCGTCATATTCTTCCGCCTGAGCTTTTTCTATGCGTTTTATTTTAATCTTATTAAATCTTGCTACCGCGTTGACAATCTGTTCTTTGGTGTAAGGTTTGGCTATGAAATCAATCGCGCCCATTTTGAGGCATTGCATTAATTTTTGAGGCGTATTCATTGAACTGAGCATGACGACGGGAACATTTGGAGCAACTTCGCGAATAACTTGCAGTGCCGCTATTCCTCCGACGACCGGCATAACTATATCCAATATAACGCCGTCGGGCTCGTGTTCCAAAACGCAGGTTATTGCTTCTTCGCCGTCTACTGCTTCGATTACTTCGCAATTTTGGCGTTCGAGTTCCTCGCGCAGTTTTTTACGCAGGAGCCGCGAGTCGTCGGTTATTAATATCCTTAATTTTTCTTGCTCGTCCATAATAAATCGCCGCCTCCTAAAAATAATCGCCCGAAGGCGAAGATATATATCCGAAACTCCATACGGAGAAAAAATTTCGACACGTGGCGGAGAGGGTGGGATTCGAACCCACGGTGCCTTTCAGCATCACCGGTTTTCAAGACCGGCTCCTTAAACCGCTCGGACACCTCTCCAAACGCGCCGATAATAACAAAAAGTTTTAGCAATGTCAATGTTTTTTTTAGGGATTGGGAAATAGGAATTAAGGATTAGAATTTTGGCAGGAAAATTTCTTTGCCGGCAGAATCAACATTGGAAAATTAAAAAAGGAGAGGATTCTCTTATGGCAGAAATTAAATTTGTTGAAGCCAAAACACTCAAGGCGAAACCCGACGTTTCCAAAATCGGATTCGGGACGCA
>JAFZIQ010000040.1 GCA_017554285.1 Selenomonadaceae bacterium
GGCATTTATGCGGACGACGGCAGATTTATAGCGGCAGATCAAGTGATTGTATCGATTGGCGAGGCTCCGGTTCTTGACTTCCTGCCCGAAGTAAAAAAATTCCGCGATTGGGTTATCCCGAATGCGGATAAAACGATTTTGCCGAAAGTATTTGCGGCTGGCGACGTGATTAAGCCCGGCAGATTGACCGACGCGACAGGCGACGCGAGATTAACGGCGATAGCGATAGATAAATATCTGCGCGGGGAGCCGATTACTCTGCCCGTCAAGAAAAAAATCGTGCCGTCAGAAAATCTTGGCAGGAAATATTTCGAGAAATGTCATCATTGCGATCTGCCCGACCCGATGCACGAGCATTTACGTTGCGTGAGTTGCGGAAGTTGCCGCGATTGCAAAATGTGCTTGAACTCCTGCCCCGAAAAGGCGATAACGCGCATTGAACACGACGACGGCTCATGGGAATACGTCTCCGACCCGAATAAATGTATCGGTTGCGGAATCTGCGCGGGCGTCTGTCCTTGCGGCGTCTGGAACCTTCAAGATAATCCTGAAGAAATTCACATGTACCGCAGTTTTTAACCGCTGAATCAAAATTAAATCCCTCCGACATCAGCCGAAGGGATTTTTTATTGCTGTTTTTACTTAAATTGCTATGTCAACGTTAGAATGCTGTTTGCGATAGGTATCATTATCTTTTTGGCGGAGTTCGTTATCAATCTGCGCGAGTTGATTTTGTAAATCTGCATTGTCACCTTGCGAAGTCGATATTTTTTGCTCCAACTGCGCTTTTTTATTCTTGAGAAGTTTAATTTCTGCGTCGACCTTATCTGTCGAGATTGTTGTTGATTTTTTAGGCAAGCGACCTGCCAAACGTTGCTTATCTTCCTCCGTGAAGTGCATAAGCGAGCGATTAGGCGTATCATCATCGAATTGACCGATACTCCACATGCTGAGTTCGCCTTTACTGTCGATAACGAAGCCTTGAGCCTTAAGTCCGGGACGATTCGCGGAATTTTTGAGTGCGTTGTCGCAATCGTAGATTAAAGCCTCATACTCCAATTTCTTTTCGGGGTCATTAGCCATTTGCCGCAAGATATTAGGTGCGATAGTAATATTATTGGTACCGCTACCGCCGAAAGGTTGAGTTCCGATGCCGAAATTGACATCCTTGAATTGTTTGGACAAATCGCTGAGGATATTTTCGGATTTTTCATCTGCGCGATCTTGCGCATAAGCGAGCGCGGCTTCCGTGACGTAACTGTTCCCGATTTTCACTGCCATGTTAATCAGTCTCCTTCCCTTGAAAACGTTTGAAGTATTATAAAAAAAAAAGCGTACTGTCAAGCAGAATTTTGAACGAAAAAAATCCCTCCGACCGCGTGCCGAAGAAATTCACATGTACAAAACCTAAAGTGTGAATTAATTATCTTTCGTATGTCAAGTTTATTGGTTGACAGAAAATTTTTGAGTGACTATAATTAACCAGCTTGCGCAAAAGAGCGATAAATTTATTGGAGGTATTAGAAACATGGCAGTTGGTAAGGTAAAGTGGTTCAGCGCAGAAAAAGGTTACGGATTCATTGCACGCGAAGAGGGCGACGATGTATTTGTACATTTCTCGGCTATTCAGTGTGACGGTTATAAGACTCTCGACGAGGGGCAGAACGTTTCTTTCGACATTATCGAGGGCGAACGCGGTCCGCAGGCAGCTAACGTTAAGAAACTCTAATCGTTGAACTGCTAATCTTATCTGAAATGGCTTGTTTCCGAAGGACATTTATCGGAGGCAAGTCATTTTGAATTTCGGAGGAAATTTTTATGAAGTTTGTATCGTGGAATGTGAATGGGCTACGCGCTCGACTCAAAAAAGATTTTATGCCGGCGTTTAAAAAGTTGGACGCAGATATTTTTTCCGTTCAGGAAATTAAAATGCAAGCGGGCGAAGCAATCTTGGATTTGGACGGCTATAAACAATTTTGGAATTACGGAGATAAAAAAGGCTATTCGGGCACAGCGATTTTCTCCAAAATTGAGCCGAAAAATTTTACGTGCGGAATAGGCGTTGAGGAATTTGATAATGAAGGGCGCGTTATTACTCTCGACCTTGATAATTTCTTTTTCGTCAATGTTTACGTTCCGAATTCCCATAATCTTGAATGGCTCGAACGCCGTATGAGTTGGGAATATTCATTTAGGAATTATCTTAAGGGTTTGGATAAGAAAAAGCCCGTTATCGTCTGCGGAGATTTTAACGTTGCACATGAGCCGATAGATTTAAAAAATCCCGCATCGAATCATCACAGCGCGGGATTCAGCGACGAAGAGCGCGGAAAATTTTCTGAACTGTTAAGCGCGGGTTTCGTCGATATTTTTCGCAAAAAAAATCCGACATTGACGGGAGCTTACACTTGGTGGAGTTATCTCCGTAAAGCTCGCCTGACCAATGCCGGTTGGCGCATAGATTATTTTCTAATTTCCGAGCGTCTGACAGAAAAAGTTGCCGACGCCACGATTGAGAGCGATATTTTTGGCAGTGACCATTGCCCGATTACTTTGACGATGAATTTTTAAGTGTCGCTTCTGTGCGGGAGCCACTCGACACTTATTTTAATTTCTTCATCGGCTTTTGCGTCTAACGTATAGTTGTAAGGCTTATCATGCCAAGCGGGTTTAAGTTCATCGAATATGACTTCTCCATTTACAGTCAATTTGTTGTAGTCAATCCAATAAGGAATTCGTTTAGAACGGTCTGACGGGTCGCGAACGTCTTTTCCTTTAAGTTTCAAGGTAATTTTTCCGTCAACAGAAGTTTTCGCGACGAACTCCAATTTCCCGATATAAGATTGAATAAAGTAACCGATATTGTCTTTCAGAAGCCACTTTGCCTTTGTTACTTTAGCTTTGTCGTCAGAGACTGAAACGATTTGGAAATTTCCGCCCTCTGCCTTTGTCTCCATTTGAATGTCCAATCGTGCGGTAAAATAATCGCTGAACTTACGGAATAATTCAACGTCCTCGCTATGAACTTTCTTTTCACTGTCAAGAGCGGCTTGTAAATCGGAAATCAAAGCATCTTTCTTGGCAGATTTTTCTTGCATTTCTTCAGCGTTCGCCGAAACATTACCAGTATCGCCTTTATGCGGGAGCCATTCGACTTGTACAGTAATTTCTTCGCCGGCTTTTACGTCTAAAATGTAACGGAAAGGCTTGTCGTGCCAAATGGGTTTCAATTCGTCAAAAATAATTTCTCCGTTTACAGTGAGTTTGCTGTAGTCAATCCAGTAAGGAATGCGCTTTGATTTATCCTCAGGATTACGAACGTCCAAACCTTTGAGGAATAAAATAATTTGTCCGTCTGCAGTGGGTTTGGCGACGATTTTCATTTTCCCATTATAGGACTGAATAAAGTAGCCGTGTTCATTCTTCTTTAGCCAACCGGCTCTTTTTACTTCGGCTTTATCGTCGGACACGGAAAGAATTTTTAATTTACCTTCGTCATTCGACCTTAATTTGATGTCTATTCTGGAAGTGAAATAGTCGCTGAACTTGCGGAGTAACTCAATGTCCGCGCTGTGAAGTTTCTTTTCGGTATCGAGTGCCGTGCGCAACTTGGAAATTTCTTGAATTTCTTCAACGTCCGCCGAAACATCGATGGTATCTTCTCTGTGCGGTTGCCAATTTGTCTGTATTCTGATTTCTTCGCCCGCTTTTACGTCCAATGTGTAATTGTAAGGCTTATCGTGCCAAGCAGGAGTTCGATTATTAAGTATCCTCTTTCCGTTTATCGTTAAATTGGTGTAATCAACCCATTGCGGAATACGTTTAGAATTATCTTCAGGATCACGAACGTCCAAACCTTTGAGACTTAAGCGAATTTGTCCGTCAGCAGTGGCTTTGGTAACAATTTCCATTTTCCCGGCATAGGACTGAATTTTATAACCGACGCCGCCCTTCTGGAACCAATCAGGTTTCTGTACGTCAGCTTCATTGTCGGAAAGCGATATGATTTTGAAATCGCCGCCCGTTGCTTTTGTGCTGAGTTTAATATCCATTCTGGCGGTAGGACGGAATTCGCTGAGTTTTTTTAAGTCATCTTCATGAGTTCTCTCGTCATTGTCAATTACAGAGAAGAAGAACGGCACGATTAAATCAGACACATTATTTTTTTTGTCAAATTCACGATATAAAATTTCATAAATATCTTTATTGCTTAGATTTTTTCGTGCATAATAGGTACGATTAAGAGTCCACCGGAAATGTCCGCCTCTGACAGTTTCATAACAGTAAAACGGATTTTTTCTCAGAAATTTGGATTTGTTTTGAACTTCATTTAAAGCTTTTAAAAAAGCAACCTGTGCGTCAACCCAATAAGAAAGTTGTTCCGCTGGGTTCCTCTTTGTTCGAGTAATAGAAGTTGAGTTGTAAAATCTATAAAAATAGAGCGGTGTTGGTAAGCGTAAAAATCTGTTTGCATGGGCATAAACATCAACGCACCAAACACAGTCTCCACCAGTCACAATATCTGGGAATTGAATATTGTTTTTGATTAGATAGTCGCGACGAATGAATTTTGACCAAGGAGCACGGAAATTGCCTTCGCCACTTCCAGGAGCTATAAACTCTTGAAACATTTTATCGCGATCGTTGACAGTTAAAGTTGTCTTGTCTTCGATACCAGCTTTAAAAAGATTTCTTCCAACACCATCCCTATAAAAACGAACATCAGTTGGAGATACAACACTGTAATAACTACTGGAATAAACAACTTCAGCGTCATATTCTTTTGCCGCATTGTATAAAGTTTCTAAGGCTGAACCCAAAAGAAAATCATCGCTATCTAAAAAAATGACATATTCGCCTTTAGCGAATTTGAGTCCAATATTGCGCGGAACATAACCGCCGCCACCTGAATTCTTTTTTGTTTTGGTGAGCTTGAGTCGTCCGTTGAATTTCTCCATATAGCTCTCGACGACTTTGACGCTGTTATCGGTCGAGCAATCGTCAACAACTATGACTTCAAAATCTTGGAAAGTTTGAATCAAAAGACTGTCAAGACATTCGCCGACATATTCTTCCGCGTTGTACATGGGGATAACGACGGAAATAGCGGGAGCAGGTGCCGGCAGTAATTTTGGAACAACATAGCTATAGTCACTTAACCACTCAACCTGTATTGCGACTTCTTCACCGGCGTTTACGTTCATATTGTAATTGTAAGGCTTGCCGTGCCAAGCGGGCGTGATTGTGTCGAACAGCTTTTTGCCTTTTATAGTCAGCTTGTTGTAATTAATCCAGTAAGGAATGCGCTTATAATTGTCCTCAGGGGTGCGAATATCCAGACCTTTAAGGCTCAAGCGAATTTGTCCGTCACAGTCAGCTTTAGCGACGAATTCAATTTTTCCCAAGCAGGAAGTAATTGTATAACCGACGCCGTTTTTTTGAAACCACGCGGGTTTATTTACAACGGCTTTGTCATCGGACACAGAAAGAATCTGGAAATCACCTTTACCTGTTTTGGGCACAAGCTGAATATCGATTCTTGAAGTAATAAAGCCATTAAGTCGCTTAGTCGCCTGCGAATTTTCTTCGCTAGTTTTCATTTCGGAGTCCATTGAAGAAAAAAACAATGACAATACTAGGATAAATTTATATTACTTACCTAATTCTCGATGTAACAGATCGTAAATCTCTTGGCTACTGAAATCTTTTTGTGCCTCTTTGGTATGACTAAGAGTGTATCTAAAATGTTTTAACGAAGCTTTATAGCAATACACAGGATTTTTCTTTAAAATTTCCGTTCTGTTTTCAAACTCGTTTAAAGCCTCTGTCCAATCAACAAATAACGAAATCCAATACGTAAACTGCTCCTGAGATGATCTTATTGTCCGTGTAATGGAAGAGCTATTATATCGCCTGTAAAAATAAAACGGATTTGAAAACCTCAAAAATTTCTTCGTGTAACAGTAGACATTGATAACCCAGATAAAATCTTCGCCGATTGGCATTTGTGGAAAGAAAATTTTGTTTTGAATTAAAAGTTCGCGACGAACAAGTTTTGACCATGGCGAAAACAAATTTCCTTCCTCTTCGCCGCATAGGAGTTGGTCAAGGAGTTTCTTTTGATCGTCAACAATTAGTGTTGGCTCATCTTTCTGACCTTCTCTAATTAACTTTTTAGCTAAACCGTCTCTGTAGAGATAAATGTCATTTTCGTGCAACATATTGTAGTAGGCACTTGTATAAACGACATCGGCATCATAGCCTTTTGCCGCTCTGTAAAGCGTTTCCAACCCTGACAATAAAATAAAATCGTCCGCGTCAAAGAAAATAACATACTCGCCGCGTGTGTAAGTTAATCCGACATTACGAGGCTCGCCGGCTCCGCCCGAATTTTTTTCCAACTGAATAAGAGTGAGCCGTCCATTGAATTTTGGAACGTAACTTTGTGCAATCTCGAAGCTATTATCTGTTGAACGATCATCGACAAGAATAACTTCAAATTCTTCAAACGTCTGGTAGAGGAGGCTGTCCAACATTTCTCCGATAAAATCCGCGACGTTATACATGGGAATAACGATTGATATTCCGATTGGTTTCTTGGACTCTACTCCTTTAAGTTCGGTTTCTAATACAGTAATTTGCCGTTGAGATTCTTGCTCCAATTTTTTGAGTCTGTTCGTCAACTCTTTCTGCTGACTAACCGCGTAAGAACAGAGGCTTGAAACCAAAACATCATTTTCGCCCAAATACTCGCCGAATTTCTCTTGAAAAATTTTATATACATTGAAAGCTGATTCATTGGCGCACTTATCAAAAATGTTGGCAAAACCTCCTCTCACCGAACGAGCAAGAATATCATAACGACGCCCCGGATGCGTTCTGAAGAATTCAATTTCGCCCATAAAGCTATCGAAATCTTTTAAGGCACGGATTGTAACGTCCATCCATCTTTGCACGTGGTCAGAAGTAGTATATTTTCCGAAAGAAATTCCTTCCTCATGTATGCGCCTTATAAAACAAATGTTCGGTATGCGCAAGAATCTTTTGGCGCAGAAAAGTATTTTCATAGACCAAACGTCATCTTCCGAACCGACCAGCAAAGGAAAACTTATATGATTTTCAATCAGTAAATCTCGTTTAACAATTTTGAGTGCCGGCGACATCCAATAACGCCAATTAAGTAAGTTTTTGATTCGTTCTTCCAAGTCGGTTGTTTCGAGTGTCGGCTCGGTAACAAACGGCGGTTTTTGAACTCTGTTATTGGTAATACGAATATTGTCTTTGAACGCCTGTCCAAAGCCTTCCGACTTAAAATATCTTTCGCAATAAACAACGTCCGCATCAAATTTCTTGCCGAGAGTATACATTTCCTCTAAAGCAGTTTCGGTAATAATGTCGTCGCTGTCGAGGCAGTAAATGTATTCGCCTTGTGCAACGGCAATTCCTCTGTTGCGTGGCTCGCCCGGGTGTCCTGTATTCTTCTCCATTTGGAGAATCTTAAGACGTTCGCCGAATTTTCCCATATAACTTTTGACGATTTCAACGCTGTTATCAGTTGAGCAATCGTCAATTACAATGACCTCGAAGTTTTGGAACGTTTGAGTAAATAAACTGTCGAGGCATTCACCGATATACTTTTCCCGATTGTACATTGGAATGATAACCGATATTGCAGGAAAGGTATACGGGGGGGGGGGGTGATAATAAGTCATTTAAAAAATTTCGTTCGGATATTTCCATAAAATCACTCCTTATCTTCTGTAAGTTTGTGCTGACCTAACATGGTTGTTAAGGTTTCGCGAGTAAATCTGTATTTGGCGGACGAAAAATCTTGTCCCGCGTCGTAGTGATTCGACTGCGTATTTATCAGCCCGCAAAATGTATCATATATCATGTCGTTTGTAAAATATTTTTCTCGATTATTTTCCAGCGTCGCCACGCGGTCGGGGAAAATTTTTTCATATTCGGGCGAAACATATATGAACATCGGGATTCGCAACATTTCAAAACGGAACACGTCGGGATTGTGAGAAGTTTCCAAGTCCTCCCCGTGATCCGAGAAATATATCATCGCTTGCAAGTTCAAATTCTGCGCGGCGTAATCAAATATCCTTGACAGTACAAAATCTGTGTACAAAATCGAATTGGCGTAGCTCGGAGCCGCCAACATCATGCCCGTACCGTCTTTAGTTACCCATTTTTTAAATCTGCGCGGATAACGGCTGTTATAATAAATATGACTGCCCATTAAGTGGAAGACGATAAAATTTTTCTCGTTAGGATTAACTTTATCGAAAAATTTTAATAAAATCTCGTCCTCAAACTCCGAAAAATCAAAAGCGTCGTCTGTCCACTCCGAAACGTCCGCCGTTTTGGCAACCAATGTTATCGCGCTGTCAAATTCGCCGTAACGCCCTTGATTGCTGAACCAGTAAGTTTTATAGCCCGCCTTCCGCGCCGCGTCGATTATCGATACCGAATCATAAAATTCTTTATCGTTGTATTGACTTTGCTCGGTCAATGCGCGTTGCAAAACAGGTACCGTCTGCGTCCACGAGGCATAAGCATTTTTAAAAATGATAAATTTACCGGGCGCGGGCGTCAAATCGGGCGTATTGTCTTCCGTAACTTCATAATCGGGATTGATTTTGACATCATCGGGAAGCGGCACAGGCTCAGGAATTTTTCCAAGCTTTGAACTAAGCCAAATCGTATTATCGAACGGAAAATTTTCGTTGTAAGCCTTCATATAGTCGCGGCTCGCCGATTCACCGATTACCAATATTATCGTACCGTTCAAATTGTTTTTGGTAGTGATTTTTAAATCCGCTATCCTCTCGGCATAATTTTTGGAGTAAAGTTGAGTTTGCTCGGCATAATCCGTTACCGTTTTCCATAATCCCGCCATTGAAGTTTGAGGAACATAATGTATCAGCGCAGATAAACTTCCAATCAATGAAATTACTGCCGCCGCCGATTTCTTTTTGTCCAAAATCAATCCGTGACAGAAATTTTTATGATTTTTATACGCCGCTCGCAATAAAAAGCTTATAACCGCGCAGATTATTAATACGGTCGGGATTCCTATCATCGCTCGGATAAATTCAATCGCCTCGTGCCAATTCGTTAAGTAAATTGCCATAAGCGACGCCGGCGATAAACAATGCCACGTCATGCAATAATAAATCAGCTCGATTAGCGGCACGAATAGAAAAATAAAATTCAAGCCGCAAATTATCAGCGGCGAACGTAAAATTACCGTCGCGCTCGCCAAAAATATAAAAATAGCCGTCCCTACAGCAAAATCGTAATAAATCAGCGACATAAACCATTGCCGTTGATAAGTCCACGTGTAAAACAGCGGAAACGCCATACACCACGCAAGCCCCGTTAGTAAATTCGGCAAATGTGCTCGCGAAAAAATCTCTGCGCGGGAGGCGTATTGAATCAAAAATAAAAGTGCCAACGTTGCGGGCAACGGCGGCAAAAAATATTGCGCGGCGGCGGGCTGTCCTATGTCAATGTAAAAAACTTCGCCTAAATAATAATACAACGCCGCATAAGCTAAAAATTTTTTTGTGTCCGACATTTTTTTAAGGAGTTACTACAAAATTTATGTTCATCAGGGCGGGGCGCGACGTTGCAAAAACCGAATCTTTCAGCGAACATAAAATCCGCGTTAAGTTCAAAGTCTTTGAGCCGTCAAAGTTTTTAGCCGCTCCGTCAACGTTCACGCTCCAAAATTCTATCCACGACGGCAATTTGTAACCGCTTTCCTTCGGCATGATTTTTATCCGCACAAAATTTAATTTCCCTTCCGTCAATGATTTTTCGGGCGTCAACGTAACTTTTATTAAAAAATTCCCCGACTGTCTGCCGTCTTTCAAGAGACTGACTCGTATATCATTTTTGGTTAAAGGCGTCCACTCATCATTTTCTACAGAAAAAATCTCAATATCAGTATCAAAATCGGATAAGTCAAGCGGACAACTTCCCAGCGGCGGTTCGTAGTTCCAATTCAATATAAATGACGCCGCCTCCGAAAATTTATCCAAGCCGAATTCCTTAACCCGATTATCCAAGCCCAATGTATCATCGGAATAAAAATTCTCCACCTCGTCCAACTCAAAATTGGAAAAGTCGCTCGCCGTCTCCGTCAAATTCTCCGACAATAATAAATAGCCCGTGTCATTCGGCAAAGTCTGCCGCTCATTGAACTTGCGCAAAAAATTTTTTACAACGTCATCGCGCCCCATTACCAACAAATAAAACGGTCGATAACGTTCGGGATTGTCGGCAGAATTGTAATTGAAATGGGCAGCATTCAACCCAATATCGAAAATTTCGCCGTGAAACGAATTTTTTATCCCAATAACCGCAACCGCAAATTGATTCGCAAAAAATTTGTCGCGGAGTTTTTGAGTAACGTTTGACCAGTCCGAATCACTCTCAAATAAATCCGTGATGATTATAGAAAGGTGCGAAGTATCTGCGCGGTCGACGACGTTGGCAACGGCAGTTATCGCCTCATTATAAACTTCGGGCGTCGCAAAATTTCTATAACTCCTGCCGTCAAGCTCGTGAATCTGCTCGCCAAAACTGTAGAATTTAACTTCACCCGCCGCGCCGCATAAATCACCCAGCAAGTCAGGTAAAGTGATATAAACATTGTCCGCCGCCAAAGTCGTAAAGCCTTTCATAGAAACTGTTGCGTCAAAATAAATATCCGTGTCGATTTTCTCTGGAGCAGTCAAAATACTCGGCAAAGTTCCGGGCAAAGGCGGCACAGTCTCAATCTGATTCCCACAGCCGACGAAAAGAGACAAGAGAAAAGGGATAAGGGATAAGAGAAAAAATTTTTTCATCACATAGCCTTAACGGGTATCGGACC
>JAFZIQ010000041.1 GCA_017554285.1 Selenomonadaceae bacterium
GCTTGTGCAACCGTAAATCGTAACCATTTTAACGCCGGTCGTAGCGGCAATATGCGTTGCGCCCGTGTCGACGGTTATAAATAAATTTACGCGGCGAAAAAGTTCAGCAAGGTCGGTTAATGAAGTCTCGCCGCAAAAATTTTCAACGTCGCCGCCCATTTCCGCGATAACTTCGTCAGCATAGGCTTTATCGTTCGGTGCGCCGACAATAAAAAATGCCGCGTCATAAATTCTGCGCAATTCCTTAACGACTTCGGCGAAATATTCTTTTCTCCAAGTTTTTAGCGGAAAAGTTCCTTTAACACACAGCGCGATTTTAAATTTTGCGTTGGGAAGGCGGGCGAGCAATTTATCAGCGACGAGTGAACTTTTTTTAGGGAAAACTGGTTCGGCGTGCCCTTCGATATTAAAAAATTTGCGGACAATCTCTTGATAAGTTTCTGCTTGCAGAGTTTTATTAAGGTCGTGCGAAATTTCTATAACATCGGTATAAAGCATAGTCACGCGGCTTTTATTGTCGTCAAAAACTTTGGACGGGCAAACTCTGCGCGGAATTCCGGCAAAAAAAGTTATCAACGCGGGGCGGAGTTTCCTATCAAAGGAAATAGCCAAGTCAAAATTGCGTTGACGAATATTTTTAACCAATCGACGCATTTTATTAAAGGAATTTTCTTTAGCTTTGTAATCGAGGACAATAACGTCGTCGACAACGGGATTATCGATAACGGCGTCCTTAACAACGGGTTTAACGAGCATAGTGATTTTAGTTTCTGGGAAATTTTTCTTGATAAGTGCGAGTGCGGAAGTTGTAAGTACCACGTCGCCGAGATTAACCAATGCATTGATTAAAATATTTTTAAACATTTTCTTCCTCCGTGACGTGGCGATTTTCTTTGCCGTAATAATAAAGTTTGACATACTTCGCCATAGTATAGAAGTAATGGAAACCCGCCAACACGAAACCAATCATTCCGTCTAAAAAGCCGCCGCGCAGAAAATACATTCGGAAACTTGCCCAAATCGGGTGAAAAATCATATCGAAAAGATTAGCCGTCTTGCCCTGTTCGTGAGCTTTTTTAGCGGCAAGCGTCGTGTAAAAGTTCAGCTTGTTAAAATAATGATTCCAATCGCGGTAGGGATAATGGACAAGATAAGCGGACTCGGCGAAATCTTTTTCCGCGCAGGTGTGATGAATTTGCGGGTGAACAAAGCCCGTAACGTAACTGTCCTTAGTCGGGAAAAGGCGCGTCACATAATCTGGGAACCAGCCGCCGTGCTTAAGCGGTTGCCCCCAAAAATAACTTAGCCGCGCCGTCCGATAAGCAAAATTTTTATCGTCAGCCGCAATAATTTTTTTTATCTCGGCGGAAAGTTCGGGCGTAGCGCGTTCGTCGGCGTCTATGAAGAAAACCCAATCGAACTTCGCCTGCTTAATCGCAAAAGTTTGTTGACCGCCCCAATCGCCGTTAAGTCCTCGTTGAATAACACGCGCTCCGAGTTTTTTAGAAATCTGCGCGGTCGCGTCGGTGCTGAAGTCGTCGATAACAATTACTTCGCTCGCAAAATCCTTTACGCTCTTAATGCACGCGCCGATAAATTTTTCTTCATTCTTAGCCAAAATCAGCACGGATACCTTAGCCATTCCGTTCCTCCAAAATAATTTTTTCAAGACGCCGCGCAAAATTTGTAGGCGAAAAATCTTCACCAGCCATTTGCAAATCCCTTTTATACGTCGGAAAATTTTTGTCAAAGTCGTTTATAAAGGTCTCAAGCACTCGCGAAAGGTCGTTAAGGTCGCCGCTCTCGAAAGTCTCGCCGACTCGATAAAGTTTGAAGACTTCGGGATTCATATCATTGCTTGCGACAACGGGTTTGCCAAAGCCTATCGCAGTAAATAACATTCCGCCCCAATGATAGCGATAACGCGGCGAAGAATACGGCATTAGTAGCGCGTCGACATTCATAATCGCCCGTTGCCACTCCGCGCCGATTAAGCCCTTATGTAAAAAGCTTAAACCTTCGACGCCCGAATATTGACTGATGATTTCTTCAAAGTCTTCCGAGTCTTCCGCGTGCATCGTCGAGCCTTGAACTTGCAATTCAACTTTGCGCGTATAATTGCCTTTTAAATAAACTTCCAAAAGCCCGCGCAGATTTTTTTCTCGCCGATATTGTCCGAAGAATCCGATTGTTAATGTCTTATTATTTCCATTCCTAATTCCTAATTCCTCATTCCTAATTGACAAATCGCGTGCGGTGTAAGTCGGCGGGTAAATCGTAAAGATATTGTCGCGCCGTTCGCCGAAAATATTATCAGAAAAAGTCAGCACAACGGGCTTGATATTTTTATTTGCCGCGAGTTTATCAGTCGCCGCCAAAAATTTCGGAGCCTCCGTCGGATTAATGCCGTGCAATATAAAAATCAGCGGCACTGAAATTTTCTTTAAGTCGCTGTGATTCAACGCCCGCAAATATCTGTAAGTCGAAGTCGGAATAATCAGCGCGTCAAAATTCCCCTGCGCGTCGAA
>JAFZIQ010000042.1 GCA_017554285.1 Selenomonadaceae bacterium
AATCCGAATTGCCCCGCGCAGTTGGAAAATCATCTGCTGAATTTCGTCGGGCGCAACGCTATGGATATTCACGGACTCGGCGAAACAGCAATCCCCAAGCTCATTGCCGACGGCTTTATAAAAACGGTTGCCGACGTTTACAAGCTTAAAGATTTCCGCGCAGATTTGATTGCAAAAAAAATCTTCGGACGCGAAAAGGCAACCGAAAAAGTTTTAACGGCGATTGAAGAGAGCAAAAAAAATTCGCCCGCAAAACTTCTGACGGGCTTAGGGATTTTCGGCGTAGGGAGTGCGGCGGCTCGCGATTTGATTCAACATTTCGGCGGACTTGAAGAACTTTCAAAGGCGACGCTCGAAGAACTTCAAACTGTGCCCGACATCGGCGAAAAAACTGCGCGGCGCATTAAAGAATTCTTCGACGACGCGGATAATCTTAAAATTCTTGACGAACTTAAGGAGGCAAATTTAACAATGGCTGAAGAGAAAAAAATTTTTGATGAAGGCTCTCCGATTGCGGGTAAAAATTTTGTGTTGACGGGCAAGCTGGAGAAATTCACACGCGACGCGGCGTCGGCACTCATCACGGAGCGCGGCGGGCTGGTTAAAGGCTCCGTCACCAAAGCGACAAATTATCTTATTGTCGGCGATAAACCGGGTTCAAAACTCACTAAAGCGCAAGAATTGGGCGTAACGATTCTTTCCGAAGAAGAATTCGAGAAACTTTTGGAAGAATAAATTTCTTGCGGAGGTTGAGCAAAAGTGATAACTTCCTTTACTACCAATCACGGATTTGTTGTGGGACACACGAAGGAGAATTCGAGTCGCGACGAAAACAAACTCTACTTTGAATTAATTTTTAAGGGCAACGAATTTTATAACCAAAGTAACTATTCCCGCGCTATTGATACTTATACGGCGGCTATATTTTTCAAACAAGATTACCCTGATGCTTATCGCAAACGTGGTGAGGTTTACTTTCAGAAACAGCGTTACGGCGACGCTATTAAAGATTTCGACAAAGCTATCGAGCTTGATGAAAATTCGGCTGAAACGTATTACAAGCGCGGCAAGACTTATTACAAATTAAAAAGAACAGAAGAAGCGGTTAAAGACTTCGCCAAAGCTATCAAACTCAAGCCGAAATACATCGAGATTTGCCGTAATGAACTGCATGCCAATCTTTACCAAGCAGTAGACGAATATATTCAACTTGAGCCGTGCAACAATGCCATTAAAAACAATCCGGACGCTTCAACATACGTCAAGCGCGGAATAGTCTATGCCAAGTTCGAAAAATACGATGACGCTATTAAAGATTTCGGCGAAGCTATCGAGCTTGATGAAAATTCGGCTGAAGCGTATTTCGAGCGCGGCAAACTTCATTACAAATTGGAAGAACAGGAACAGGCAATTCGAGACTGCAGTAAAGCTATTGATTTCAATCCGGGTTATGACGAGACTTGCCGTGAAAATTTCCCTGACGATTTTTATAAAACTCTCGAAGAATATATGGAGCATGTTAAAGAGTGTGATAGGGAAGTTGAGCGTAATCCAAATGCAAATGCTTATTTCAAACGCGGTGAAGTTTATTACTTGCTTGAGAAATACGACTTGGCAATTCGAGATTACAGCGAGGCTATCAAACTTGAATCGGATTTTATTGAGGCGTATATCAATCGCGGTGATGCCTATTATGAATCAAAAGAATATGACTCGGCAATTCAAGACTACGAAAAAGCTATCGGACTCAATTCGAATATCAACCTTAAACCGAAGTTGGCTGAAGCGTACTTCGAGCGCGGCAAACTTCATTACAAATTGGGGGAGCAGGAACAGGCAATTCAAGACTTCAACAATGCAATCGAACTCAATCCGAATATCGACCTTAAACCGAAGTTGGCTGAAGTGTACTTCGAGCGCGGCAAAGCTCATTACAAATTAAAAGAATACGATTTAGCAATTCGGGATTACAGCAAGGCTATCGAGTTTAAGACGGATTTTGCTGAGGTTTACAACTGTCGCGGCAACGCTTATTGCGCCCAAAAGCAATACGAGCAAGCCGTTAAAGATTACGCCAAAGCTATTGAATTCAATCCGCGATTCCTTCTCGCATACAATAATCTTGGTTTAATTTATGAAAAATTCGGCGACAATTTTTGAGAATCACTTTTCAATCACGCCGAAAGAAATTGAACTGTATTTGCCGCCGCCGGCAACTTTAAATCCGAGTCGTTCAAATTCCGTACTTCCCGAATGCTCCTTCATGACGACGCGAAATTTTGCAACGCGACAAGCTTCACAAATAATTTCTGCGGTTAAAGGGCGGGCGTCGGCAAGCGGGCGAATCGGATTAAGTCCCGAACTCTTTTGAATCGGGCGGCGAAACATCGGGTCGAAATAAACAACGTCAAATGAATCGTCCGCGCAGGTCTTTAAATATTCTTTGCAATCGGCGTTAATGACTTCGACGCGGCGCATTGCCTCCAAAATGTGCGGGCTGTCTTCGGAAAAATTTTTCAAACCATAGCCGACAACTTCGGCAATCAGCGGATTAACTTCAAGCGCGACAACTTTGCCTGACGTTCCGACGATAAAACTTTCGACAATCGCGTCGCTCCCCAAGCCCAATGTGCAATCCAAAACTTTTGAGCCTTCGGAAATTTTCAAGGCGTCAATCAATCTGTCGCCCTCGCCGCCGCGCAGATTTTTGATTCGCAAATGCGCCGTGTTCGGGTGAAAAAATAATTCTCCCTCCGCAGTAATCACGCTGAGGGAATTTTTTTTGACCAATAAAATATTTTCCGCGCCGTGAATTTTTTTCAAAGTATCAAACGATAAATCCTTGCGCTCTATAAGTTGCCCGCCGAGATTCTTGGAAATTTCTTCCGCTAAAATTTCCGTCGCCGAATCGGGCTTGCGAATCGTCGTAATTATAAAATTTCCCATATCTCCTCCAAAAAAATATGACGCCGAGAAATTCCCGACGCCATATTAAAATCTATCCGTTGTAAGATTTTACTTGAGAACTTTAGCCGCGCCTTCGTTCATCTTAATGAAATCCATAGCTTCAAGTGCACTTTCTTTGTTAATAGCTTTTGCCGCCGAGTGCGCCGCCGCAATCTTGTCTACGTTATCGAAAATCGCTTTGGTGAGTTTCTCGCCGAGTGCCGCGTCAATCTTGTCATTGGCAACCAAGATAGCCATAACGCTGACGGTCTCAACGTCTTCATCAAATCCTTGATAAGTGCCCGACGGGACAATCGTTTTGCTGTAGAAAGGATACTTTTCGGCGAGCTTTTTAACTTGCTCGTCGCCGATGGGCAAGAGGCGAATCTTATTCTGTGACGCAATGTCTTGAACCGACGCAGTAGGATAACCTGCAGTTACGAACGCCGCATCAACAGTGCCGTCTTTAAGAGCATAGGAGCCTTCCGCGAAGGAAAGGAATTGTTCGCTGATGTCGTTGTAGGTAATGCCGTAAGCTTCGAGAATCTGACGAGCATTAGCCTCTGCGCCGGAACCTGCCGCGCCGACTGCAACGCGTTTGCCTCTCAAATCGTTAATAGATTTAATGCCCGAATCTTCGCGAACGACGAATTGACAAGTTTCGGGATAAAGCGACGCGATACCGCTGAGATTTTCAATCTTGCCGCCTTCCTCAAACATTTCCTTGCCGTTGACTGCGTAATAGGTTATGTCGTTCTGAACGATAGCAAGTTCAACCTGCTTGTCTTTAAGCATGTTGATATTGGCGACCGATGCGCCGGTGGATTGTGCGGAGGCGTTCATGCCGTTCTTGTTGAGAACTTCGGCAATGGCTCCGCCGATGGGATAATAAGTGCCTGCGGTTCCGCCGGTAGCGATGTTAATGAATTGTTCTTTCTCGCCGCCGCCGCAACCCGCGATTCCGACCGCCAATGCAACGGCACAAACAGCAGTCGCGATTCGCTTTAAAACTTTTGGCAACTTCATAATGATACACTCCTCTCAAAAAGTGCGGTTAAAAATTCTGCAGACGAATTATATCACAACCGCTTCCGTTGCGACAAGATTTATTAAAGATAATCTGAAAAATTTTTGCGAAGGAAATTTTGTGGCGGCGTTGAAAACAGTACAAAAATTAAAAGGAGAAATTTTCATGAGCATACATATTGCGGCGGAAGTCGGAGAAATTGCCGAGCGAGTTTTATTGCCCGGCGACCCTGTTCGAGCGAAAATCATTGCGGAAAATTTTTTGGAGGACGTTCAGCAATACACCGCGATTAGAAATATTTTCGGCTTCACGGGCAAATATAAGGGCGAGCGCGTGTCGATTCAGGCAACGGGCATGGGTATTCCGTCGATTTCGATTTATCTGCACGAGTTGATTGAAGTTTACGGCGCGAAGAAATTAATTCGAGTCGGAACTTGCGGCGGCATGAATGAGGATATTCATCTGCGCGACGTGCTGATTGCTCAAGGTTCGTCGACAGATTCTTCTATTGTCAATCAAGTTTTCGGCGGCGCGGTAAATTTTTCGTTGCTTGCGGACTTCGATTTGCTGAGTAAGGCCGTTAATGCCGCGCAGAGTTTGAATTTGCCGGTCAAGGTCGGCAACGTCATCTGCACCGATTTATTTTATAACGATTACGACGATCCGAACGGGACATTTGGCGACGGAGTGAAAACTTTCAATGATAAACTTCGCAAATATGGGATTTTGGCTGTGGAAATGGAGAGTGCCGCGCTTTATCTTCATGCCGCCGCCGCGCAGGTTCAAGCTTTGGCAATTTTCACGGTCAGCGACGATTTGTTAAGAAAAGAATTTTGCACACCCGAAGAGCGGCAATCTTCCTTCAACGACATGATTAAAATCGCTTTGGAGACGATTATTTTATGAGCAAGAAAATAAAAAAGACCAATGCTTGTCGGATTCTTGACGGATTGGGCATTGGCTACGATATTAAAACTTACGAGGTTGACGAAGAAGATTTATCGGCGGTTCACGTCGCACAAGTTTCGGGGCTTGATATTAAAATGATTTTTAAAACGTTGGTGGCTCGCGGCGATAAGACGGGAATAATTATGGCGGTAATCGGCGGCGGCGACGAGCTTGACTTAAAAGCTTTGGCGAAAACGAGCGGCAATAAGTCCGTCGAAATGATTGCGTTGAAAGAACTTTTGCCGCTTACAGGCTATGTTCGCGGAGGTTGTTCGCCGCTCGGAGCAAAAAAAAATTATCCCGTGTACATAGACAGTCGCGCTTTAACGTTGGAAAAAATTTCGGTAAGCGCGGGTCTGCGCGGAATGCAAATTATTCTTTCGCCACAGGATTTGATTAAAGCCGCCAATGCGACGGTCGGGAAAATTATCTTCGATTCTTGAACGCAAAATATCGTTGAAGTTTGGGTTGCTCCGATAAGTTGAATTGCAAATCGATTAATGTACGTCGAATAATCGCGGGATTGAGTTTATCGGGCGGCAAGCGTTTTTCCAGCGCGACCAATTTCAATACTTCGGGCGATTCTTCATCTCCCAAACGAACACTGCCCGCGACTTTTTGTATCAATGAAGTCCGCGCAGATTCGATAACGTCAAGCGAACATTCGCCTTTCATGTGCGGCATTTTTTCAAGCAAAATCTTCTGTGCGTCCCATGATTTTAACTGCGGTGCGTCATAAAAAATTTTAAAGAGCGCGTTATTCATTGCCTCGCGCTCTTTTATCTTGCACACTTCACAAAGAATTTCTTCCGCCGCGCAGAGAGTTTCGCATTTTAAACATTTATGCCAGCCGTTCGCCAAACGAAATTTTTGAACTTTTGCTTGACTGATAAGCGTTTCAAAAACCGTTCCGCGCAATTTTTCATTGGAAATTTTATTAGCCCTTTCCTCGCAACGTTTAATCTCTTCGTCCGTCAAAATTATATCTTCAAGCGAATTCTTAACTTCCTCAACTTGCGCGGGCGGCTGATTTTTATCGTCAGGAAGTTGAAAGCCGTATGCTATTCTGATTTCCTTAACAAGCGGTTCCTCCCGCGAAAACTTTTCGTTAATCGCGTCGATAATTTCTTCCTCCAAAAATTTCAGCTGGTCTCTCAATGCGGAACTCTTCACATCGACATACAAAATGCCGCGCTCAACCTTGACGGGCTTAACTTTATCGCAAATACTTTCGTCAACGAATTCGCGCCAATGATAAATCAACTCGTTGCCAAGAAATTTCTTATAAGTCGCCGCTCCGAACGAACGCATTTTTTCATGAAGAAAATTTTCAAGCTCCATTGGTTAATTCTCCCGCTTTGACGAAAAATATTTTGCCGAAGTTGCGCGTCGGGAAATAGGCGCGGTCGGTCGCCGTTATCAACGTCTGAATTCTTTCGCGGCTTAAAAACTTCAATAACATTTCGCGCCGCGCAGAGTCCAATTCGCTCATCACGTCATCAAGCAACAACAACGGATATTCGCCCGTCTCTGATTTTAAAAATTGCAACTCGGAAAGTTTCAAGGCTAGCGCGACAGTCCGAAGTTGCCCTTGCGAGCCGAATAACTTAAGCTCCCGACCGTTGATAAAAAATTTTAAATCGTCTAAATGCGCTCCGAAACTCGTCGAGCCGCGTTGTATGTCCTTTAATCGCCGCGCCCGTAATGCTTTTAAAAAGTTCTCTGCGATATTTTCTTGCGAATCAAATCCGCGCATATCATAAACTACCGATAAATCTTCTGCATGCGCGGAAATTTTTTTCTGCATAAAATTCGCCAAGAAATTTAACTTATAAACCGAAGTCAGCCGCTTACTGATAACTTTTTCGGCGGCGTCGGCAAGTTGTTCGTCCCAAAGGTCAAGTTCTTCTTCCCGCGCCTCGTTGTCACGAATTTTTTTAAGTAAGGCATTCCGCACTTCAACGAGCTTTGTATACTTCGACAGCTCCAAAAAATAAATCGGCACGGCTTGCGAAATCTGCGCGTCCAAAAATTTTCTGCGCGTCATCGGCGAGCTTTTGAACATAAATAAATCTTCGGGCGAGAATAGCACAGAATTTAATTTGCCCAAAAGTTCGCGGGGACGAATCGGGTTGGCGTCAAGTAAAATCCTGCGTTGCCTTGTCGCAGAAATTTCTATCGCCAATTCGTGAGAAATGCCCGCCTTAAAATATTTTATCCTTAAAATCGCGGCAGTTTCTCCCCAACGAATCAATTCCGACTCTTTGCCCGCCCGCGAACGTAACAGCGACGCAAAATTAATCGCCTCAAGAATATTCGTCTTGCCCTGCGCGTTGTTGCCCAGAAAAATATTTATCGCAGGGTCGGGACAAAAATTCATTTCGGCAAGGTTGCGCCAATCTTTAAAAGAAATTTCGGCGATATTCATTTAAGCGCGAACGGGCGTTGCAATGTAAATGTAATTGTCATTGTCGGGTTCGGTGAACGCGGCGGGGCTGTATTTGTCATTAAGTTCAATGTCAAGCTGTTTTGAATCGATAACCCGCAACACGTCGGAAATATAAGTTCCGTTGAAAGAAATTTCCAATTCTTCGCCGTCAATCTCCGCCTCAATATTTTGTCCGGCGTCGCCGACTTCGGGCGAATTCGACGAAATTTCTACGCCGCCGTCCGCAAATTTAAATTTAACCGTATTGTATTCGGTCTCCTTAGACATGAGCGAAACGAAATCAACCGCCCGTTTGAAATCGGCTGTTGCGACTTTTACGCGAGTCGTACTCGAAGTCGGAATAACTTTTTCATAAGGCGGGAATTGCCCTTCGACCAGCCGCGAGTTCACAAAAACATTATCAAATGTAAATGTCAGATAACGCATCGAATAATTAATCGTTATGTAATTTTCAACGTCTGCAGGGTCAATGCGCAACATAATTCCGCGCAGAGCCTCCGCCGGTACAACAAAACTGCAATCTTCATAAGTATCGGCGAGTTTTTCTTTGGCAAGCGCGAGCCTGTGTGTATTCGTCGCAATCACGGAAATTGTATCGCCCTTAATCTCAAAGCAACAACCCATAAAAATCGGACGCGAATCATCTTTGCCGACCGCAAAAACTGTCCGCTTAATCAAATCTCTCAAAACCGTCGTGCGGATTTTAAAAGAATGATCTGTTTCGGGCGTCTTGACTTTCGGGAAATCGCTCGCCGTCATAGTCAAAAGTTCGACGCTCGCGCCGCCCGATTCAATCGATAAAGTATTGCTGTCTTTCTCGTCCGAAAAAGTAATGGTATCGTCGGGCATGTTGCGCACGAATTCTTGAAATC
The DNA here is from genome assembly GCA_017554285.1 of Selenomonadaceae bacterium. Classification (GTDB taxonomy): domain Bacteria; phylum Bacillota; class Negativicutes; order Selenomonadales; family Selenomonadaceae; genus Quinella. The sequence continues at coordinate 8,243 of JAFZIQ010000042.1, forward strand.
TCTTTCCGCTTACTACCAGTTCGCCCGCAATTTCTGTGTTCACGGGGATTCGCGTAATTATTCCCGTCGAAAAATTATTTGCCTGCAGTTCGAGCATGGAGCCTTCCGCCTTGAGATATATTCCCGCCAAAACCGGAGTCATGGGCTTAACGGCAACCGCCCTTATCACAAATTGCAATGCCTCTGTCAAATCGCTCTTATAACAACTGAATTTCATTTAAACAGCCTCCTAAAGAAAATTGCCGCCGCATTGTATACCATTCAAAAAGATTTGACAATTTTTTTTCGTGGTATAAAATTGCGTTGTCTCCTCAGTAAAGAAAATGTATGGGCAATCAAATAAAAATTTTGAGGGGGATATAAATGAACACTTGGAAAAAATTTTTGGCGGTAGGAGCGGCATTTTCGAGTTTATTTTTCGCGCACGCCGAAGCCGCCTACGTGCTTAATGACGAGGTTGCGAATCCGCCCGCCGCTCTGCAAATGGCTACTCAAATCGGCGTCCTTAAATACGAAAATCCTATAATGCAAAACGCCGCCGATAAAGATGCCATTGTCGTTTTGAGTTTCGGCACGTCTTACAAAGACCAACGCGCCAAAGCTATCGACGCGACCGCGCAGGCGATTCAAGCCGCTCATCCGAATGCCAAAGTCGTAACGGCATTCACCAGCCACATTGTCATCAAGCACATTATCGAGAACGAAGGCAAATGCGATTACCTCACGCCGGAACAGACTCTTGACCAACTCAAGAACGAAGGTTATACGCGAATTGCGCTCGTTTCGCTCGATATAATTCCGGGCATGGAATATAAATACGACGTTGCTCTTTTCCACGAGTATAAAACGCAGTTTAAGAAAATGACACTCGGCGAACCGCTTATGTATTGGCAAGGGCAGGAAGAACAGCGCGATGACGTTATGCAAGTCATGCAGTCGTTACATTTGCCCGCGTACAAAAAAGGCACGGCGATTTTGTTAATGGCACACGGCACGCCCGACCCGTCCAACGCTTATTATTCCGTTATGCAGGAAAAACTTCGTGCAATGAAACGCACCGATGTTCATGTTTACACAGTCGAAGGTTGGCCTCGTTTGGAAGATTGGGCGGGCAAACTCAAAATGCATAAGGTCGAGAAAATAATTTTGATGCCGTTCATGCTGGTTGCGGGCGACCACGCCAATAACGATATGGCGGGCGACGAGGAAGACTCGCATAAAACGATTCTGGAGAAAATGGGCTTTAAGGTAGAGGCGAAACTTCAAGGACTCGGCGAGAGTAAAAAAATCCGCAGTATCTTTGTCGAACGCGCCGACGAAGCTTGGGACGCGCTCACTAAATAGGGATTAGGGACTAGGGATTAGGGATTAGGAATTTGCTATAACCTATAACCTATCAACTAATTGGCGTCAGGATTTTCTGTCGTCAATTTTTTTTTGAAAATCCTAGACTTAATGCCTTCGATTATGCTATCATTATGCGGATTAATTTTGTCGCCGTGTTTCATTGCAAAGGCGACGCCGACAATTAACTTTCCTTTTCCGTTAAAACTTATTATCAAACTTGAGAAAACGCGAAAGGTGCACTTGCGGGAGGGGGCACAATATAGAATATCTGTTCGGCAGGTTTTAAAACTACCGTTCGGACGACGGGAAGTTATGCCCGAATTTTTTTTGGGAATTCGTTCAAACGTTGAGATGGGCGGTTGGCAAGACGAAAGGCACTTGTCGTAAAATCTCATGCGCCAAAAATTTTCTGCACCGCCATTAAAAAAGGAGGAAATACATATTATGTCGTGGATGAATAACATGCGCGTGGCGTATAAGTTCATTTTCCTTAACGCTATCGCAATAATCGGAATGATTGTCATCGGGCTTGTCGGCTACTTCGCCATTATGAAAACCCAAGAAGATTTGAACACAATCAGCCAAACTTACTTGAAAGGTATCTTTGAAATCGGACGTTGCCGCCATGCGGTTCGTTATGCGCAAGTTCAAACCTGCTTGGGACCTTTGACAACAGATCCGTCTTTGTTTCAAGATCGTCTGAATAAATACAATGACGCAGTAAAAGAATTGGACGAATCACTCGCCCTTTACGAAGCAATCATTAAAGATGACCCGCAAGCTCGCACGCAGGTTGATGCCGCAAAACGCTCTTGGGCTAAGTTCAAAGATGGCGGCGATAAAATAATGGCAATGCGTGCTCCGACTGACGGCGATGTAGTTGTACTCGGCAAACATAATATCGATGCAATGGATTTCTATCAGAAAGAAGTTATGCCGTTTGCAGTTGAGACTGGCGACGCCATTCTTATTATTCAACAAAAAGCTTATTCTGACTCCGACGAAACAATACGCCTCAGCAATGAAGGAATTGAGGCGGCAACTCGCAACTTGTTCCTTACTCTCGGCGGAACTTTCGTTCTCTTGCTGTTCTTCAGTTTCACGATTACCACAGCAGTTACAAGCCCGCTCTCCAATATGGTTCAAGCTTTGCACTTACTCAAGAGCGGTGACTTCCGCCTTACCAGCTTGCTCGACGTTACTCGCGAAGACGAATTCGGAGCAATGGCGGTTGCAGTTCGCGAAATGCGCCAGACAGTCAGCAAAGTTATTCAAAAGACAAACGACGCGGCGAATCAATTTGCGGCTTCGTCTCAAGAACTTAATGCAAGTGCACATCAAAGTTCGCAAGCGTCCGAACAAGTCGCGCAATCCGTTACGAGTTCTGCAGGTGCGGTTGTCGAACAGCAAGGACTTATTAACGACGCAATGAATGCAATCAACGTTTCTGTTACTTCAATCGAAACTCTTACAAAGACTTCAGATTTGGTCGCCTCCAACGTTGCAAAAGCTATGGTTGAGGCTAATGCGGGT
>JAFZIQ010000043.1 GCA_017554285.1 Selenomonadaceae bacterium
CTATTACCTCATTGCCAACACTGACGGGCACAACAATATTTCACACTATCGAATTGATCGCATGACTGATGTTAAAATTCTTGACGAGCCGGCACGCGAACTGCTAAGTAAAAATAATCCCGTAACCGATTGCATAGGCGGTTTGAATCTGCCAAAGCATATGGCTGAGCATATTTACATGTTCAGCGGTGAAAGCATTCGCGTAAAGTTTTGGACTCACGAATTTATGATGAATTGTCTCGTTGATTGGTTCGGTAAAGATTTTCATATCCTAAAAAACCAAGACAGTAAAATTCTGGTTGAAATCAACGTCAACGAACACGCAATTAAATACTGGATTATGCAGTTCGGCGAATTTGTCGAAGTTGTCACACCCGGTACTTTGCGCGAAGAAATTTTCAAGACGGCAGAAAAAATCATGAACGCCCACAGTTGACAGCTCACTCATAAAAAAAAATTGGGACACCATTACGGTGCCTCGATTTTTTCTTGTTATAATCAATTATCAATAAGAATTGCGCCTTGCGCTGTTTCCGTCGCGCAGTTTATCTATAAAATTAGAATTGAGACCGCGCTTGTAATGTATGCTTTCGAGATTTTTGCAACCTCTGAAAATGCCTGCACCAATGAAATTAATATTCTCAGGAAGTCGGACACTCGTTAAGCTTGAACAGCTTCGGAAAGCATATTGCTCAATACGTTCGACAGTTCTCGGAATGTTAATGTCCGTCAGATTTTTACATGAGTTGAAAAGTCCATTGGGAATTTCGGTCAGATTGCAGAGAAATTTTACGGCTCTTAATTCAGCGCAAAATGCAAAGGCGTAACCTTGGATAACCTTAACACTTTCGGGAATGTTGAGTGACACCAGTTTACTACAGCCGCAAAAAGCATCTTCACCGATAAAAGTAACATTGTCGGGAATATCCACAGCTTTTAAGTTTTCGCAATGATAAAAAGCATATTTTCCAATCGAGTTAAGACTGTCGGGAAGTTCAACACTTATCAAACTTTTGCACTCATAGAAAGCATAATCACCGATACCTTTGACACCCGCATTAATGACAATTTTTTTAATTGAATCACGCTGAGCATACCACGGGAGTTCTTCGGCTGAGGAATAATTTTTCATGCAGCCCATACCGCTTATGGTAAGTGTGCCGGCGTTATCAAGTCCCCAAGTTAAATCTTGGTAAGAAATAGATTCGCCACTCGGTTTGACAACCGGATTAATTGGCGGCGGCGGAGGAGGATTGACGACAGTCGAAGAATCTTTATAAACAAGGTGCAAGTTTTCAATCGTAGTTTTGCCGCCTTTGGACAGCGGGATTATATAATCAACTTTAAAATCAAGCCTGTTATCACTTCGATGCCCATTTTCTTCGTCATAATAATCGCCATTGCGAAATTGATAATATCTGTAGACGGCATCGCAAATCCTTTTGTACTGCACGGGGTCTTTGTGTTCAATATCGCTCAACGGAAGATCTTCCCAGTTCTTTAGAGTTATGGAATCTCCAATGTGTACGAGCTGTAAGTTATCCGGCTTAGTCTTTCCGCCCGCAGATAACGGCGTTTTGTAACCGATTTCAAAATCAAGACGGCTTTTGCTCCGGCGACTGCTTTGACTGTCAACATATTCGCCATTTACACGAGCACTTTCATAAACGGTGTCACGAATTTTTTCGTAGATACCGGGCTGTCGGGTAACGAGAACATTCAACGGCAAATTTTCTGCAGTCTGAATTTCCTCGTTGGTCAATGCATTTGTCGGTTTCTTGAGGAGTCCGGCATTTTTTAAAGCTTCTGCAGTAATCGCGGTGATGAATGCCGTTTTGTTCTGTTCACCGAAAAAGTTTTTCCACTTGCCGTCAGGTCGATTCCATTCATCTTCTATGTAATTGGCATCCGTTAAATGTTGAGCCAATATGGAAACGTCATATTCAGCACGTTTTGCAAACTCAACAAACTGCGGCGACTCTCCTTCATTTTGAGCATAAAACCTCAAGATGTCGCAGATATTTTCCTTGCTGTAGCCGAGAAGTTCTTCGCGCTCTCCAAAAAATTTTTCGTCAATCTCGTCTGCCATCGCCTCAATGTCAAAGAATTTTTTATCGGGGCGATTATTCAGCCAATCAATCAACTCATCGAATTTGGCTTTCATGCAATCGTAAACCATGACAGTACAAAATTTTGTTGAGCCTTCGCCATCTTCGCCGGTAACCTCGTAATCGAAGTAGTAATATCCGAGCGGAACCCGTTCAATCATGGAAAATTTTTCAAACAAAGAAAGGTCGAATTTGGAATTCGCCAGCCGGATAAACTCGGCAAGTTTTCCTTCGGAAATGGTATGCAAAATTTCCCACTCTGTAAGTTCTTCCTCAGAAGATTTACCTTTAGGAAACTGAATTTCCAGCGTTTCTCCGTCATAAAGTTTTTCGGGAATGACCCAAGCAACCAAATCATCTTGCCATTTATCGAGGAAGTCAACGACGTAGGTTATTTCTGTTCCGCCGACTTTTTGCCCGCGCAAGCCGCGTCCTATCATCTGCGTCATCAAAATCTTTGATTTCGTCGGGCGCGTGAGGAAAACTGTTTTAACGTTCGGAACGTCCACGCCTTCAGTCACGATATTAACGTTGATAAGCACGTCGAGTTTATCGGCTTTGAAATCTTTGATTATCGCCTCGTTGTCTTGCCCGTCTTCGCGACCGGAAATTACATAACCGACTCTGATATTCGCATCTTTGAAGTATTTATAAAGAAGTTTTGCCATAGCTCTATTAAGCGCGAAGACCAAAGTCTTGCCATACTTTGAAGAATCCTTTTTGTAAGCTTCGACGATTGACATATTGCGCTGATTATTCTCGGCAATAAGTTCGGCGGCGAGCTTGGCATCCTTACCGGCTCCATCGAGGTCAAATGAGCTTTCTCTGATTATGCGCTTATAAATAGCCTCTGCATCATGCTTTTCAAAGAATTCTCGCATGTCAATATCGGTGTCTATTCTCTCAAAAATCGGCTTGGAAAGAATTTGACGACTAATCAAATCGCTTATGGAAATCCTGTAAAGAATATCGTCAGGAAAAACTTTTTTCATCCAGCCTTTTTCTTCTTCAAACGTGCGGAAAGGTGTCGCCGTCAAACCGAGCATAAAAAATTTACCGCCGTATTGTCGCATGTCACGAATTAAATCGCGATAACCTTTGGCGGGTACGTGGTGCGCTTCGTCGATTATGAAATAAAAATTATCCCGATTCTTTTCAAGCCATGTACGGAAGGCGGCTTTCTTGACCGACAAGCTTGCTTTACTCGCGATTAAGATGTCGTCGTCGAGGCGAATACTTTTAGCACTTTCATGAATACCCGAAATGATTCGATAACTGTAAGAAGATTTTCCGCCGCTTGAAATATCTCGGCAACAAATCATCTCAAAAGCATGATAGGCTTGCTCAAGGAGAGAGTAACGATGAGCAATCCAAAGAACTTTCTTACCCTTGCTCAAAACGTTTTGCATGAGCCAGTAAGTCGCGGTCAAAGTCTTGCCGCCGCCTGTCGGCAAAACCAAAAGTCCCGCAGGGTCTCCCTTTGCGGTTCTGTCCCAATCAGACAACTTTTGATAAGCAGCCTTTTGATGATCATAAAGACTGATATTACTGTTTCTTTGAGCGACGGGAATATTACCTGACGGCACTACATTTAGACCCAAAGTCATCACCCTTTTGTGAAGAAGACATTTACTATGTACTTTCCAATCGAATATCAAATTAGCAAATCTAATCCGTATCGCAAGACAAACTGCGCTACTTCCACGCCGGCTATAAGATAAACGGAAACATTCTTTTTGCTCATCTCGTCGGAAAGTTTATCGCAAGCTGTCTCCAAAATTTGAGTGCGCTCAGCGGTCGTAATGAGAATTCCGACATCGGCGTCGAAAGTCTCAATGGCTGTCCTGAGTTGATCTACTCCGTTCGTATTCCTATGTTCGCCTTCGTAAGATTTTACTTGGACAACCCATGTTTGCTCTTCCAGTTCAACGCCCTTGATACGTTCAAGATTATACTTAACGATTAAATCTGCGCCGTAATCCGTTCCCCAACCAGAGCCATTTTCCTTAACGTCTGTAACTCCAGGAATTCTGCGAAAGACTTCTGCCAAGAAATTTTCCAATCGTTTACCGGGTTTATTTCGATAAATCGATTTGGTAAAATCGCCCAAGATTTCGTTTGCTTCGCGATTCAGATAAGTGTCTTTAGAAAAACTCGGCGTTTCAACGACGATGGGTGCAACCATGACGGGGGGTTTAATTTCAGCAGACTCCGCCAAATCTACGGGATTTTCATCATTAAAAATGAATCCGACTTGTTCAGCGGCTTTGTAATCTGCCTCGTCAAATTTATAACCCAATTCTGCGAGTGATTTATAAAATTCTTTCTCGGAATAAATTCGATACAAGTGACCTCGAACATTAATTTTTCTATACAAATCCGGGTGAACGTGTTCATCTGTGCGATCGAACGTAAAAACTTTGTCGACCTTGAAACACTGACGTCCGTCATCTTCATTCTGTGGCACTCTGTAAAAGTATTCGCCGGACAACCGCGCCGCTGTGACTTGTCCCCAACGCGGAACGTTTTTATGCAAGACCCAATCGCCGACATGAAAATCAAGAAGTCGACGCCCTTTTTTCCAAGCTGTTTGTTCATCACTCGTCATTTTATCAAGCGGAATGTTCTTCAGCCGATTCAAATCGCAATTATCAAACCAACTCCACAAGTATCGCGAGATTTTTTCATTGACCAGCGACTCATAAACGTACTTTTTACCCTCATCGTGTGGCGCACCGTAAGCATAAATCGCCATAAAACCACCTCCGAAAAATTTAGACATAGTTACTTTTCACTCATGTTTGGATTATATCAAGGAGAATATATCAAGACAAGCAAATCTTATTTAAAATTCCGGTTCAACGTTAGAAAATATATGTCCAACTCGGCAACCTTTTCATCTATATCAAAGTCAACCACACTCTCGAAATACTCGTTATCGTCAACGTACAAGATTCTGTCTTTCTTCACGATGAATTCGTTCGGAGGAATACAACCATAACGAGCGACCTCGCCATTGATTTTTATTGGCAAGCCCGTGTTTATGTCATGAATAGGTTCGGAAGTTTTTATATCCTCCTCTTCTCTCCAGCTGGCTCCGCATTCAGTATACGCACTGTCAAAAGTCACTCTGTCTGTCTCAACGCCGATTTCGTCTGCGTTCTTTAACAAGTAACGAACAGCGTATTTGATTCCGTACCTTTTTATGGTATTCAACCTGATACGATCTTTTCCCACTCTGATAAATTCTTTCACAGCAATCGTTCCCTTCAAAAGTTAATAAATATCTTACTGCGGTAATGATAGCACAGTAGGTGTATTAATTTTTGTACACGCAATCATTTCAAAGGAAAATTTTTGTGCCCAAAAGGTTTTGAGCCTTTCCAATGAAAAAATTTTTTCAAGTTGATTTTGCCCGCGCAGATTTTTAATGTATAATGGAACAAAATTTTTGGGGAGGTTTGTTGTATGTTGAAGAAAACCAAAATCATCTGCACGCAAGGACCCGCTACCGACGCGCCGGGCATTATCGAGGGGCTTATCGAAAACGGTATGAACGCCGCCCGCTTTAATTTCTCGCACGGAGATCACAAGGGGCATAAGAAACGCATTGACGCCGTTAAAGCCGCCGCCAGAAAGACGGGCAAAGTTATTCCGCTTATCCTTGACACCAAAGGTCCGGAAATGCGTCTGGGCGAATTCAAAGACGGCGCAGTTCAGCTTATCGAGGGCGAACAATTTGTTCTTATCAACGACGACATTCTTGGCGATAAAAATCAAGCGACCGTCAATCACAAGTTGCTTTATTCGGAAGTCAAAGTCGGCGATAAACTTTTGCTTAACGACGGACTTGTTGAGTTGCGCGTTGACGAGATTAAGGGCAAAGATATTTACACGACGATTTTAAATTCGGGCAAGATGAGTTCGCGCAAACGTGTCGCCGCGCCGGGTGTATCGCTCGGACTTCCCGCCGTTTCGGAGCAGGACGAAAAAGATATTATCTTCGGCATAGAAAACGATATGGATTTCGTGGCGGCGAGTTTCATTCAACGCGCCAAAGATGTCGAGGAGATTCGCGCTCTTATCAACAAGCACAACGGGCACATGGAAATTATTTCCAAGATTGAGAATCTGGAAGGCGTTAAAAATATCGACGAAATAATTGCGGCGAGTGACGGCATTATGGTTGCACGCGGCGATTTGGGCGTTGAAATTCCCGCGCAGGACGTTCCGATTATCCAGAAAGATATTATCAAGAAATGCAATGCGGTCGGCAAAGTCGTTATCGTGGCAACGCAAATGCTTGAGAGTATGACGACCAATCCGCGTCCGACCCGCGCAGAAGTTTCCGACGTAGGTAACGCGATTCTCGACGGCGCAGATGTTATTATGCTCAGCGGCGAGACGGCAAGCGGCAAATATCCCGTTGAGGCGGCGGCTATGATGAAGCAGATTGCCTTGCGCATTGAGGAATCGCTTGAGTACAAAGAAATTTTCCTTATGAAGGGCATGGAACATAAAAAATCACACACCGACGCCATTGCACATGCTACGGTTCAACTTTGCTACGAACTCAGCGCGGCGGCGATTATCACTCCTACTCGTTCGGGCTATACAACTCGCGTCGTCTCGAAGTATAAGCCCAAAGCTCCGATTATCGCTTTCACTCAGACCGACCAAGTAGCGCGTCATTTGAATTTGCGTTGGGGCGTCTTCCCGATTTCGGGCACTCCTTGGCTTGATATTGTTCAGATGATTGACTATTCGGCGACGAGTGCGCTTGAACACGGCTACGTCCAAAAGGGCGACGTTGTTATTTTAACGGCGGGCATGAAATACGGCGAAGGCGGCACTTCTTCCATAAGGTTGCACACGATTTAAAAGCTTTCAGGGATAAAGGGGTCAGTGTTCAGGGGGCAGTGTTCAGGGGGCAGAAAAATCCTTTACCCCTAAATCCTAGCCCCTAAATCCTAAAATTTTTTAATCCCGTCAACGCGGCGGGATTTTTTTATGTTATAATCTGCGCGAGTTAGGAGGGAATAAATGAAAACAGTAATAGGCGAACGATTTAAATCGGTATTCGTGGCGTCGATAGCGTCAATGGTAATTTCATATGTCCTAATGCTGACGGACAACATAGTCGCGGGGCAATTCGTCGGGGAAGAGGCAGTTGCGGCAATGACACTCGTCTCGCCGATGATGATTCTGGTA
>JAFZIQ010000044.1 GCA_017554285.1 Selenomonadaceae bacterium
CGGGCGAATCGACGCTCTCCGGACTTTCGGTCACGCTCCCGTACGGCGACCGCAGCTTCTATAACGAATTGAAGCGCGTGTTCCGCAACGCGGGCTTCGATGCGGACTACATCGAATGGCTCGGGCAGTTCGTTTCGGTTCAGACCGACGCCGGATTCTTCGATTTCGACGGCTGGAACGGCTGGGACGACTACTCCGGCGGGTTCGACTGGAGCGACTGGCTGTCGTAGCCGTCACTGACTGTTACCGTTAAATCTTGACTGAGTGAAGAGATTGACACCGTGATAACTTTATTTTCAACGTCAATGGAAAGTCCGTCGGTCGAGGTGATGCCGCTGACAGTAGCCAAAACTTCGCTTTTGCTTGTTCTGCCTTGTCCGTATACGATAGTTCTTCCGTCATTCAACAAGACGGCACTGTTATTATCCGTTTGGACGTAGCTCGCAACATTGTCTTCAAAAGACCAGCTTGTAGCCGTAATTGTTTCGTTGATGCCGCCAATCGTAACATTACCTGCTATAACGTTGCTACCGCTATGTTCAATTTCGTCAATCACGTCTGCCAAAACAATTCTGTCACCTGCGTTAAAGCCTTCGACCTTGAGAGTCGAAACGTCGTAGCCGAGCATGATTGAATCATTGCCGTCGGCAACTCTTACCGTACTGTTATCACCGTCGAGCGCGATAAGATTGTTACCTTCGCCGCCGTTGATTGAAACATTAACAGCCTCGTTGTAAATGTCATCATCGCCTGCGCCGCCGTTTATCGTGGTGCCGTCACTGTAGTAGTAATTGTAAATGTAATCGTTACCGTCGCCGCCGTCGAGTTTGGCAGATGTTGCCTCATTGATAATAAAATCGTTGTCTATGCCGCCGTAGATTGTGCTGTTTTCGCCGTAGCTGTAAATGGTATCGTTACCTGCGCCGCCGTTAATGGTAGAATAAGGACCACCGGATTGGATATAATCGTTGCCTTCGCCGCCCTCAATACTGTCATAACGGGTATTATAGCAAGCGTAAATTTCATCGTTGCCGGCTCCTGCGTCTATCGTACTGCTGTAGCCGTTATTGCCGATATAATCGTTGCCGTCGCCGGTATCCAAATAATTGTCGTGGCTGTAGTTGCTGTAGGCAGTTACCGTATCATCGCCGCCATCGGTGACGACTTTCATTCCGACATTGTTGGAATCGTTAAGCTCGATATAATCATTGCCGGGTGTGCCGGAATATAACTCGAATTTGCTTGCATAAGGCTCCAATGAAGCAGAAATGTCGCCGTCATTAGTGATAACCTTAATAAAACGAGCACTGACAGCATTTTTTAAAGTGATAACATTTTGTCCGACTGCAAGATAAAGATCGGAGCCTGCTTCAGAACCGCTTGAGCCGATAGAGTCAACAGTTCCATTGATTCTGAGTGTGGAATTGGAACGGAAACCGTAAAGGACATCATCTCCGTCTCCGGCGTTGTATTCAATCAGAGCAGGAGAGCCATTGATTGTGTCGGCGTAAATTGTATCTTCGCCTGTGCCGCCGTTGACGGTGTTATAGTAACCGCCATTGCTCAAATCGATTTTGTCGTTGTCTGCGCCGCCGCTGATTGACGAGTTGTAATAATAGCCGACGAGGACATCATCGCCCGCGCCGCCGTTGATTGTTGAGCTGTAATAATTACCCATGAGGGTATCATTGCCATCGCCGCCGTCGATTGACGAATTATCTTCGTCGCTGCTGTAAATAGAATCGTTACCATCGCCGCCGTTGATCGTCGAATAGTCACCGCTGTAACTGTTATAAATCTTGTCATCGCCCGCATTGCCGTTGATTTTGGCGTAACGTCCACTGTTGTAGACATAGTCCTTATCGGCACCTGCGTCGATTGAAGCGTTGTAGGCGTAATTGTAAATCGAATCATCGCCTGCGCCACTCGTGATTGTAGCGTTGCTGCCGGTGTTATTAACGACATCAGCTGCATCGGTGCCGGTAATACTTACATTGTTTCGCGAGTTATTCGCCATAAGAATCCTCTCCTTTACTATATTGAAAATAATAGGAAAAAATATTTTGAAAAAGTTTATAACATTTGATGTGATTTTGCAAGTGCAAAATGATTTTTTTAAGCAAACTTTAATCTTTTATTGAGGAGTCGGCAACGAAAAAAGGGGACAAAGAAATTTGTTTACTCTGTCCCCTAAATCCCGTTTACTGACTACTAACTCTCAAATCATTATTTAAGAGTTTTGCCGCTGATAGTGTGACCTTTACCGTTAATTTTAATGGTGTCATTTGCGTCGATACCTGCGAGAATAACTTTGCCGCCGCCTTTGACCGAGAGCGTCAAGGTATCGTCGTTGAAGACCGCCTTACTTACTGCCTTTTTGTAGTCCAAATCTTTTCCGTATTTATTTTGGATTATCAGCTCGTCGCCGTTGTTGAAATCGAGAATGGTATCGATGCCATCGCCTGCGCGGAATATGAACTTATCTTCGCCGTCGCCGCCCGTGAGGATGTCGTTGCCTTTGCCGCCCCAAAGTGAATCGTTGCCGGAGCCGCCGAACAATTTATCATTGCCTTTGCCGCCGATGATTGAATTGGCGTCGTTATCGCCGGTAATGTTAAATGCTTTCTTCAACAAGCCCGCATTGACACTGTTATAATTTTCGTAATCAGCCATGTTAAATTCATTGCCTGCAAAGGAACTTGTCAGAGAAGCCGAATCGCCGTTTACAAGTAAACCGTTCGCGGTGAAAGTTTTTTCGCCGCCGTCATCAATAAATGTAAAGGACTCATCTGCGCCGCCTTCGATTGTAATTTTATTGCTGCCGACTTTAAGCTCCAAATCTTTCTTGTCCTTGCCGGTAACTTTGACTTCCGAAATACTCGCGCCGCTGCCGAGACTGATTATATCGCCGTCGCCGTAGTTTTGAATGAGCTTGTTGCCGCTCTTATTATCGTAAACGAAAACGTCATTGCCGTCGTCGCTGCCGACCAAAGTATCTTTACCTTTGCCACCGTTGAGTGTCGAACTGTCCTTGCCGGCAATTATGTAATTAGCCTTTCTGTTACCGGTAATGCTGATTTCGTTTGTCCACGAGCCGTCGATTGTCTCAAGCTTGGAATAAGTCTTGGTAGCATTGAAAGTGACTTGACTCGAATCTTGACCGGAAATAACGGTTACCGATTTGTCTCTGTCGTCAAACACGCCGACCTCTTTAAACGCTCTGATTGTCGAACTCTTCGTTCCGAAAGTTACGTATTTGTTCAAAGCGTCTCTGAGAGTCAGCTCATTACCTTTACCGTAATTCAAAATGACATTTTCGCCTTTAACCTCGTAACCTTCAAGACTCTCAAGAGTAAGTCCGCCGCCTATGCTGATTTTATCCTTGCCGTCTTTACCCTTTTGGCTGTAATCGATGATTGAGCCTTTGCCGCCCTTGTAGACGAAGACATCATTGCCCTTACCGCCGGTAAGTTCAAAGCCGTCATTCACGCCGCTTATCAAAGTATCTTTGCCTAAGCCGCCTGTCAGCAACTTGCCTTTATCGCCGCCGTCAATGCTTATGCCCTTTACGACTTGCGAGCCGTCAACCGCTTCGACTGCGGCTGTATATTTACCCTCAAACGTTGTGGAAAGGAGTATCTTATCATCTTTGATTACGCCGTTTGCCGTGTATTTATTTCCGGCTATGCCCTCAATTGCCTTACCGTTTGAATCACGCACATTATCAAATGCAGTCTCTTTTGAAACAGCTTTTCTGAACGTAATGGAGCCGTTACCTATATTGAGAACAACGTCATCGCCTTTAATGTTCGCCACAGCCTGTAAACTGTCGCCGACTATTCTTATCGTGTCTCTGGAATTGAAACCTTCAATGAAATCGTTGCCGTCGCCTACGTTGTAAATGAACGTATTGCCTTCGCTGCCCGTGTCGCCGCTGAGTGTGACGTTATCATTACCTTTGCCGCCGGAGATTACGACACTCTTGGCAGTGTTATTGATTCTGTCGTTACCGGAGCCGCCGTCTATTGAAACGTTTGAGCCGTCATTTGTAATTTTATCGACGCCCGCGCCGCCGGAAATTACGATATATTCGCCGTGATTCGTTATGCTGTCTTTATCTGCACTGCCCGTAAATTTGGCTTCCGAATAACTGTCGTCCGCAAGGATTTCAAACTCGAAACCGCCCGCATTGCCTGCTACCGAAATATTTTCAGTGATACTGTCATTCGTGAATTGAACGGTGCGTTTTTCGGGATTGTCGGCGTCTTCTATAATTGTCGGCAAAGCGGAAACGCCTTCAAGGTCAAGTTTTATCTCGCCTTTAATTTCAGATTCGTAGACGATCTTACCTTCTTTACGCCTGTGCCCTGCCATGTATCCGCCTTCTTGATACGTCGCTTTATTGCCGTCGAAAGTCCAATTTTCCTTTGCCTTAGGTATGTCAACGTCGTCACCAAGCTCCAAAGTATATTCGCCGCTGATTGTCATTTCCGTGCCGTCCGTCAGCAACGCAGATTTATAAACGGTAACAACGCCGTCTTCGTCGTCAAAATAAAGTCCGTCTGTATCGTTCGGATTAACACCCTCGACCGTAACCACGCCGGAAGCCTTGATTTCATCTCTATGGACAATTTTACCTTCCGAAAGCTCATATCCGGATTCCATCGATTTGGTTTTGTAAACAGCAGTTTTGCCGTCACGTTCCCAACCTGCCGGTGTCCTCTTCGGAGCAGTAACGTCGTCGCCCAGTGCCAGAGAATATCCTTTAGTGATTCTGACATCATCTTTATCCAAAGCCGCCGCAGATATAGTGAACGTGTTACCTGTTCTCGTTATGTAATCTGTCGAGCCGTCACTCTTAACGGTTTTTTTGCTGACGCCGTTTATGGTAACAGTTTCTTCTGTGTCTCTGTCAGGATAGTAGATTATCTGGTTATTTTCGAGTGTGTAACCGCCGACTCTGGAAGAACTCGTATAAACAGCGGAATTATCTCTTTGTGTCCAAACCTCGTTATTATTTGCAGGCGGCAGAACACCTTCGCCCAAAGCCAACGTATAGCCTTCACTTATTGTCACAAAGCTTATTTCGCTTTCCGAAGATTTCAAAGACTTCAGTGAGACCGTAACAACTTTGCCGTCCAACGAAAGACCTTCGGTAGAAATTACGCCGTCAACAGTTACTCTGCCGTTTCCGCCGGCTTCAACGTAGCTGATTTCATTGTTGGTGAGCTTATAACCGCCCGTTGCCGCCGAAATATTTCCTATCGCTTTTGTTCCGCTGTCCGTTGTTCTGAGAACCCACTCGACTGTTTCATTTGTCGGACGGGTAACGTCATCGGCAAGCTTGAGCGTGTAACCGTATTCGTCATTAATTGTAACTGTCGAATCTTTACTGAGCGAAGACTCCGAAACAGTAACAACTTTATTTGCCTCATCAATCTTGAGACCGTCTCTTGAAGTTACTCCGTCCACTTTGACAACGGTTTTAATTTCGCCTTCGGTTCTCGATTCGTAAAAGATTATATCGTTCTCAAGTACATAGCCTTCAAATATTGTACCCTTTACGTAAGAAGCGGTCGTATCGCTGAATCGCCAGCTGCCGGCTCTGCTTGCCGTCCTTGATACATCGGTGCCGAGTTCCAAAGTATAACCGTTATTGACTGTTACAACTAAATCTTCACGAAGGGAATCCGCAGGAACTGTGACAGTTTTATTTGTAACGTCAATATCAAGTTTTTCTGTTGAAATAATGCCGTTGACTACGGCTAAAGTCTTGCCTGAGCCTAAAGACTTGTAGGAGATTTGAGTACCATCTTCGCTGAGTTCGTAACCTTCTGTCGTAGAACCGTCTACATAAGAAGCAGTCGTACCGTTGAGTCGCCAACCTGCTTTGGGATATTCCGTTAATTTTTGAACGTCGTCGGCAAGAGCCAATTTATATTCGTCGCCCTTAAGTTTAACTGTCGAATTTTGACTGAGCGCGGATGCCGAAACCGTGACGATTTTATTTTCTTCATCAATCGAAAGTCCTTCGGTCGAAGTGACGCCTTCAATCGTCAAGAAAGTTTCTTTGATATTTTCCGCCGAAATTGCTCTTGCGTTCGAGTAAACAATAGTTTTTCCGTCTTCAGACAAAACAGCTTTGGCAGTAGTAATTTCGGCATAGATTGCGCCTTTTTCGTTGAGAACCCAGACTTTTTCCGTAGCGGTTTTTCCGGGACCTCTTATCGTCAAATCACCTACTGTAATGGTGTTACTTGATTTTTCAATGCTGTCGACGGATTTAGCCAGAACAATTACATCGCCGACACCGAAATTTTCAACAGTCAAATTCATAATGTCTTCGTCGTCGACTATGATTGTATCGTTGCCTTCACCGACATTAATTGAATCGCGCTCGCCGCCGACACGAATTAAATCATTGCCTTCGCCGCCGTTTATGGAGACTCTGTTACCGGAGTTTGTAATTTCATCATTACCGGCACCGGCGTTGATTGAGACGTACGCGGCTTTATTGTAAATTAAATCGTAGCCTTCGCCCGCGTCGATTTTGACGGTGGCACCGCTGTTATCAATGTAATCATCACCTGCGCTCGCACTGATGACAACATTATTGCCGCCGTTATTGGCAATGTAATCATCATCTGCGCCGCCTTCGAGCGTGACATTGGAACCTGTGTTGCTTATGAAGTCATTGCCCGCATTACCGTTGATGGAAACATTTGAGCCGATATTGTCAATGGTGTCATTGCCGCCGAGTGCGTCGATTGTTACATCGTCGTCTTCATTGTAAATAGAATCGTCGCCTTCGGTAGGCTCATAGTCTGAGTCGCCGTCGTCTACAACGAAACGTTGCAAATCAAATGCAAACTCATCTGAATCCATGATTGGAGTGTTAATTAATTCCACTAAAATCATCTCCTTAATAAAATAAGAGTGATAACAAAAATTTCGTAATAAGTTTAAAGCAATTAAAAACGTTTGGCAAGTGTAAACGAGAAATTTTATGAAATTTTAATTTTCTGAACTAAACCCTGATATTCAATTCAATCTGCGCGGGCAGAAAAAATCTTTTGTCATTTTTAAATGCAACCGCTATAATCGGCGTTGTAGCTTTGATTTACATTTCTAAGGGGGAATAATTTTATGCTTACGATTGAAAGGCTTCAGGAATACGGCATCAATACCAAAGAAGGTCTTGCGCGTTGTATGAATATGGAGAAATTTTATTTCCGTATGTTGGGAATGGGACTCAAGAACGATTCCTTTGATAAGCTTGAAAAATTTCTCGCGGAAAATGATTTGGAAAATGCCTTCGAACAAGCGCACGCACTCAAGGGCGTTGTCGGTAACCTCGCAATCACTCCGATATATGCTCCGCTCAGCAATATGACCGAACAACTCCGTCGCAAAGAGGCTCTCGATTATTTAAGCCTCTACAAGCCGATTAAAGAACTGCGCGATAAATTGGTATCAGAACTCTAAGGACTGGTCTTGAATGTTGAATTTTAAGACCGGCTTCTACGAGAAAATTTTTGACTCGCTTGACAATAATGCGGTACTCATGCGCATTGAGGAGAACGGGAAATATCATCCCGTTTGGTGTTCTCGCGAATTCTCCGAAATGATGGAGGGCACGCCCGAAGAATTTATTGCTTGCGATCCCGAAAAAAGTATTCATGCCGACGACCGCGCAGAAGTCAATTACCTGTTCCGAAATAAAATCACTCGCGCAGGTGAAAACAGCTTGACGATTCGTCAGCGAACTCTTAAAGGAAATTGGGTTTGGATTAATGTGCATTATGCCTTCGTCGAAGAAGACGGCATCGAATACGCTTACTGCAACTGTTTCGACGTTACCAAAATTAAGCTCAGCGAACAACGCGCCAAAATTCTCTATGAAGGCGTTCGCAAGGAGCTTGAAAATTTTTCCGACAGTACTTTGGTTGCCCTGCGTCTCAATCTCACTCAAGATATTGTTGAAGATTGTCGCGGGCGCGAACTCTACGATATTGACCTGCGCGGTATGAAAATCTCCGAACGATTCAAGCAAAGAGCAAGTTACTTTCCGCTTGAACGTGACAGGAAAAAATTCCTCGAACAATTCAACGCTCCGACTTTGCTGAAAAATTTCGCGTCAGGTAAAAATATTCAATCGGCTGTCTTCTTCAGCCGTCGTCCGAACGGTCGCGAGTGTTTCATCAATTACAATGTCACCTTGCGCCGCGACCCCGAAACCGAAGATATTATCGCCTTCGCAACCGAACAGGATTATAACAATGAAGTCGTCAGCCATACCGTCTTGAGCAAAGCACTTGCCGACCAATACGACATGATAACTTACATTGTCGGCGGCAATTACGGCGTAGTTATCGGCGACGAATCGACTATCCAGCGCGGCAGTATCTTCCCGAATAAACGCACGGGCAATTACAACGATTATCTTAACAATCAAATTCGACCCGCCCTGACCGGCTCGCCCGAAGAACGCGAGAAATTTTATAACGCCTTGACTCTCGACAAGATAGAAAAATCTTTGGAACTGCGCGAGCCTTACGAAGTCAACATTCATTGTTTCATTGACGGCGAAATTTATCATAAGCGGTTTGTCTTTTACCTTGTCGATAAGGAAGCAAAGTTTTACATTCTGCTTAAGAGCGACACGACCAAAATTCAGCGGGCGCAATTCGCCAAAAATGAACAGCTTAAAAATGCTTTGGAGATTGCCAATCAAGCCAACGTTGCAAAGACTGCGTTCCTGTCCGCGATGAGTCATGAAATCCGAACGCCCATGAACGCAATTATCGGACTCGATACCATTGCGCTTAAGGAAACCGATTTGGAAATCGTCCGCGAGTATCTTAAAAAAATCGGCTCAAGTGCCCGCCACTTACTCGGAATCATTAACGATATTCTTGACATGAGCCGTATTGAAAGCGGGCGTATGATTCTCAAGCACGAGGAATTTTCTTTCGTCGGCATGTTGGAGCAGATTAATATCATGGTCAACGGGCAATGCCGCGATAAAGGCTTGCAATACGATTGCTCAACTCGCGGGCATGTTGACGACTTTTATATCGGCGACGAAATGAAACTTAAACAAGTGCTGATTAACATTCTCGGCAACGCGATTAAGTTCACGGATAAGGGCGGGAAAATTTCATTCAGCGTTGAGCAAGTCGCGCACTTCGAGGATAAATCGACACTTCGCTTTATCGTTAAGGATACCGGTATCGGCATTGACAAAGATTATTTGCCTAAAATTTTCGAGCCGTTCAGTCAAGAAGATTCGGGCACGTCAAACGCTTACGGCGGCACCGGTCTCGGCATGGCGATTACAAAAAATATCGTCGAGACTATGAACGGAAATATCTCTGTCAAATCGGATAAGGGCGTCGGCTCCGAATTCACGGTTAATATTACGTTGCGCAATTCGCCCAAGTCTATCGACTCGGTTAAGGGAAAAAAAATTAACGTCCAAGATTTGAGCGTTTTGATTGTCGATGATGATCCTGTCGCTTGCCAACATGCAAAGCTTGTGTTGGAGGAAGTGGGCATTTCGGCAGATACTTCTTTAAGCGGGCGCGACGCGGTTGAAAAAGTTCGACTCAAACAGGCGCGGCATGAACTTTATAATATTTTGCTGGTTGATTTGCGAATGCCCGACGAAAACGGCGTTGAAGTTACAAGACGAATTCGAGATATAATCGGCAATGACGCGGCGATTATAATTCTGACTTCCTACAGTTGGGATGACATAGTTGAAGAGGCAATGGCGGCGGGCGTCGACAGATTTATGGCAAAGCCGCTTTTCGCTACGACGGTCGTCAATGAATTTCATCAAGCTCTTGAGCAAAAAAATATCGGTGAGCCGGAAAAAAAACTCGCCGAATTGGAAGGACGCAAAATCTTAATGGCGGAGGATATGCCCGTCAACGCCGAAATAATGATAATGGTTTTATCAATGCGCGGAATGGAAGTTGAACATGCGCCGAACGGTAAAGAGGCAGTCGATACATTTGCCAATTCGCCCGAAGGATATTTCGACGCGGTTTTAATGGATATACGAATGCCGATAATGGACGGACTCAAGGCGACGGAAACAATCCGCGAGCTTGACCGCGCAGACGCCAAAAAAGTTCCGATAATCGCAATGACGGCAAACGCCTTTGATGAAGACGTTCAGCGAAGTTTGCAAGCGGGCATGAACGCGCACTTATCAAAGCCTGTCGAGCCGGAACATTTATTCCAAACATTGGCAGAGCTTATAGAACCTTAAATTTTTTCCCGACACGTTCGGGATTTTTTTTACCTGCGCGACCAAAAAACAGATTGTAAAGTTTTGGAAAAGCTTTCGGGTGCGGAAAATGCCGCGCCTTTTTAATTTGCAGGAATTTTTTATGACGGGCGCGAAATTTCCATGAAAATTTGTGAGGTGATATTTATGAGCGAGCGAAAAGAGATGACGGCAGAAGAAGTTTTAAAAAAGTATGACAGCGAATCAAACACAATGGAATATACGGGCATAATGGCGAAAATAATATCGGCAATAGCGATAAGTTTTTCGGTGTTTCAGATATACACGGCGAGTTTCGGATTATTGGACGCGCAATTACAGCGGGCAATACATTTGGGATTCGGATTGTGTTTATCATTTTTATTGTATCCTGCGCTGAAATCGTGGCGACGCGATAAACTTCACCCGCTCGATTTAATTTTGGCGATACTCGGAGCGGCGGCACCGTTATATATCGTGATAAATTATCGGGAACTGATATTGAGGGCGGCATTGCCGACAACGACGGACGTAATAATCGGCGCGACGGGAATTTTATTGGTAATCGAGGCTGCGCGGCGAGTCGTCGGAATCCCGATGGTTTGTGTGGTATTATTTTTTATCGGGTATGCATTTTTGGGAGAGTATATGCCGGGAATATTGGCGCACAGGGGTTTGACGATAGATTATTTCGTCAGCCACGTTTACTTTACGACGGAAGGAATATTCGGAATTCCGCTCGGCGTGTCTTCGACATTTATATTTTTGTTTATATTGTTCGGAGCATATTTGGAAGGCACGGGACTTGGAAAATTTTTTATAGACGTGGCAAACTCGATAGCAGGTTGGGCGAGCGGAGGTCCGGCAAAAGTCGCCGTTTTATCGAGCGGATTAATGGGAACGGTCAGCGGTTCTTCGGTCGCAAATGTTGTGGGAACCGGTTCATTAACAATTCCTATGATGAAGAAATTGGGTTATCACAAAGATTTTGCGGGCGCGGTCGAGGCGGCGGCGTCAACGGGCGGGCAATTAATGCCTCCTGTCATGGGCGCGGCGG
Source organism: Selenomonadaceae bacterium (assembly GCA_017554285.1). Taxonomy (GTDB): domain Bacteria; phylum Bacillota; class Negativicutes; order Selenomonadales; family Selenomonadaceae; genus Quinella. The sequence continues at coordinate 11,334 of JAFZIQ010000044.1, forward strand.
CATTTTTAATGGCTGAATTCGTCGGAGTGCCTTACGTCGAAATTGTCAAGGCGGCAGTAATTCCGGCGGCGTTATATTTTATCGGCGTCTGGCTCGGAGTGCATTTCGAGGCTAAGAGGAATAATTTAAAAGGCTTGCCCCGCGCAGAACTCCCGAAACTCGGCGAACTTTTGAAAACACGCGGGCATTTGGCGATACCGTTAATTGTAATCGTTTATTTATTGGTCAGCGGGTATACTCCGATGCGGGCGGCATTGGTCGCGATAATTTTATCAATTTTGGTATCGGGCATAAAAAAATCGACGCGAATGAGTCCTGCGGCGATAATCAAAGGCTTGGAGACGGGCGCGAGAAATGTTTTGGGCGTATTGGTCGCCTGCGCGGCGGCGGGAATAATAATCGGCGTCGTGACGAAAACAGGCGTGGGATTAAAGCTTGCGTCGGCATTATTGGATTTATCGGGCGGCTTGGTCTTGCCGAGTATGTTTTTGACGATGATAACGGCAATCTTATTGGGAATGGGCGTACCGACGACGGCGAATTACGTCATAACTTCGACGATAGCGGCTCCGGCATTAATTCAAATGGGCGTTCCGATATTGGCGGCGCATATGTTCGTTTTCTATTTCGGAATAATCGCTGACGTGACACCGCCCGTAGCATTGGCGGCTTATGCAGGTTCGGGAATATCGGGCGGCAACGCACTGAGGACGGGAATTAATGCGTCGAAATTGGCAATCGCAGCGTTTATAATCCCTTACATGTTTGTTTTAAATCCCGAATTGATTTTGATGAACGGAATAACGGCGGGTTTGGGCTTATCGTTAATTACGGCGATAGTCGGCATGGTTGCGTTAAGCTCGTCGCTGATAGGATATTTAGCCGCGCCGCTTAAAACTTTTGAACGAATAATTTTAGGCGCGGGCGGCTTGATGATGATTAAACCCGGACTCGCGACGGACATAGCGGGCATTGCGATTTTCGCGGCGATATTGTTTCTGCAACTCAGACAGAAAAAATCTTGACGCTGAAAATTTTCCTTTCTATAATAACTTACCCAGTTTAGAAAATTATTAAGGAGAATTTTTGATGCCGGATAAACTCTTGAAAAAGATAAAGTTCGCTCTTTACCTTAAAAATAATGAAGAGGTTCGCACAAAGAAAGACTTCAAAAAGTATTTCGACCTCAAAGCAATTATAAGCTATTGGCTTGACGGAAAATTATTGAAATGGATGCAGACTCATGATTATCCTAAGGAGACTTGTCAAGCTGTTGATGAACTTTTAAAAAATTACAAAAGAAGAACTTTGCTTTTTAAAAATGTCAGTCCGGAAGATGAAAAAATTTTTACACGGGAAGTCATTAGGGAACTTTGTAAAATTTTTGAAGTCGACGAAGCAGAATTTAAAGATATTGAGAGCATAGAGCAAATCAGAAACTCTGCAAATAAAGAGTACGCGATAATTGACCTTGCGGCTTTTGAAGATGAAGACGAGAAAGAAGAAATTCTGCAATACGTCAACCAAATTGTTCGCTCGCAGACGGAGCTTGAAGAAGTCCTTAATCGCCTTAAGGCGCAGAAAAAAGCGGGCAAATATAAGATTATCTGGTTGCTGAATCAAATCGAGCCTTATATTTTGCAGAAAGAAGACGTGTTCGATACGCCTTTTCGTTTCGCAGGGATAAATCGTCAATCAATCGAAGACGAAACAAAAATTCTGATAAAACAAATTTCCGGTGACGGCAAATCCGAAATTATTGACGTGGAACAGCTGAATATTTTTTGCTCCAAGCCGGAGAATCATGACAAGTTCAGTAATCTCAAAGTAATCGCGCTTAAACAGACGGGCATTGATTCTTATAAAGACATCACAAGAATTTTCCCGAAAATAAAAATGTCTCTTGAGAGTCTTGATAAGGACAATAAGGGCATTGAGATTGCGACAGAAAAATTAATGCTTTATCTCGATGCGGGCTTGCCGATTATTTACATTGATACTTTTGAAGAAGACAAAGCCGACGAAATTATAAATCGCGTTTCCGTTGAGCGAGATATTTACGAATGGAATAAAGCGGAAGGGCTTTTTAAGCATAATAATTTAGGCGAATACGTTTCGACTTTTGATAATCGAATATCGCTTAAAGACACTTTGCAAAATTTTATAAATGATGCCCGAAGTACACAATACGGCGCGTCAATCAAATGTCAATTGAAAAATTCTGTTCTCGTTTTAAAAGATATTCACAAGTATTTTGATGACGACGAGATTGTCGCGCAGATGAAGTATCTTGCTCAACTTATTTATAACGGTGTACTTGAGGACTGCAATATAATAATCGTTTCTTCCGTTTTAAAAATTCCTGAGGTTTTGGAGCACTATTTAACCTACTTGCGCGAGAATTCCCCCGCCTCTATAGGCGGCGAGTAGTTCACTGCAAAATCATTACGCATTGCGCATTCCTAATTGCTAATTGCTTTTTGGAGGTGAGCCGAATGAACAAAGCCTATAAATTCAGGATTTATCCGAATGATGAACAAAGAATAATGTTTGCCAAGACGTTTGGCTGTGTTCGTTTTGTCTACAACAGAATGCTTGCCGACAAATTTGCGAAGAAAAAATCAGTTACTCCGGCAAAATATAAAGAAGAATTCGAGTGGCTAAAAGAGATTGACAGCCTCGCCCTGTGTAATGCACAGTTGAATTTGAGTAAAGCATTTGATAATCACAGGAAAAACGCTAAACACTTCGGGAAACCACGCTTCAAAAGCAAAAAGAATCATCAAAGTTATTCGACAAACAATCAGAGAGGTTCGGTGAGAATTGAAAACGGAAAAATAAAATTGCCGAAAGTCGGTTGGGTGAAAGTCAAAGCTCACAGGCTTGTTGAAGGTACAATAAAGACCGTAACGATAAGCAAAACTCCGAGCGAGAAATATTTTGTGAGTATCTTGACGGAGTACGAAAACCAAGTACTTCCGATAATACCGAAAATATTTCTGGGATTGGATTTCGCAATGAACGGACTTTTTGTTGCATCAACAGGTGAGCGAGCCAATTATCCAAGATATTATCGACGTGCTCAAAAGAAACTTCGCAGAGCGCAAAAGAAATTTTCACGAAGCAAGATAGAAAGTCAAAATCGTGAAAGAGGTCGAGTGGTGTTGAGTCTTGTATATGAGAAAGCAACGAATCAGCGAAAAGACTTTTTTCAGAAACTATCGACAAAATTGGTCAACGCTTACGACGCGATAGCGATTGAAGATTTAGATTTGAACGCAATGTCGAAGCGTAAACGTGGCGGACGATTTAGTTTTGGCAAGTCAATTTCGGATAACGGCCGGGCAATGTTCACTCGAATGTTGGAGTATAAGCTTGAATGGCAAGGTAAAACACCGGTGAAAATTGATAAATGGTATCCGTCAAGCCAGTTATGCTCGGAATGTGGTTATCAAAATTCGGAAAC
>JAFZIQ010000045.1 GCA_017554285.1 Selenomonadaceae bacterium
CGCAGATATTTAGTGCCCTTTTCGGCGACTTCCAAAAATCTTTCTTCGCCTGTAAGCATATAAGCACTTGCCATGCCGTAAATCATGCGTGAAATTGTATCGGTCTCTTGGCGAAAATCGGGTTTGCGAACGCCGTCAAGCGTCAGACGTGTGCGATATTGGCGATAATCAATTTCACCGTTGGGGAATTCAGCCTTGATATAAAAATCTGCGATACTGCGCGCTTGATTTATCCACCAGTCAGCCTCTTCAAAGCGCATTTCATTAGGCTTGCGACCCGGAAAATCAAGATACGACGCCTCAAAATGTGTGCCGCTTTCGTCGGGGTAATAAATCCCGTAAATGAACACGAGTTGCCCCACGCTGAGCAATTTGTTGAGTTGCCCCGTGCAATCACGATAAGGCTCGTCCAAATTCCTGACAAGACGGGCGTAAACATTAGGCGAAAGCTTAAACTTAACTTCGTCGCCGGCAAAAGTTTTGACAATGCCGGTGCGCGTTTCTGCGTCGTAGCTTTGGCAAATTCCGCCGACGGTATCTGAAAATTCAAATCCCATACGTTTCGCTCCTTAAATGAATTTTTTTCGGGGCAAATAATATCACAACAAAATTTTTACAAAGTAAATTTTCCTTTACCGCTGAAGACAATGCATGTTGAAAAATAAAAAATCCCCGATATTCAAGTCGAGGATGATTTTTTTACTGAAAAACGTCTTCCGCAAAATTATTCGGCAATTTAAATCCTCTTAGCCGCCAAATAATCTTCCAAAATCTTTCTTTTGGCGATTTTACCCGTCGAAGTGCGCGGAAGTTCTTTCAGCTCCTGGAATTCGCGAGGAACTTTATATAGCGCAAGATTTTTCTGCAGAAATTTCTTTAACTCGCGAACATCGACCGCCGAACCGCTCTGAACTTCATAAAAACACGCTCCGACTTGCCCGCGCAACTTATCATCAACGCCGATAACTGCCGCGTCCTTAATTCCCTTGAATTTATAAATAACCTCTTCGACTTCACGCGGATAAATGTTTTCGCCCATGCTGATAATCATTTCTTTGATTCGATTGACGATATAATAGTAACCGTCCGCGTCAACCTTGCCGACATCGCCCGTATGGAGCCAACCTTCGGCATCGAGAGCCTCTTTAGTCGCTTGAGGGTTCTTCCAATAGCCCAACATGACTTGACCGCCGCGAACAAGGACTTCACCGACCTCATCGGGCGCAACATCATTGCCTTTTTCGTCTACAAGCCGAATTTCTTCGCCGTCAAGCATTTTTCCGCAAGAACCTTGTCTTTCTTCGCCGTGAGTGGTTAAAAATACGCACGGAGACGCCTCAGATAAGCCGTAACCTTCCGCAATGGGTCTTCCGAACTTATTTTTGAATTCATCGACTATCTTATCGGGCAAAGTTGTACCGCCGCTCATGAAAAATCGGACTGTTTTAAAATCTTCGGGGCTTGCCAGTGCCGTAATGAACTTAAAAATCGACGGCACGATAATAATATCGGTAATTTTCTGTTCGCGAACCATATCAACCATATCTTTAGGCTTAAAAACGCGCATAATATGCAGTTCCGCGCCGCAATAGAACGTATTAAGGACAATACATGTCCAACCGAAGCAATGATACATCGGCAAAACGCAAATCGACTTACATTCGCGATGACATTTGAAAACTTTACATTGCCAAGTGTTATGAACAAGGTTTTTATGCGAAAGAACAGCTCCTTTAGGGTTACCTGTCGTACCGGAGGTGTAAATTATGACGCAAGGATTGTTTTCGCTGAAGTCGGAAGGCAATTCGGGAGCGTCCGCGCAGATTTTATCGCCAAAAGTTGCAATGTCATGTTGAGTAACTATTTCTTCCTCAAAATTCAATGTCTCGTAAGTCAGAAGGTGTTTTACGCCGGCATTTTGCAAAATGTAGGCAGTTTCGCGAGTGCTGAGCTGAAAATTTATCGGAACGTTGATAGCACCGAGCGAAGTCGCCGCGAAATAGGTATAAATGAATTCCGCGCTGTTCCTTGAGAAAATTCCTACGCGATCGCCTTGACGAATCCCGATTTCATAAAGGTGATTGCGATATTTTTTAATGCCCTGCTTGAGTTGCGAATAAGTTATCTGCTTTCCCTCGTCTACGATTGCAATATCATCTTCGCGCCCTCGATTTATAATTTCGTGAACCAACAAAATTTTTTCTCTCCTTTTATTAGCGGTTTGGGATTTTAAGTTGAATTTTGGTCGGATAAATGTATTTTCCAAGCTCGTTATTGCCGTCGAGAACCGAAATTTCCACAGATATATCGACAGTTACGAGTTCATTCCTTTTGGGCGGTCTAAGTCCGAATTTTTCGTAGTAAATGACGCCCGATTTCCAACGATTTGTCGGAAACATCCAATCGCAAGCTTGATGAGTCATGCCTTCGCCGAAATTGGGCATTGAATCTGCAATAGTCGGCACTCCGAGAATTTTTATCCGTAAATCTTTATCGGTCGGCTCGTTTAACGTCCACCACGTTTCAACATAAAGCATTTTTCGACTTTTCATCATCAAACAATCGTCAGGAACTCGACAACCGACCAATTTTAATGCTCCTAATTGTTGCGGCTCAATCTGCGCATCTTCGGGCACTTTTTCAGCCGTCCATTCGGGTAAAGGCTCCGTCATGGGCTGAATTTTTTCGCCGTCGCGTCTCGAACTCGAAAGTTTAACAGGTTCTAAAACCCTTTCTTCGCGAGGAGGATTAAATTTTAATTCGACCAAATCATTTCGGACGATTATTCCTTCCGTATTGAGTTTACGGCAGAAATCAAGGAATTTATCGCGCATCTGAACGGATTGTTCCTCATTAGTCGGCAAGATTTTACAGCGATGAATCACCAACGGCACGAAATAAACTTTTTCGACGCCGCGTTTTGAAATAACTATAGAAAATGCGCCGCCCAAACGTGCTTTAACGTCGAAAAGGAAATTTCCCGCGTCATAAATTATCGGACGGTCTTTATAAGTCTCGATTCCCTGTATAAAATGCGAATGGCAACCCAAAACGGCATCTGCTCCGCAATCGATTAACAATCTGCCCAAAATTTTAACTTGCTCAATCGGTTCTTCGACTCCGTTAGGTCCCCAATGCGGCGCGACTAAAATAACGTCGGCTTTTTTACGAGCGTCGGCAATTTTCTCTGTAAAAAATTCTTTCCAAAGTTTAGGTTCGTCTTGAGGCAAATAAAAAATTCCCGCCTTATCTTCAGTCGCGGCGAACGGTGTCATTGTACAATCGACGTTAAAAAGAGCAACGATTATATCATTAACCTTGATAAACAGCGGTTTAGACGCCTCTTCAACATTTTTTCCGGTTCCGATATGCAAAATGCCTGCGCGGTCGAGATAATTATTTTGTTCAAGCAGTGCCGCCTCGTAATAATCCAAAGAATGATTGTTTGCAGTCAATACAACGTCAATCTGCGCGTCTGTAAGCAAATTAATCTGTTCGAGGCGTGCGTGATAGTAAAAAGGACCTCTCTCGCCTTTATTAACGCCCTGTTTACCCTGCGCGGCAACTACGCACTCCAAATTTATTATGCGCAAGTCAGCTTCCGTCATAATTTGAAGATTTCCGAAGGGATTTTTATAAAGATTAAAATTCGTTCTGCGACCGATATTGACATCGCCGCCAAAAAAAATTACCGATTGGTCTTTTCTAATAGGTTGATTCAAAAACATTTAAACGCCTGCTTTCTGATTGGGTGCAAGTGATTTTCTGTACTTGACGCACTCAAAAAATTTATCCGCGCTTGTGTTTACGACCAATTCTTCGGGAAAATCATTATCCGCGAGAACTTTTTGCGATAAAGCGTGATTGCCAACGTCAATTTCAATATGAGCGTCGGAACCCATGATAATTTTCGTGCCGTATTTCTTGCAAGCCGCCAACATTAACTTTGCATTATCAGCCGAGCCGATTCGATGACCTTTAGGCAGATAAGAGCTGTTATTTATTTCAAGAAGGACTTGATAATCAGCGGCGGCGCGTGCTACAGCGTCCAAATCGGCAGGGAATTGCGGATTATCGGGGTGACCCATTATAACGACGTGCGGATTACGCATTGCGCCGATAATCGCCGCCGTATTTTCAGCCACACTGCCGCATTCAATGCATTCTTTGTGCAAACTGGCAATGGCGAAGTCGAGACGTTTCAAAATCTGCGCGGGAAGGTCGGTACTGCCCGAATAATCGATTATATTCAGCTCTGCGCCCATAGCGATTTTAATTCCGTAAGCGTCGCGAGGAATGACCTTGAAATTTACGAAATGAAATTGATGAATTGCGCCCGGTACGAAGTTTGAATGGTCTGCAATACCAACAAGCTCCAGATTTTTTTTCTTGGCGGCGTCGATGACTTCACGGAAAGTGCTGTAAGCGTGTCCGCTCGCGGTAGTGTGTATGTGAACGTCAAGAATATCTTTCATAAGAATTTTTCAACTCCTTTCGCGCCGATTATAACATAAAACATTGCCCGCGCAAAAATTTTAGCTTAAAATGACGTTAAAAACTTTTTAGGAGAAAATTATGATTCACTTCGATAATTATCCGCTTAAAGACGTATTGCCGATACTTATGAGCGGCTTGAAAATAAATAAGTTGCCAAAACCGCGAGCATTGAAATCGGCTGATGAAAAAATTTTAAGGACGCGAACCGTCGCGGAAGTTTTTACGCCGAGCAGAATAGTTAAACAGATGATTGACGCTATCGATGACGGAAAAATTGATTCGCGTTGGTTAGAAATTGCTTGCGGCGAGGCTCCGTTCATCACTAACCGCTACGACGCCGAATCGGGCGAAATTATTCCTTCAGACGTCCGCGCAGGTATCCTTGACCGTAAATTACGCACTGCAAAAGATTTTAACGAGGCAAAACGTGCCGTCCAAAGTGTTTACGGCTACGAATTGCAAGGCGACAGTTTATTGATTGCCCGCGCCAATGTTTTGCTGACTTTTGTGGAGTCGGTTCAAAATA
>JAFZIQ010000046.1 GCA_017554285.1 Selenomonadaceae bacterium
AACGTCGTTTATTGGTATCACGGAATAGACGTGCAGGGCGACAAGGAACATAAGCTGTTCACTTCGGAATTTGATGATGACATTGAAGCAATTCCGATGTACGAGCAAATTTACGCGCTTGCAGGTCCCACGCAAACTTACAGGCTTAACGGCGACCCCGCTATCATGAAAGATATTCGCATGACGATTCGTCTGTTCGATAAATTCTTCATTGACAGGGAAAAAGGCGGCTATTACTCGCATATCGACCCCGTAACGTTTGACCCGAAGAGCGATTCACTCGGACGCAACGTCGGACGTAAAAATTGGAACTCCGTCGGCGACCACGCTCCCGCTTATCTTATCAATCTTTACCTTGCCACTATGGACGACAAATATAAAGATTTCCTCGAATACACGGCTGATTGTATCGAAGAACACTTCAAAGATTACGACAACAGCCCGTTTGTCCAAGAAAAATTTTATGACGATTGGAGCCACGATCAAACTTGGGGCTGGCAACAAAATCGCGGTGTAGTCGGTCATAATCTTAAAATCGCTTGGAACTTGATGAGAATCAACAGCGCAGTCGCTAAGGATAAATACGTCAAGTTCGCCGAGAAAATCGCTGAGATTATGCCCAAAGTCGGCATGGATACACGGCGCGGCGGCTGGTATGACGTAATGGAACGCACGCTTAAAGACGGCGAAACTTGCTATCGGTTTGCTTGGCACGACAGAAAAGCTTGGTGGCAACAGGAACAGGGCATTTTGGCTTATCAAATCCTTTACGGTTGCTTGAAGAAACCCGAATATCTTGACTTGGCTAGAATTTCGGCGGCGTTCTACAATGCCTATTTCCTCGACCACGACGACGGCGCAGTTTATTTTAACGTCCTCAACAACGGCATTCCGTTCCTTACGGGTAACGAGAGACTTAAAGGCTCGCATTCAATGGCTTGCTATCACTCTATCGAATTGGCTTTCTTGAGTGCGGTTTATATCAATCTTTTGCACACAAAGAAACCGCTTGACTTGTACTTTAAGCCGTTCCCGAATGCTTTTGAAGGCTCGAATACTTTACACGTCCAACCCGATATTCTGCCGAAAGGTTCTTGCAAGATTGAGTCGGTTGAAATTGACGGTAAGGCATGGAATTACTTCGACGCCGAAAACTTCACGGTCAGATTGCCCGATGTGGAGTATCGCCCGAAAGTTAAAGTCAGAATCGTTCCCTGCGCGGATTAAGGAGAAATTATCATGGCAAAATATGTAATGGAAATCGGCGAAGTCAGCAAAGTTAAATTGCACGGGCATATTGACGCCTCGATTGCGCCCGAACTCATGAATGAATTAAAAACGCTGATTGCCCGCAAGTCCGAGATAAAAAAGCTCGTTTTCTTCGCTGAGGAATTGGAATATATCGCAAGCGCGGGAATTCGTTCGGTCGTCTTCGCGAAACAAAAGCTCGGCGCAAATGTTCAAGTCTATCTGATTGGCGCGTCGGATACCGTTCTTGACGTTTTCAAGATGACGGGTATTGACAAGTTCTTAACGGTACAGAATTCGTTTGAGGGATAAGGTTATGCTTAAAAATGTGGCGTTTCCTGCCAAGCGTGAACTTTTGCCTGAAATGCTAAAGAAAATCACTGACGAAATTGACAAGTACGTTAAAGACAGTAAGTGGTTAAATCGCCTTAAAGTTTGTTCGGAGGAAATTCTCATCAATATAATCGATTATTCCGGCTCCGATAAGGTTTACATTACCTGCGAATTTTTAGACGCCGAAAAAACTCTGCGTTTTGAATTTGCAGATGAGGGCACGCCTTACAATCCGCTTGAGGAAAAATCGGAAGTAGATATTGACGCCGACATTGACGAACGCAGTATCGGCGGCTTGGGAATTTTTCTCTATACGACGATGATGGACAAAATGGAATATCGCTACGCAAACGGCAAAAATCATCTCATTGCAATAAAAAAATTCTCCGGTAAGGAGGCGATGGCAGTTGCGGAATAAAATAGGCGTCTTGATTGAAAGCGATTTCTACGAACCGGAAATCGATTACTATTCGGATTGCTTTAAAAAAGTCGGATTGGAAGTACATTTTTTAAGCCGACTTTGGGGCAATGCCGAGTTGACTTTCAAAGGACACGAGGAACGCAGGCTTTTCAAGTGCAAGGAAAGTTTTGAACATGTCAACTTAAAAGAATATGCCGCGATAATAATTCCTGCGGGCATGGTGGCGGACAGACTTCGCTACACTGACGACATTAACAAACTTCCTCCGGCTTGCGAATTCTTAAAGAAATGTTTCGCGGACAAGCAGATTATCAAGGGGATAATATGTCACGGCGTGTGGCTTATGGCTCCGATTGCGCATCTGGTTCGCGGACGCAAAATGGTCGTTCATAACAACTTGCTCGGCGACGCAAAACTTATGGGCATTGATTATGTCAATGAAGACGTAGTTGTCGACAGAGACTTGGTATCTGCGCGGACAGGCGGCGATCATGTTCAATTCGCCCAGAGGATTATTGCGTTGATTCATTGCAGAGATATTTTCAATGCGCTCAACGACAGAATTGATTTTCTTGAATCTAAGTTGAGCAGTCTCGAACAAAAACCGCGTGCAGTTGAGAAACCTGTAAATAAAAAATCCGGAGGCAACAGAATGGCAAGAGTATTGATTATCGCAACCAATTACGGTTCTTGGGCTGAAGAACTTCAAGCCCCTTGGGACGCTTGCAAAAAAGCGGGCTTTGAAGTAACGTTGGCGACTCCGCAAGGTAAAAAGCCGCTCCCGTTCGCAATCAGTGTCGACCCCGATTTTGTCGACCCCGTTCAAAACGTCAAGACGAATCCCGATTGGGTTTGCAAACGTTGCAAAGAATTGCTTGACGGCGACGAATGGGCTAATCCGAAGAAATTTACCGAAGTCGACATGAAAGACTTCGACGCAATCGCAATGACCGGCGGTCCCGGCGCGAACCTTGACATGGCTAACTGCTGGGAACTTCACAAACTCATCATGGACGCTTACAAGTCCGACAAAATTATCGCCGCTCTTTGCTACACGGTGTCCACACTGGTTTTCTGCCGCGACCCCGAAAATGATTACAAATCGATTATTTACGGAAAGAAAGTTACGGCTCACCCCCGCGCTTGGGATTTCTACGGTCCCGGTATGGCAATGACTTATGAACTTTACGACACGACCCCCGATAACAAAGGAACCGACGTTGTGACACCCGGTTTCCCGTGGCCTGTTGAAGATTTGGTTCGCGACGCTGTCGGTCCGAACGGTGCTTGCATTGCTCGCATTAACGCAAACCGCGAAAGTCCGCAAGTTTATTATGACCATCCGTTTATTACGGGCACAAGCGTTGAGTCGTCCATTGCTTACGGCGATTTACTTGTCAAAGTTCTTAAGGAACGCGGACTTTAATTAATTGTTGGAGGAAAAATTTTTATGGCAAGAGTATTAATTTGTGCAACCAATTACGGCACTTGGGCAGAAGAACTTCAAGCTCAATGGGACGCTTGCAAAAAGGCAGGCTTTGAAGTAACGTTGGCGACTCCGCAAGGTAAAAAGCCGCTCCCGTTCGCAATCAGCATTGATCCGCAGTTTTATGATCCGATTCAGAAAGTTTACGTCAATCCGCCGGAAGTTTGCGACCGTTGCAAAGAACTCCTCGCGGGCGACGAATGGACTAATCCCAAAAAATTCTCCGAATGCAATATGGCTGACTACGACGCTATTTCAATGGCAGGCGGTCCCGGCGTAACGCTCGATATGTGTAACTGCTGGGAACTCCATAAACTCATTCTTGACGCAATTAAAGCGGATAAGATTGTCGGCGCATTGTGCTATTCGGTCGGTGCATTGGTTTTCTGCCGCGACCCCGAAAACGATTATAAATCCGTCATTTACGGGAAGAGAATTACGGCTCATCCCCGCGCTTGGGATTTCTACGGCCCCGGTATGGCTATGGATTATAAACTTTATCACCCGACCGAAGATAACGCGGGTACCGATGTCGTAACGCCCGGTTTCTTGATTCCGCTTGAAGATTTGGTTCGCGGTGCTGTCGGTCCCAACGGCGCGTGCATTTCTCGCGTCAACGCTAATCGTGAAAGCCCGCAAGTCTATTACGATCATCCGTTCGTTACCGGCACTTCGGTTGAAAGTTCCATTGCTTTTGGCGATTTGCTCGTCAAAGCTATCAACAGCAGAAATTGATTCGTGCTTTTGAATTTTCGGGGAGTGGAGAGTAACTCTCCGCTCCCTATCTTTATTTCGAGGTGAGCAATTTAAATGGACGTTTACCAGACTATTGTTAAAGTGCTTGAAGAAATCGGCGTTGATCATGTATTCGGCGGCTCCGGACAAGTCAACGGCTCAATGCTTTTGGCACTCAACAAGACCGACAAGATAAAAACGGTTATTATTCAAAATGAACAAGCGGCATCGTTTATGGCGGCGGGCTACGGCATGTTCAGTAAAAAATTGGGCGTCTGCTTTGCGACGGGCGGACCGGGCGGTTTTAATCTTTTCAGCGGCTTGGCAGTTGCTTATTCCGATTCGATTCCCATGCTCGCAATAAGCGGCTATCCTTCCCGTTGGACACGCGGCAAGGGCGCACTCAACGAGACCAGCGGAATTTCAAGGACTCCCGACTCTCAAGCAATGTTTGCCGCGACGACCAAAAAATCAATCGTACTCGAAGACTCGAAAGATACTATTCCCGTCCTTGAAGAGCTTATCTATACCGCTTTTGAAGGTCGTCCCGGTCCTGTTCATCTGCATATTCCGAAAGATATTAGCTTTGCCGAAGTTCCCTACTATCGTTCGATTGACATTTCAAGCCCGAAAATTTTTGCGGGCAAATCTCAGACCGAAAATTTCTGCGCGGGCTTTGTCGAAAACTTTAAGGCGGAGAATAAGCCGTTACTCATGGTCGGTTACGGTTGCATTCGCTCCGACGCCAAAGAAATTCTCGAAAAGCTGATTAACACTTGGAAAATCCCGTTCAGCAGTACAATGGACGCGAAGGGCTACATTTCTGAAGATAATCCGTTTTCACTCGGCATAGTCGGTACGAGCGGCGACTTCGGAGCCAATGACTATTTCCACGAATCAAAGATGATTATTGCTGTCGGCAATTCCTTTGCGGAAAATGCGACTTTCACATTTAAGCCGAGCCTTATGGACGGCAAGAAACTTTTCCACATCAACATTGACCGTCACGAAATCGATAAAGTTTATCCTGCCGATTATCGCCTTGTCAGCGACGCAAAACCCGCGCTTGAAAGTCTCGTTAGTTATCTTGAAGCTAATAACGTTCAATCGCTCGGCGACGGCTTGGCTGTCCGCAATAAACATCATGACGAACAAATTTCGGAATTCAGCAACGGTAAACTTCACCCCGCGTATCTTACAAAGTTAATTTCAAAGCACTTGCCCGAAAACGCAATCATCATGGGCGACGCGGGAGCGCATATGCTTTGGCTCAGCGCGTATCTCAATCTCAACAAAAATCAATGGTATCAAAATCCCGGCAGTTTCGGACCTATGGCGAGC
>JAFZIQ010000047.1 GCA_017554285.1 Selenomonadaceae bacterium
AGCCTTGCGTCCGTGAATCTTTATCGCAGAAAATTTCGGCGGAGTCTGTTCGATTTCTCCGATAAAATCTTTTAACGCCGCGTTCAGCTCGTCAATCGTCGGCATTTGAAAATCATCTGCGCGGGAAATAATTTCACCTTCCAAATCGCCGCTGTCAGTCGCAATGCCAAATAAAATTTCTGCGCGATAAGCTTTATTGCAATCGGCAAGGTACTCGATAAATTTCGTCGCCCGACCAATAGCAATCGGCAAAACTCCGCTCGCCAACGGGTCTAACGTGCCCGCATGTCCGACTTTTTTTATCGAAAAAATTTTTCGGACACGATTAACCGCGTCATGGCTCGTCATGCCCGAAACTTTATTCAAATTTATAAAGCCGTCAATCATAACGCCTTGCCTATTGCCTCAATCAAAATTTTTTCGGCATCCTCAAGCGTTGTGTAAAGCGTGCAACCTGCCGCCCGAATATGACCGCCGCCGCCGAGACTGTTGGCGATTTTGGAAACGTCAACGCCCTTTGAACGCATACTTACGCGGCAAAATTTTTCTGCCTTCTCGCTAATCAAAAATGCCACGTCTACACCGTCAATCACGCGAATTAAATCGATAAAACCTTCCGTAGAATCTACAAAAGTTTTCATCGTCTCCAAATCAATAAACATGCCCGCGACTTTTCCGTCGTAAAAGAATTTTAATGAGTTCAAAGCAATTTTCATGCCTTGAACTTCAGCAGCCGACCGCTTTTCCAACTCTTCCGATATAAAATTCGGCTTAACTCCGCAATCAATCAGCTCCGCCGCCGTGTGCAAAGTTTGTGCGGTCGTGTTTGAGAATTGGAAAAATCCCGTGTCGGTTGCAATGCCCGTATAAAGACAAGTCGCTATATCAGACGTGATTTCTGCGTTCAATTCCTTAGCGAGCTTGAAAACTATTTCGCAAGTCGCCGCCGCCTCGTGTTCAAGGTATAAATCGTAATCTTTTCCGCTGTTCGTCACGTGATGATCTATATTCAAAATCGGCGCGTCGGTTAATTTGCGAACGTTGCCTATTCTTTCGGGCGAAGTATCCAGAATCAAAAGTAAATCAGCGTCAAATTTCTCTCCGTCAACGGGTCGGCGGATTTCCTCAAAATGCGGCAGGACGTGTAAATTTTTTCTGACAGTATCATCAATGAAAATCTGCGCGGTCTTTCCGATATTGCGGAGGATTTGCATTGCGGCAAGTGTCGAGCCGATTGCGTCGCCGTCGGGCAGGACGTGCGCAGTTATTAAAATTTTATTCGCGGCTTTGATTTTCTCTGCCGCTTCCTTCAGCGTTATCATCATTTTTGCTAATATCTCCTTCCACTTGCAATAAAAGTTTCTGAATGTGGTCGCCGTAGTCAAGCGACGTGTCGAGTGTAAACGAAATTTCGGGCGTAAATCTCAATCTGATTCTGTGCCCGATTTCGCGACGAATAAAGCCCAACGCGCTGTTCAATCCTTCGAGCGAGCTTTTGACTTGTTCTTCGCCGCCCATTATGCTGACATAAATTTTTGCCTCGCGCAGGTCGCCCGTCATTTCGACATCGGTAACCGTCACGAAGCCGATTCGCGGGTCTTTCAGCTCCTTTAAAAGCATTTTTCCCATTTCCTGTTTGATGAGTTCCTGCAATTTTTCTATCCGTAATTGTTTAGCCATGTTCAAACCTCCCGTTCATAAATTTACCCAAATAATTTCCGCTTTGTCAACCAGCGCGGGCGTTAATTCGTCAAGATTTTTTATTTCGTCGAAGTGCCAGCGATTTTCCGCGTCCTTAGTGAATCCGAGCTTGAATATCATTTGCCCGATAAATCTTCCGCGCAGGCTGTCATCGCCTTCTACAAATAATGTCATCGTCGCATGATTATCTTCGTCCAAAGTAATTTCTTTGACGGTTGCATTGGTTGCCTTGCGAATTTTTTCAAACTCATTGGCAACATAAGCCGTCGGATTCTCTTCGGGCGTCGAAGGCTCCGGGATTTTGGCGAAAAATGATTCCTTAACGCCGTCCAAAAATTTCAAGTGATTGGTTTTATTTTCCGCGTTGTATTCGGTCAGAAATTCGCCGCTGTGTTGAAAATACGGGTCGTCGGGATATTTTTCTTTGTATTCGTCATACTTTTTGGCAAGCTCAATCGTCGTTGCGTCATAAGTTTCCGAAAAAAATTCGTCCAAATCTGCGCGGGTCGAAAGTTTTTGCGAATCTCTTTCGGCAAGCGCAATTTTTATCTCGTTAAGCGCGTTTTCGGGCGAATCCTCCTTTCCGCAACCCGTTATCATCAATGACAACAGAATTATTATCGTAAAAATTTTTTCCACAGAATCACCTCGAATTTTGATAAGAAAAAACCGCACTCCGTTAAGAATGCGGCTTTTCTATTTCGATTAATTAATTTTCGCAGTTATGGCGGAGAAGGTGGGATTCGAACCCACGGTAGCTTGTGACTACACTTGATTTCGAGTCAAGCACCATCGACCACTCGGACACCTCTCCGCAACGCGCTAAATATTACCACGCAAATTTTTTTCTGTCAAGAATTATTTGCCGAAATAGCGGTCGTAAAGCCCCTTGAAGCCTTTTCCGTGACGCGCTTCATCTTTTGCCATTTCGTGAACGGTATCATGAATCGCATCGAGATTAAGTTTCTTCGCAAGCGTCGCCAAATCTTTTTTGCCCTGACATGCTCCGTGTTCGGCGGCAATACGGACTTTAAGATTCTCTGCAGTCGACGCGCTGACGACTTCGCCCAAAAGTTCAGCAAATTTCGCGGCGTGTTCAGCTTCTTCGAGTGCATAACGACGAAACGCCTCGCCGATTTCCGGATAACCTTCACGGTGTGCGGCGCGGCTCATTGCCAAATACATTCCGACTTCCGTGCATTCGCCCGTGAAATTTTGGCGGAGACCTTCGATTATTTTCTCGTCGACGCCCTTCGCAACGCCGATAACATGTTCATCCGCAAAAACAAGCTCGCCGCTCTGTTCAACGAATTTTTCTTCCGGTGCTTTGCAAATCGGGCACTCAATCGGGGGAGCATCGCCCTCATAAACGTAACCGCACACACTGCAAACGTACTTAGCCATAATTTTTACCTCCAAAAAAATTTTACTGTATATACACAGGGATTATAGCACGGAAAAAATCTTTTTACAACGAAAAAGCCCGCGAATTTTTCATCGCGGACTTTGTTATTTTCATATTGGCAGGGGTAGCTGGACTCGAACCAACGAATGCCAGATTCAGAGTCTGGTGCCTTACCAACTTGGCGATACCCCTTCGGTAAAACGCTATATCTTATACCACACGCCTGAAACTTTGTCAACCAAATTATTTCTTGTCTTTTTTATCCTTCTTATCTTTTTTGTCCTTTTTGTCTTTCTTATCCTTCTTGTCCTTTTTATCCTTCTTGTCGGTCTTATTTTTGACTGATTCGCTGTTGTCTTTGAAACTCGCCACGCCGTAACGGTAAACGTCGACGAATTCTTTATCCAAACTCGCGCTGATAAGTTGAATTCCTACGCAACGACCTTGCGGAGTGCGGAAGAAAGTATAAATGTCGCGGCGGTCGGCTACAAATTCGCCTTCAAGCTCGCCCGTCTCTTGATTCACTACTTGAATAGTCTCGGCGGTGACTGCGAAGACGCCTTTGTTATCAGATGAGATACTTACCAAATCTGCCGAGCCGAATCCATTATTTTCTACAAGATTGGTAAGGTATTCGTCCAAAATTTTCTTGTCAGCCTTGTTGAAGTCCGGAACGTTCTTGTCGTCGAAGGCATTTACCTGAATCAGATAGGCATATTTAATATCAAAGCCTTCATTCGCGAAAACAAGCATCTCGCCGCGTTTTTCCGGCTCCTGCCAAGGATTTTGCACGACCGCAATCGGTTTTATCGGACATGCTATCGTGAATTTGAAATCTTCGCTCGTGTAGATGTACGGCTCAACGTTTTGTTCCTCAACTTCCTCCGCGAATGCCGTAGCACTCAATATCATCATCAATAACGCCGTCAGAAAAATAATTTTGCGCAATTCGTTTCTCCCCTTTAATTTTTTTTTCATTTTACAGCAAGGTTATCTGCAAGTCAATTACCAAATATCATTTTCAAGTTAAAATCTCCTGTGAAGTTAATTAGTCGCCGCATAAATTCCTGCCGCATTGCCCATCGACCACGCCGCTTGAAGGTTAAAGCCGCCTGTAAAGCCGTCTACGTCTGCAACTTCGCCGACTATGAATAATCCCGACACGATTTTTGATTCCATAGTCTTCGGATTGATTTCTTTTACCGAAATTCCGCCCGAAGTTACTATCGCCTCTTCAATCGGGCGTGTTTTTGTTATCGTAAACGGCAACCCGCGCAGAATTTCAATCAATCGCCTCCGTTCCGCTTGAGTTATCTCGTCGACCTTTTTATCTTCGTCAAGATACGCTCTGTCTAAGATTATCGGAATTATTTTCGCCGGTAAAAGTTCCGTCAAGCCGTTTTTTATCGCCTTGCGTTTGAATTTGTCGAAATCGCGTAAAATCCTTGCGTCAAGTTGTTCCGGCGTCAACGCGGGCTTTAAATTTATTTCAAGCTCAACGAATTTGCCTTCCGATAAAAGTTTTGCTGCTTGTCGGCTCAAAGTTAAGATTATCGGTCCGCTGACTCCGAAATGCGTAAATAACATTTCCCCGAAAAGCTCCGATACTTTTTTGCCGTCCGCCAAGAGTTTTACGCTGACATTTTTTAGCGAAAGTCCCTGCAGGCTTTTAATATTTTCTTCGACTTCCAAAGGGACTAAGGCAGGTAAAATTTCCGTGATTGTATGTCCTAAACGCTTTGCAAATTTAAATCCGTCGCCCGTCGAGCCTGTAGCGGGATAACTCGCGCCGCCTGTCGCTAAAATCACCGCGTCCGCCTTAATAATCTTCCCGTCAACCATTACGCCGACGATTTTTTTATCTTTAGCGATAATCTCTGTTACGGGCGAATTAGTTTTGACTTCGACGCCCAGCACAGTCATTTTTTTTAACAAAGCGTCGATAACTTCGATTGCGTCGTCACTTACAGGGAAAATTCTACCGCCGCGCTCAATCTTAGTCGCCACTCCGAGCCTTTCAAAGAAATTTACGGTGTCTGCCGACGAAAAATTCTTCAGTGCACTGTATAAAAACTTCCCATTGCCCGGCAAATTCTTAATAATCTCCTCCGTGTCAGCCGTGTTGGTTAAATTGCAACGACCTTTGCCCGTTATGCCGAGCTTGCGACCGACGCGAGGCATTTTTTCAAACAAAATTACGCTTGCGCCGTGTTCAGCCGCTTTAATAGCCGACATCATACCAGCGCAACCGCCTCCAACCACAATTATCTTTTTCAAATCGAATCTCCTTTAAGTTGTGCGACTTCATCAGCCGTTAATTCTCTGTACTTGCCGACTCCGACGCCTTCCAATGTTAAATTTGCGAATTTTATCCTGCGAAGTCGTTTAACATCGCAACCGACAGCCGCCAACATACGTCGCACTTGCCGATTACGCCCCTCATGAATAGTAATTTCGACTAAATTTTCTCCGAGCAAATAAACTTCGGCGGGCGCGGTTAATCCGTCGTCCAATTCGATACCTGCGCGGAGTTTATCAAGCTTTTCTTCGGTGATAACGCCCGATATTTTTGCGCGATAAGTTTTTTTGATTTCAAAGCGCGGGTGAATCAAGGCATTAGTTAAATCGCCGTCATTGGTAAGGATTAAAAGTCCTTCCGAATTCAAATCGAGTCGCCCGACAGGATAGACGCGCTTATCGGAAAAATTTTCTCCCAAAAGTTCCAAGACAGTTTTGCGACCACGTTCATCTTTAACAGTTGAGACGTAACCGCGAGGCTTATTGAGTAGGATATAAATTTTTTTCGCGCAGATTGTTAAAGGCTTGCCGTCGACGCAGATTTTTTGATTTGAATCGGCTTTGGCTCCGAGTTCGCGAATAATTTTGCCGTCGACAGTTACGCGACCCGCCAAAATTAATTTTTCAGCCTCACGACGCGAACAAATACCTGCGCGGGAGATAATTTTGTGTAAGCGTTCCAAAATCAGTTCACCTGCCTGTTCAGACTAAAAATTTTTAGCTTTGTAGCCGAGTGTCTCAGCCTTAGTAAAATCTGCTTTAGCTTTTTCTTCCTTGCAAAGTTTTTGATATGCAAGCCCGCGATTATAATAGGCGTCCGCATAATTCGGATTGAGTTTGATTGCCCTGTTGAAATCGCGAATCGCCTTTTTGTACTCGCCCAAACAATAATAATCCAGTCCGCGATTAAGATACGAATCCTCCGAATCGGGTTTAATCCTTATGGCGTTATTATGGTCGTCAATCGCCTTTTCATATTGATTCAGCCGGCGATAAACGGCACCTCGATTGTTATATGCGTTAAAACAAGCGGCATGAAGTTTAATTGACGTTTCAAAATCCTTAATTGCCTCATCATACTGCCCCAAGCCGATTAAAGCCAGTGCACGATTGTTATAAGAAAAATTATACGTCGGATTGAGTTCGATAGCCTCGTTGCAAAGCCGAATCGTGCCTTCGTAGTCGTCTTTGTTATAAAGCTTTAAAGCTTCATGCAATTTTTGATGAGAGAGAAAAATTTTATCGGCTTCGGCGAATTTTTTAGCAATTATTTTCTTGTCATCGGGCTTATCGATTGATTGACGCTTAAGCTCGGCGATTAATTTGGTTTGTTTTACTTCAGCCCTGCGCAGAGCCTTATATTGGATAATGTTTTCGTAAATGTTCATATTCAACAAGCGTTCAATATCGCAATCGTCGATTTGAGCGTTGACGGTAACACGAATCATCATATTTTCAATATTAAACTGCGGTTCGTCGATTAATTTGATGACATTGACAGCAATAAATTCTACGGAGGCAGAATCGAGATTAAAATTTTTGGTAAGCGCGTAAGATTTGACGTAAGGGCAAGATTTTTCGACAGCATTGCGAACGGCAACAGCTTTGGCGCGTTCCTCAGCAATTCCAAGCGTTTCAAATTCACACATTGAGTAAGAACCTTCGCCGCTATAAATTTCAGCATGAGTAACGGCATTAAAAAATATAATCGCAAAGATAAAAAACAATGAAATAATTTGTCGAAAGAAATTTCTCCTGTCCATAGCAATTCCTCCCAAAATTTTTAAGAATATTTTATCACAGTTGCCGAGAATAAAAAATGCCCCGACAAATGGGGCTTTATAAAAATTATTATGAAATGTCGGCAGGTCAGCCCCCAGTCCCTAATCCTGTTGACTTTAGACGGGTTTTTGATTATCCTTCAACATGAGGTGAAAAATTTTGAGTTTGTCGTTGAAGATTTATCGCACTTTGACGGGTTCGAAAGTCAGAAATTTTATTCGGCGAGTAGATTCTTTTTTGGCGACCAATTTGCCGACCTTCCATTCCAAAATATTTTTACCCGCGAAAGCGGCGGCAAAATCTGCGTTGTTAAAATATTCTTTCTCACGAACAAAAAAATCTGCCCCCAATCCGAGTCATTGGAAACTTTCCGCGCAGAAAAATTTTTCGCCGCTAATTTCAATCGTCGTACCGAATTTCAATCACGCGCCTTTTCTTCAACAGCGTTTGGAAACCATTTACAATCAGACTTACCAAAATATCGAAGTGATTCTTCTTGACGACGCCTCAACCGATTCAAGTCGCGAGATTCTCAAAAATTTTTACGAACTCCATAAAGACAATACTCGGCTGATTTTTAATGAAAAAAATTCCGGCGGAGTATTTTATCAATGGCAAAAGGGTATCGCGGCGGCTCGCGGTGAATTGATTTGGATTGCCGAGTCGGACGATTTCAGCGAAGAAAATTTTTTATCAATGCTCGCTCCCGCTTTTATCGATGATTCAGTTCAACTTGCCTTTTGCAGAACAGAATTTGTTCAAGACGGGCAAACGACTTTCACGACCGAACAATATTTATCCGATTTGCCTTACTTCGATTGGACAAAAAGTTTTACGGTGAGTGCCGCCGATTTCGTCGAACAAGGTTTTGCGGTTAAAAATATTATTCCGAATGTCAGCGGCGTCCTTTTCCGCAAACGAAAAATTCTTCCCAAGTTATGTTCGGAAATGAAACTTTGCGTCGATTGGGCAATGTATCTGGACGTGATTAAAGGCGGTTGCATTTACTATTCGCCCGATGTCACAAATTTTTATCGCGTTCACAAAGAAAGTACGTCGCTTAAAATCCAAAAGGAGCCGCGTTATTTCTATGAGCATGAAAAAATTGCAGAATACGTTGCGGAAAATTATAAAGTGCCCGCCGAAATTCACGAATGGCATTTTGAAAAGTTAAAGGAACATTTTTTCGGCTACTACGGCGGAAAAGATATTCAAGAATTGGAAAGGCTCTTTGATTTGAAGAAAATTTTATCCGTCAAACGCAAGCCGAATATTTTAATGGGAGTTTTTGCATTGACTATCGGCGGCGGCGAAACTTTTCCGCTTATTCTCGCCAACGAATTGCACAGGAAAGGTTACCCCGTTACGGTTTTGGATTTTCAAATGGCTGATGAGTTGCTTGACATTCGCAAGAAATTAAATGCGACCGTTCCGCTGATTTATCTTGATGATACGGACGGGCTTGCAAAAATCATTGAGCAATTTAAAATCGACGTGATTCATACGCATCACGGCTTTGTTGATGAGGCTGTGAGCTACGTTATCAAAGATAATCCTGCCGTGAGGCACGTCGTAACACTTCACGGCATGTACGAAGAGGCGGCTCGCGACAATCCCGATAAAAATTTCCTCAAAAAAATCCTCGCTCCCGTTAAAAAATCCGTTTCGGCGTTCGTCTACATTGCAGATAAAAATTTAACGCCTTTCAAAGAAAATAATTTCGGTCGCGAAGAAATTTTCCATAAAATCTGCAACGGATTAGAATATATTCCTATAAATCCCGTGCCGCGTTCCGAACTGGGCATTCCCGAAGATTCTTTTGTGGTTTGCGAAGTGAGTCGAGCCATTCCGCAAAAAGGTTGGCTTGCGGCGATTGATGCGGTTACTCTTGCCAATAAGCGCGGGCGACGTATTGATTTAATTTTGGTCGGTTCGGGCGAAATGTACGATTTATTAAGGGATAATGTCCCAAATTTCGTTCATGTGGTCGGTTTTAAAAGTAATGTGCGAGATTATTTGGCGACAGCAGATATTGGATTGCTGCCAAGCGAATATTCGGGCGAAAGTTTTCCTCTTTTTATAATCGACAGCTTTTTTGCGGGGCGACCGGTTGTAAGTTCCAATCTCGGCGAAGTTTCTGCAATGATTGAGGACGCGGGAATTGCTTTTAATCTGGTTGGAGGACACGTTCCGATTGAAGAACTCGCTGAAATTCTGCGCGACCTAGCCGATAATCCCGATTCTTACGAAAAAATCAGGAGCCGAGTCGGAAAAGTCTCCAAAAAATTCTTGATTGAAAACGTCGCGGAAAAATATATAAGTCTTTACGAGGAAAAACTTTTATGAATCTCTGTCACTCTGCCAAAAACTTCGTTCGTAAGAATTTATTGGAGCCGTTCATGAATTTTTGTGCGCGGAATTGCCCACTTCTCTACGAATTTATTTTTTATCATGTCTATCATACTACTCGGCGTGAAAATTGCGGCGATGTTTTTTTTATACGGATTAAAGACGGCGAGAATTTTATTCAGCTCAAGCGCGAGAAAGATTTTGCTTTGAAAATTCCGCTCGATTTCCAAACGACTGCCGTTAAATTTAAAGTTGCGGCGGTCGTTCATATTTTTTATCCCGAACTCGCTACCGAGATGAAGAATCTTTTGATGAATATTCCCTGCGCGGTCGATGTTTATATCTCTACGACTTCAAATGAAAAGAAAATTGCCATTGAAAAGGCTTTTTCCGACTTCAATAAAGGTCGTGTTGTCGTAAAAGTCTTTCCAAATCGCGGGCGCGACGTTGCTCCGGCATTTATCGGCTTCAAAAACATTTATAAAGATTATGATGCTTGCCTCCACATTCATTCCAAGAAATCTCCACATGCCGGAGACCTTCTTTCGGGCTGGCGCGATCACCTTTATAAAAATCTTTTGGGGAATCCCGAAATTGTGAGCAGCATTTTACAAATTTTGGCTAATGAAAGGGTCGGGGCAGTCTTTCCGCAATATTTTAATCCGATTCGCGTGTTCATAAATTGGGGTGCAAACTATTTGAACACAAAAAATCTTTTGCACAAGCTCGGAATAGAAATTGACAACCAAAATTTGATAGAATTTCCTGCAGGCTCCATGTTTTGGTTTAAACCTGAGGCACTCGCGCCGCTTTTGGAGAGTAATTTGACTTTTGAAGATTTCCCCGAAGAACTCGGACAAGTTGACGGGACGATTGCCCATGCGATTGAGCGGGCATTTTTATTTATCGTCGAATCAAGAGGTTTTATCTGGGTAAAAGTCGACGAAAACGGCTTAAAATCATCTTCGGCGGCAAATCTTGACGAAAATATTTTAAAAGCTTGGCATTCGGTTTTGAAAAAATATTGAGGTGATAAATTTGAACTTAGACGGCTTTTCAATGCGTCCGCTGACTTTGGAACTTGAAAAATCTTTGGTCGGCGGGCGCGTCGATAAAATTACTCAGCAGAATAAAGTTAATTTAACATTTACGATAAGGCAACCGGGCAAAACATTTTTATTAAGAATTTCGGTCGCTCCGCAAAATCCTTCCGTGCATTTGATTAAAAAATCGCCCGAAAATTTACCCGAACCGCCTACCTTTTGTATGGTTTTACGTAAAAATCTTGAGGGCGGACGAATAGCGGCAATACATCAGCACGAACTCGACAGAATTATCTTTATCGACATTGATTCAATCGGAGCGGGCGGGCGTATTCAAACTTTAACACTTGCGGCGGAGCTTATCGGCAAGTACAGCAATCTGATTTTGATTTCGGACGGACAAATAATAGACGCGCTTAAGAAAATCGGAACCAATTCAAGCCGTGTGCGGACTGTTTTGCCAAATCAAGCTTATCAAATGCCTCCCGCGCAGGATAAGCTTGATATTTTTGCTTGTGACGTGGAAAAAATCATCGAACGTATTAAATCAGATGAATCTGCGCGGCTCGATAAGGCTATCATGAATTCCTGTCAAGGCTTCGGACCTCAAACCGCTAAAGAAGTCGCTTTTCAAGCTGAACAAACCAATTTACTCGACGCGCTGAAAAAAATTCGGGAAAATGTTTCTCCGTGCATGATTCAAGACGATTCGGGAAAAATTTTGGCTATATCCGCCGTAAAATTGAACTGTCTGCGCGGAAATATGCGGACGTTTGAAACTTTATCGGAGCTTTTGGAAATTGCCGATGAAATTGCAGGGAGTTACGTACCGCCCGATAAGGAACGATTTACTAAGCTCGTCAATAACGAATTGCGACGCGCCACGAATAAAATTTCCGTCCTCGAAAATGAACTCGCCGCCGCCGATAATGCCGACGATTGGCGTATCCGCGCAGATAATCTTTCCACTTACCGCTATCAACTGAAAGACCATGCCGACGACGAAATTTCTGTTGAAAATATCTATGACGGCAAAAAAATTTCTATTCCGCTCGATAAACGTTTGACTGTATCCGCAAATATTCAAGCTTGCTATAAAAAATATGACAAGCTTAAGCGTTCGACTAAATTTATTGCCGAACAGATTAAAATTTGCCGCGAAGAAATCATTTATCTGGAGAGTATCGCCCATTCGTTGACCGCAAGCACGACCCTTGCCGATATTGACGAGATAAGGACGGAATTAATCGCGGGCGGCTACCTTAAAGACGCCAAGAAACGTACCGCATTAAGTAAAAAGCCCCAACCGTTAAAATTTATCGCGCCCGACGGCACTGAAATTTTGGTTGGGAAAAATAATGCTCAAAACGACCGATTAACCTTTAAAATCGCCGCGCCCGATGATTTATGGCTCCATACTAAGGATATTACAGGCTCGCACGTCATTATTCGTTCAAATAATGTCAGTGATGAAACTTTATTGTTTGCCGCCGAACTCGCCGCGCACTTTTCTAAGGCTCAAAATTCCTCTAAAGTGCCCGTCGATTACGTTCAATGCAAATTTGTTAAGAAACCTTCGGGCGCGAAACCCGGATTCGTCATCTTTACTAACCAACGAACGATTTACGTTACTCCGCGTGCCGATTTAGAAAAATTCGCCTTGAATGAGTAAAATTTTTTTGATATAATCTTATCAATGCCGTTGCCTCCAACGGGCGGCAAATCGACGCTTGAGGAGGGAGGTGAGAGCATGTTGGAGATTTTCGTTTACTCGCCGTGACTGCGGTCGGGGGAACAATCGGTACCGTCATCGGCGGACTGATTCTCGATTACATTCGCGCTAAGAAACAGTAAACGGCAGAAACAATCATCTTATTGCCCCAGGCAATCGGATTCCTCAACCGATTAGGCAAAACGAAGCCCCGCGCAGTTCCTCAGGCTGTGCGGGGTTATTCGTTTGTGAGTTCACGTTGGAACTACGATTTTCGTTTTACTCTTTTAATCAGCGCGTTTAATCTATCACACAACAGATAAATTGTCAAATATTGAATGCACAAATTTTTTTCTGACATAATTTCATCATTGCCGCACCTCTAACGGCGGTAAGCTTACGCTTGAGGAGGGAGGTGTTAATATGTTTTATGTTCTCGTTCAGCTTAGCGTGAATGTGGCAGGTTGCTTCGTCGGTACTGTTCTCGGCGGTCTCTTCCTTGACTACATTCGCAATAAGAAACGGTAAGCGGCAGATTATCCACTCTGACAGCCCGCTAATCGGATTCACTAACCGATTAGGTAAAACGAAGCCCCCGCGCAGTTCGCTACTCTGTGCGGGGGTTTTCGTTTCGGTGATAATATGCCTGAACTGCTGTTCTCGTTGCAGTTGTTGCCTTATGTCAACGCCGTTAATCTACCACACGACCAATAAATTGTCAATCAGCAACGCCATGTTAAAATTCTCATATTTGGGAATTTGTACTTTGACACTCCAAACAACCAGAATTTTGCCGCTCAGAACTCTAAAATCGCTTTTGAAACTCAAAACCCCTCCCGATTAGCTCGGAAAGGTTTTTTTTATCTCTCAATCGCTTGCTTGTACAGTTTCATCAGCTCAGAGACGATTCGCGCCTCATCTTCCAAATATTTCTCCATGCCATACGCCAACGCTACCGCCAAATCGTTTTCTTTGTGCGCGTCGCGTAAATCTGCCGGCATCGTCGCCTCATTGTATAGCTTCGCAAGCGTCCAATCAGAAAATTCTGCGCGAATGTTCAAAATTTCTTGCGCAGTCTCCTCTATACGACGTTTTTGCCGCTCACTAGGCTCGCACCAAGTAAAAGTATTGTAAACAACAGTTACAGAATAGCTATAATCAGATTTCCACCTTCCACAAGTTGTTCGCATCCACGCCATATGAATTGAACTCGTCAAAACTCCAAAAGTATACAAGTCACACTTCGGAATGAATAATGATTTATTGCTGGCAACTATTCCGCGTTTAATAAAACCCATTGGAACATAAGAACGATTTTCTGAAGAGATCATCGGGATAAATAGCGCGGGAGCATCGACAAATCTGTTTTCTATAAAAAGTTGAGGCGTCTGAGCGCGGCGGCGTGTCTGAGCTTTTGTACTTGCCAAACGAAATTGACGGCAACCTTCCACTCGTTCGGTAACAAGAGGCATTTTTTCTATCTCTGACATAGGAACTCCATCAAGCCACAGACAATATCGTTTCTTGCAACCGATAAATTCATCACCGCCGATATAAAGACGAATATATTTCTTAGCTTCAGGCTCCAATCTTAAAAATTCGTCGATGTCATCATCTTCTATGATTAAATTTTTTCCGTCAGTAGGGCAAGAGCCGACAATCATAGGTAGAGCCGCTTCGTTAAGAGGAATATTGCGCGGTTTGACAAAAATATCTTCGCCGTCAACCAGATAAGCATTTATATTCGCCGCGATAGTCACTTTGTCGCCGTCAAATATTTTTTTGGGCTTATTATTAGACGCGGAACTAAATCCTACAATGACACAATGCACGTTCGCCATATTTTCCGAATCATTACTCCATTTAAACGTGCGATGAGCAAAATCGATATGAACATCGTTATAAAAAAGATTTTTCCAAAGAGGTATCACAGCAATTCCTTGACAGACGGAGTTTGTAGAAATAAACGCGGCACGGACGATATTATTCGCCATGAACTCGGAAGCTTTTTTATACCAACAAGCCACATAGTCAAGATTGCCATATCCGTCAACGCCATTAAAAACTTTTGCCATATCTGCATTTTGAGTCGGCTTACGATAACTTTTACCTTTGTAAGGAGGATTTCCGATAATAAAATCAATATTTTGAGGCTCGACGACTTCAGACCAGTCAATTTGATTGGCATTAGCCTTGCGAATAGAAATATATTTGGTAAGAGGCAATTCGGGCGCATCTCTGCCTAAAATCCAGTTAGATTTACGGCGCATTTGATTTTCAGCGATTGAAAGCGCAACTTTGGCGATAGCGACCGCGAAAGCATTAATTTCTATGCCGTAAAATTGTCTCGGCGAAACTTTTATGCAGTCTTCGCGAGTATCGGCGTAGATACTGCGCAGTTCGGCGAGGATTTTATTTTCCAATTCGCGCAGGCTGAGATAAGTTTCTGTTAAAAAGTTGCCGCTGCCGCAAGCCGGGTCGAGAAAATTAAGCGAGGCAAGTTTATTTTGCAAATCGCGCAGTGCTTGAGGACGATTTTTAATATGTTTACGCCTTGCAAGCTCAAATTCTGCGTTAAGGTCGTCCATAAACAGCGGGTCGATAACTTTATGAATATTTTCTATGCTGGTGTAGTGAATGCCGTCTTCTCGGCGAGTATCATCATTAAAAACCGATTCAAACATTGCGCCAAAAATAGTCGGATTAATTTCGCGCCAGCTAAACTTTATGAAGTTATTAAGCTCATCGAGGCGGAAATTGCCTGCGTCAGTCCTTAAAATGTGAGCGTAATCAATTTCGTACTTAAAATTTTGATTCAGAGGCGGAACAGGCAATTTTTCTTCAAAAAGTCCGCCGTTTACGTAAGGAAAATTCTTTAAGTCGGTTCGTTTATCTTCCGGAGTATTGAGTGCATCGAAAAAATTTTGGAGAGCGTCTTTAAGCTGATTTGGAGAGAAATTTTTAAGGTAATCGGCGAATTTACCGGCTGTGAACAGGTTAGAATCATCGGCATAGAAACAAAAAACGAGGCGAGCGCATAATTTGCTGAGGTTATCGATATATGAATCGTCTTTTTCGGTGTAATTTTTATCGATAGCGTAGCAGATTTTACGGACGATTTTAGCGGCGTCGTTAGAAATTTTAATTTCGGGACGGATTTTGGCATTCGGGTCGACGATAAACTTTAAATGTTTGAAATCGTTACGGAAATTTTCAAGTTTAATGACAGTCGGCTTATAAATTGAGTGTTGCAGAATAAATTCGGGCGAATCCATTTGAATAAGGTCGTAAATATGGAATTCGGCGAAGTTGCAAGTGATAATGTAGTGCGGCTTTTTATCATCGGGAAGAGCGTCGGCGTAGCGTTTAGCTTGTTCAAAAGGAGTGAGATATTCACCGTCGGATTGATGAAATTTTTTGTTAAGGTCTTTATCGAAGCTTTTATGTTCGATTAAAACTTTGGTGAGCGGGATATAAGCGTCCATTTTGAACAGAGTATCGTCGACCGGCTCGATAAATTTGATAAAACCGGTAGTTTTCTCGACGCCGAAAACGTCATGAAGCAAATCGCGCCAAAAATCTTGATAGTTACTGATTTCGTTGCCGCGACCGTGCCAATAGTTGGAGAAATTCTTGGCGGCGTCGGCTTGTTGAGTCTCATTCATAAAAAACACCTCCTATAAGCATTATATCATACTGTATACAAAATATTTTACCGTCCGCGCAGGATTAAAGGATTTTGGCGCGAAACTTCCTGCTGAGGAGAATGTGGAATGAGGATTTACCTTGATAACTGTTGTTTGGGCAGACCGTTCGACAATCAAAGCTTTCCGCGAATCTTTATTGAGACGCAAGCGAAATTGTTCATACAAGGACAGATTAAATCAGGCAAAATTGAAATGGCTACGTCTTACATATTGCATTACGAAAATATACTATGTTCAAATGAAGCCAAAAGGGAAAGTGTCGAAGATTTTTTGAAATCCTACTCATCAATCTATATTGACATAACTTTTGCTGATAAAGTCGTGGCTAAGGCTGAAAAATTTATCTCTGAAGGAATAAAATCTAAAGATGCGTATCATGTAGCGAGCGCGATTTTGGCTGAGTGCGATTATTTTCTGACTACAGACGACAGATTAATGAAGCACAAAGTAAACGAAATTATTATGATTAACCCATTGGAGTTTGTTCAAATTTTGGAGGCGAATTAAAAATGACTCAAGACGGGAAATTATTACAGCGCGGCATGAGATGTTTAATAGACAATTTGGGAATCATTGATGCCGAAAGATTTATCGCTGTACTTTCAAGAGAACGAATTGACGACTACACAAAATGGCAACGCGATTATTTTGACAGCATGACTCCGGAAGAATTTCGTGCAAGTTTGGAAGAATTTATGCGTAATCATCCCGATGACAGCTATGTAAAGGCATGTGCTAAGTAAAATTTATAAAGGAGAGAGCTAAATGAAGTCAGAATTCACGCTGAAGCTTGAGCGGTGCAAAGGTTGCGGAATATGCGTATCGTTTTGCCCGAAACAAGTCTTGGCATTGGATACTTTAGGCAAAGTTTACGTTGCGAATCACGAAAATTGCATAGCGTGCGGGCAATGTGAACTGCGTTGCCCCGACTACGCGATTTTTATGGACAAAGTTAAAAAGGAGGCGGCGAAATGAGCGCAAAGTTAATGCAAGGCAACGAGGCGATAGCAGAAGGCGCACTTGCGGCGGGCGTAAGGTTTTTTGGCGGCTATCCGATAACGCCGTCAACGGAAATCGCGGAAGGTAT
>JAFZIQ010000005.1 GCA_017554285.1 Selenomonadaceae bacterium
AATCGCGATTGCAATATAAATGTGATGCGCGACAATGATAAAATACCTTTCTCGAACGTTACGTTCTTTGACAAGGATTTTTCGGTCAAACTGAACAACGTCGGCGATAAAATTGCGCTGGAGAAGATTTTTAACGAGCAAGTCGACAAAAACGGGCGCAACAGTTTTTATTT
The DNA here is from genome assembly GCA_017554285.1 of Selenomonadaceae bacterium. GTDB lineage: Bacteria > Bacillota > Negativicutes > Selenomonadales > Selenomonadaceae > Quinella. Next base: position 174 of record JAFZIQ010000005.1, read on the forward strand.
CGTGAAACTTAGCGGCACGTTCAAAGAAATATTGGTTCGCAGTGAAAGCGGGACGAAAGAGCCTTATCCGACTTTAGTTGAGGCATTGAAGACGCAAAATGAAGTTACGCTTAAAAATGTTGACGGCACGATAGTCGGATTGTACTGCCCCGATTACATGAGTTCGTTAAATTCGACGGGCTGGCATTTCCATTTCATTTCGGCTGATAAGAAACGCGGCGGACACGTTTTGGGCTTGAATTTGGCGACAGGCGAGGCGCAATTCGATAAAACGGACGCTTTCAACATGAATGTTCCGAAGAAGAACAATTTCCACACGCTGAACTTTAACCAAGACTTAAAGGAAGACATTCGCAAGGCAGAACAAGACAGCGTTAAGAGCAACTGACGACAAACAAATAACAATTTGACAAAAAAAGCCCTTCGGCGCACGGTCAGAGGGTTTTCGCTTTACTGCAAAAAAATTTTCTGTCAGACTTGTAACAAAATCGGATTCGCGACGTATAAGAGGCAGAAAATAGAAAGGAGACTGGTAACAATGGCAGATAAAGACAAATACGCGGACGAAATGCTCACCGACGAGGAACTCGACAAGGTCGCAGGCGGAACATTTGAAGAATGTCTGTATGATGGGGATTTTTTTAAGCGTCAAATTTTTAAAAGTGATGTGGATAATAAGGGGCGTAGATTTGTTGTCTGTAGGATGGCTGGTGCATTTTACCCTCAAACACATATAATTTGTGAAGCTTATGAAGAATTTGGAGTAAAGTGCATACCTCATTACGAGGAGAGCGTCGGTAATGTAGTTCCAAATGAATATTTCATTGATGGAAAACAAGTATCTCAAGGGGAAGCGCATAATCACGTTCTTAAAATTGCTAGAGAAAGAGGCATGATTTAGTTAAAAATTTCATCTCGGCAGTAAAATGCGGCGGACGGTCGCAATCAGCTAAGTAAAGCCCTTCGGCGTGTGTCGGAGGGTTTTCGTTTGACGGCGGAAAATTTTTTTGCTAAAGTGTGTAACGAAATCGGATTCACGACGTATAATAGGCAGAAAGGAAAAAAAGAGCCGCAAGGGACAAGCTGAATAGACAGCACAGCCGAATAAATTTCTATCTAAATCAAAGGAGACTGATAAAATGGCAGACGAAAAGAAAATCGCGGACGAAGTAATGAGCGACGAGGAACTCGACCAGGTAGCTGGCGGCACTTTCGACGCAAACATGTACAGCAAAGAAGAGTACAAAGCCGCAGGCGTGGCTCTGGATTCGCACTTCCTCCAGAAAGACGACTTCTTCATTTGGTCGGACGTTGACAGAAACGGCAAAGCTCTCACTGCGCCACAAAGATTCCGCATTACCTACGATGCTGCAAATGCGTCAGTTGAACTTTCTCGTCAAGGAAAGCCTGTGAATATTTCAACTCTTAAACATGCTCTCGGCGGTGCAGAAGTTATCCGCGACTAACTTCAAGCAAATCGTTTACAAAAAGCCCTTCGGCGCATTGTCGGAGGGTTTTCGTTTGACGTGGGAAAATTTTTTTGCTAAAGTTGTAACGAAAACTGATTCACGACGTATAATAGGCAGAAAACAAATTGGAGGTTGATAAAAATGGCAACACGCGAAGAAAACATTAAGAAAATCAATGATGAACTGGAAAAGCTCGACGATGAGCAACTCGACAAGGTCGCAGGCGGTGCTCGTTATTATCCTACGAGCATATCCTGCATAACTCCGAACACCGACACCGATTCAAATCCGCTTAGTAATCCAAAGGCAGCTGTTAGTTGGCTTAAATAATCCAAAAAAACGCGGCGGACGGTCGCAATCAGCTAAGAAAAGCCCTTCGGAGTGTGTCGGAGGGTTTTCGTTTGACTGCGGAAAATTTTTTTGCTAGAGTATGTAACGGAATTGGATTAAAGACGTATAAAAGGCAGAAAACAAATTGGAGGTTGATAATATGGCTAAGGAAGAAAAATTTGCGGACGAAATCATGAGCGACGACGAACTTGACAACGTGGCAGGCGGAAATCGTCTTGAAACGTTCGGAGACGGCAACGAACTGTACAAACGCGGACTTTTGAGCGCAGATGATGCAGTGCACTCTGCGCCTGTACGCGAAATGTTGCACAAAATGGGTTACAGCGGCTACGAAGACAAAGGCGGCTTAATTAAAGCCAACATTTACACCGACAAGAGCGGCAACACGATTACCCGCGAACAATTCTGGAAGAATTTCGACGCAGAAAACAACACAAAAATTATTCGCTGATTAAATTCTGCGTTGGCAACTCAAAACGAATAAAAAAAAGCCCTTCGGCAGATGTCGGAGGGTTTTTCGTTTGACAGAGGCAAATTTTCTGATAAAATCTTAGTGTAGAGGTGAATTGAGATGCTGACTACAGAAAAAATAAGAATCACGATAGAAAGTATCGCCGCGAAGTACGGAATAAAAAAAGTAACGTTATTCGGTTCGCGAGCGACTAAAAATTTCCGAGAAAACAGCGATGTCGATTTGATAGTAGAATTTGAAACGAATTCGGTATCATTATTTAAGTTGGCAGGTCTGATGAATGAATTGGAAGAGAAATTCGGCGTGAGCGTAGATATAATACACGGACCGCTGACAAAAGACAGTATGTTGGATATAGAAAAGGAGATAGAGATATATGCAGCATAGGGAACGAATTGCGCTTGAAAAAATCTGCGCGGAAATAGATTTAGCATTAAAATTTGTAGAAAATATAAGTGTGGAAGAGTTTTTGGCAGATGAAAAGACGAAAAGAGCAGTAGGAA
>JAFZIQ010000048.1 GCA_017554285.1 Selenomonadaceae bacterium
GAGCGTGGGCATTTGTTCGCCGTTATTGCGAAGAGAAATCATACCGCTCATATAATCATGGAACGCGCCGCCGAGTACGCAACCTATCGGAATCGTGATAAAAGCTATCGGACCGAACAAAATACCTTGAATCGGACCGAGTACCGGACCCGTACCGGCGATATTCAGCAATTCGATTAAACAATTCTTCCATTTGTTCATGGGCACGAAATCTACGCCGTCGCGCTGTTTAATTGCGGGCGTTTGTGCTGAAGAATTCGGCTTCATTACTCTTTCGCAAAAAGAGCCGTAAATCGCCGCTCCGACGATTAGAATTGCCAAGCCGATAAGAAAAGTACTCAAGAAAAAACACCTCTTTTTTGCAAAGATAAAGGGCTAAGCGCGAAATCTCACCCCTTTAACATTTATAAACACGGATTAATCGCGATTAACGTCCTCGATAGACGTTTCGATTTCTTCCATTTTGTAAGCCTCGATAATATCGCCTTCCTTGAAGTCGCGATAGTCGACAATGGAGATACCGCACTCGTAGCCCGCCGCAACTTCTTTAACTTCGTCTTTAAAGCGGCGCAGAGAATCAATTTCGCCGTCGAAAATCTCAATGTTATCGCGGAGGATACGGATTTTGGAATTATTACAGATTTTCCCTTCCAAAACGTAGGAACCTGCGACGAGAGCTTTGGAGAATTTCATAACCTTGCGAATTTCGACGCGTCCTTGAATAACTTCCTTAAATTTCGGAGCCAATAAGCCGCTCATTGCGTCTTGCACGTCGTGAATTGCATCGTAAATTACGCGGTAAGTTCTTATGTCGATATTTTCAGTGACGGCGGATTTGCGAGCGTTGTTGTCGGGGCGCACGTTGAATCCGATAATCAGCGCGTTTGACGAAGAGGCAAGCATAACATCGTTTTCCGTGACTGCGCCGACGCCCGAATGGACGATATTAACGCGGACTTCGTCATTTTTATTCAAAGAGAGCAACGCACCGGATAAAGCCTCGATTGAGCCTTGAACGTCGGCTTTGATGACGATATTAAGGTCTTTAAGGGAGCCGGCTTGAATTTGATTGAACAAATCATCGAGCGAAACTTTTTTGGACTTAATTAAATCGTTGCGCTGACGTTCGATACGGTGTTCTGCGATAGATTTGGCTAACTTTTCGTCCAAAGCGGCTAAAATATCACCTGCGGCGGGCACGTCGTTTAATCCGAGCACTTCGACGGGGACACTTGGAGTAGCTTTTTTAAGATTATCGCCGCGTTCGTTAATCATGGCGCGAACTCTGCCGTAAGTTGTACCTGCGACGATAAAATCACCGATTCTTAGCGTTCCGCTTTGAACCAAAACGGTTGCGACGGGACCTCTGCCCTTATCAAGCTGTGCCTCAATGATAACTCCGCGAGCCTCGCGGTTCGGATTGGCTTTAAACTCTTGAACGTCGGCTTCAAAAAGAATTTCTTCGAGCAAATCGTTAATGGCAATATTTTTCTTGGCAGAAACTTCAACCATAGTGGTATCGCCGCCGAAATCGCGGGAGACAAGCCCGTGTTCAAGCAATTCTTGTTTAACGCGCATTGGATTTGCGCCGGGCTTATCGATTTTATTAATTGCAACGATAATCGGAACGTTCGCGGCTTTGGCATGGTTAATAGCCTCGACAGTTTGAGGCATAACGCCGTCATCTGCCGCAACAACGAGAATTGCAATATCCGTAACCTGTGCGCCGCGTGCACGCATTGCGGTAAATGCCTCGTGACCGGGAGTATCAAGGAAAACAATTTTCCTGTCGTTGCAAAGGACTTGATACGCGCCGATATGTTGAGTAATGCCGCCCGCTTCGGTTGCGGTGATTGAAGATTTCCTTATAACGTCAAGCAATGAAGTTTTGCCGTGATCCACGTGTCCCATAACGGTAACGACGGGCGGACGAATCTTCAAAGAGGCGGGGTCGTCTTCGATTTCGGGAATAAGTGTCGGGTCTACTTCGGGCGGTAATTCTTCCGCAGTAACTCCGAATTCCGAAGCGACTAAAGCGGCGGTATCGTAATCGATAACTTGGTTAATGGTTGCGACAACGCCCATCATGAGCAATTTTTTAATGACTTCGACAGCCGTGCAACTCATTTTGCTTGCCAAATCCTTAACGGCGATATTTTCGGGCAATTTAATATGAGTCGGACGAGCGATTTCGGCTTTATGAGCGGGTTGAGTCGCGGGACGATTCTTTTTGCGGGCAGGACGCGGAGCGCGAGGCTTATTATCGGCAGATTGAGCCGCCGCTTGAGTTTTAGCCGCCTCTTTGGCATTGGCGGGTTGACGATTGCGATTGCGTTGCCGATTATTTCTTGCGCCGTCTTCGCGCTGGCGTTCGTTACGATTTTTGGATTGACGGTCGCCGCGTTCGCCGCGAGAATCTTGTTTATCGGGACGATCTGCGCGGATTTCTTGTTTATCCTGTCTGTCCTGCTTATTGCGGCTGTCGCGCCCGCGATTTTCGGATTTATCTGCGCGGAAATCGGATTTATCTTGGTAATTATCCTTATCCTGTTTGCGATTATCTCGGCGTTGCTGTTGCGGCTTGGAATCGGTTTTAACTTCGATTTTGGGTTGAGATTTTTCTTGAGGTTTAGCTTCGACTTTTTGAACAGGCTTTTGTTCGGACTTCTGCGCAGTTTTGGGTTGAGGCTGTTGAGTTTTAGATTGCTGAGGCTTTTGCTCGGACTTCTGCGCGGGTTTGGGTTGCGACTGTTGAGTCTTGGGTTGTTGAGGCTTTTGTTCGGATTTCTGCGCAGGTTTAGGTTGCGACTGTTGAGTTTTAGGTTGTTGAGGCTTTTGTTCGGATTTCTGCGCAGGTTTAGGTTGCGACTGTTGAGTTTTAGGTTGTTGAGGCTTTTGTTCGGATTTCTGCGCAGGTTTAGTTTGAGGCTGTTGAGTTTTAGGTTGTTGCGGTTTTTGCTCGGATTTCTGCGCGGGCTTGGGTTGAGATTTTTGTTGAGGTTGCTCTTCAGGCGGTTTGGGCGCAGGCTCGACGGGTTTACGCCGCCCGAATTGCGCCTTGACCATCTCATAAGCTTCCGTTTCGACGCCGCTGAATTGATTTTTAACTTTAACCTTGCGTTTGTTCAAAAAATTAATAATGGATTGCACATCTTGATTGAATTCGTTAGCCATGTCATAGATTCTGTACTTAACCGGTTTTGACATATATCCACCCCCGTAGGAAATTTATTTACATGGGAAATTCTCCTTTAAGTCTGCTGCCTCGCAGATTTTATCGTAGAGTTCGTCAGGCAGTTTGGTTTTAAAGATTTTATCGAAGTTGCGACGTTTTTTTAATGCAGCCGCGCAGATTGACGACTTACAGACGTAAGCTCCGCGCCCGAAAGTTTTTCCCGTTTCGTCGAAAGAAATTTTTCCTTGCGAAGTTTTAACGACGCGGATTAATTCGGATTTATGACGGCATTGACGGCAGACGACGCAACGGCGCATATTAATCGGCTTACTCATCTTCTGCCCTTTTTGGGACGGGGCTTGAAGACGGAAGCCGCCCCTGAAATATCGACTTCGTGCATATCGTCTGACATTGGGGAATTTCGAGCTTGTTTGACACTTTTAATATCGATTTTCCAACCAGTAAGGCGAGCGGCGAGTCGGGCGTTTTGTCCTTCCTTGCCGATAGCCAAACTTAATTGATTATCGGGAACGACGACGCGGCAATTTTTATCTTCATCACTAATCGCGACACTTACGATTTTGGACGGACTTAAAGCATTTGCAACGTAAACGCCGGCATTCGGACTCCATTCGATAATGTCCAATTTTTCTTCGCCGAGTTCGTCAAGCACGGGTTGAATTCTGACGCCGCGTTGACCGAGACACGAGCCGACCGCCTCAACATTGGGGTCTTTGGAGGCGACGGCGATTTTGGCGCGAGCACCCGCCTCACGAGCGACGCCTTTTATTTCGATAATCCCTTCTTGAATTTCGGGGATTTCAATTTCAACGAGTCGGCGCAAGAAATTCGGATGAGTGCGCGAAAGATAAACTTGAGGACCTTTGCCGCCCTTTTTGACTTCGATAATATAAGCGCGAACGTAATCGCCGAGTTTATAATTGTCAAGCGGCGATTGCTCCGTAGGAACCAAAATAGCTTCGGTTTTGCCGACTTCGACGATAAAATTGCCGTCCTCAACGCGAACGATTTTTCCTCTGATAAGGTCGCTTTCGCGGTTGGTGAATTCGTCGTAGATAACGCCGCGTTCAGCCTCACGCAATTTCTGAACAACAAGTTGTTTGGCGGCTTGTGCGGCGATTCTGCCGAAATTTTTGGGAGTAACTTCGATTTCTACAACGTCATCAATATCGCAACCGGGACTAAGCTTTTCGGCTTCTTCCTTTGAAATTTCTATAACGGGGTCGGTAACTTCTTCGACGACACTTTTAAGCGAATATACATGAAAACTTCCGTCTTCGCGGTCAAGCACAATCTCGACGTTATCATCTTGATTGAAATTCTTTTTGTAAGCGACTTTAAGCGCGGATTCTACCGCCTCGAATAAAACTTCGGGCTGAATTTCTTTTTCGACGCACAAATCCTTAAGCGCGTCAATCAAACTTAATTCGGGTTTTTTTCTTCTTCCTGCCAAGTAAGTTCTTCCTCCTATTTTTTTAGTGGTCAGAGATAAGTGGTAAGAGGTCAGAAAAACCTTTCCCCTAACCCCCGACCCCTAAATCCTAACCCCTGAAACCTTTCCACTGAACCCTGCCCCCTGAACACTGATTCCTAAAAATCTATGTGTAATCTGACTTGCGCAACTTTTTCACGCGGCAAAGGCTCTGTGTCCTTGAGACGTAAAAATTTTTCATCGCGCCCTTCCAATTCGCCGACAAAAATTTTTTTACCGGCAATCGGCGCGTAAAGTGTCACGTCAACGACTTTGCCCGCCTCGCGAATGAAATCTTTATCCTTTTTCAAAATGCGGTCGATACCGGGCGACGAAACTTCCAAGATATACGCAACGTTGATTATCGAAGTTTCATCGAGTTTCGCGCCGAGTTTCTCGCTGATGTTTTGGCAATCGTCTAAATCAATGCCGCCTTCCTTGTCGACGAACACGCGCAGATACCAATCGCGTTCTTTGACATATTCCACATCAACCAATTCATAATCGGTGCCTTCCAAAATTTCTGCAATCAAACTTTCTGCCTGCGATTCAACTTTACTCAATCGCTCACCCCCTTGATAGTTATTAGGAATTGGGAATTAGGGATTAGCAGTTCCCAGTTCCCAGTTCCTAATTCCTAATTCCTCCCTTACAACGTGAAAGAGTGGACGCGAGCCCACTCTCTCAACTAAGCTATGTCCAAAAAAATCTTTCTCCTCTCAATCGAAGAGACCTTCCAAAAAAATTTTACAAGCGATGCCCTCCGAAAATCTTTATATTAACTTCGCGCTGTATTGTAAACAAAATTCAAAATCATTGCAAGTTTTTTTTGCCTGCAGACGAAAAATCCCCGACGCGCAGTCAGGGAATTTTTTTGTCAATCTTCGATAATGTAAAGGTCAATCCATTGTCTGCCGAATTCGTAGCACTCGCCGACCGTATCAAACGCTACGTCGATTTTATTTCCGACAATCGCGCCGCCCGTATCTTCCGCAACCGCATAGCCGTAACCCGGTATAAAAACTTTCGTGCCGAGCGGGATAAAATAAGGATCCGTCGCTATAACGCCGCGTTGGCAAATTGTCCCAAGTGCCGTGTAAGCACTCATGCCCGGTTGCGCACTGCTGTAAGCCGTCGCCTCGACGCGCACGACTCTGGCGCAATTCGGAATTCCGAAATCATTAACTTCGTAAGATTCGCCGCCGTCAAATTCGCGATAAGTTCTTTTGCCGCAAATTCCGTCCGCCGTCAGCCCGCGACTCTTTTGGAAATCTTTCAGGGCATTAACCGTGTATGTATCGCAAATGCCGTTTGCCTCGCCGTCCAAAAATCCGTGCTCAATCAATTTATTTTGCAAGTCAATAACGCCGTCGCCTTGCATACCGAGCTTAATCACGTCGCCCACGCCCGCATATTGTGCAACTTCTTTAATCGTCGAAACCGCACTCAGAACCGAGCCGATTGTCGTCGCGCCCGAACTTTTGGGAGTGTCGGTAACGTTATCAATATCATCAATTTCTAATGTATATTCGGGAACGTAATCGCCGAGCTTAAAAGTATTTATATCAATTTCATCAAAAGCCGCCGCACGTAAAATTCTGTAAGTTTCCTCGCCGCAGACTCCGTCCACTTCAAGTCCGAGCGCACTTTGAAAATCCTTAATTGCATTAACCGTAGCCGTGCCGTAAACGCCGTCAGCCTTCGCACTCAAAAGACCTTGCGCAATTAAATAATCTTGAATCTCTCTGACTGCGTCGCCTTTGTCGCCACACTTTAACGCTGCCGCCGAGCACAGACTCGAAAAACTCACGGCGAGAATAAGAATCAGCGTTGAAAGAACTCGCCTCAGTTTCATTTCCTCCACCTCGTTTTTAATCGTTTTTTAATTTTGGGCGATTATATCAATCAACAATGAAATTCTTATGGCAAACAGCAATTTTTTTTATCCGCCCTTGCAAAAAGTTTTAATGCAGAATACAATCTTGTCGATATAAAATTTGGAAACGATTAAAACAGGGACGTTAGTTTAAAATAAAGGGGTTGTTTTTAATATGATGAGATCGTTGTGGTCGGCGGCGTCAGGCATGAAGGCGCAGCAGACGAATATGGACGTAGTGGCTCACAATATCTCTAACGTCAACAGTTACGGCAACAAAAAAGTCCGCGCAGAATTTCAAGATTTGCTTTATCAAACTCTGCGCGATGCAGGTGGAACTTCAGGCAACGGTACACAATATCCTCAAGGTTTACAAATCGGCTTGGGCGTCAGAGTTGCCGCAACGAACAGAGTTTTCACACAGGGACCGTTGCAGACTACAGACCGTCCTGCCGACGTGGGAATTCAAGGCGACGGATTTTTCCAAATTCAGTTGCCCGACGGAACGACGGCTTACACTCGCGACGGTTCCTTTAAACTTGATTCAAATCGTCGTATCGTAACAAGCGACGGTTATTTACTTATTCCGAATATCACGCTGGACGAAAACGCGCCGATTGAAAGTTTGGTTATAAGTTCGGACGGGCGAGTTTCGGATACTCCTGCGGGCGGCGACCAAACCGAAATCGGACAGATAACCCTTGTTCGATTCGTCAATCCGGAAGGTCTTTATGCTTACGGCAAAAATCTTTTCTTGGAGACTACGGCGTCGGGTGCTCCGATTGAAAGTGAACCGGGACAAGACGGCGCAGGCGTCCTTGCTCAGAATACTCTTGAAATGTCGGGCGTTCAAATCGTCGAAGAAATGGTTAATATGATTGTCGCTCAACGCGCCTACGAATCAAACGCGAAGGCAGTCACTACTTCCGATTCGATGCTTGAGACCGCCAATCAGTTGAAACGATAATTTAACATGAGAAAAATAATCTTACTCGCGGTGTTGATTTTAACAATTAGTTTGACGCCGCGAGCTTTTGCATACACGGTATCGGGCGCGGAACTTCATGCAATCGCCTTGGAAGCGTTGGAAAATGCGCTTGCCGAAAGCGGCGAATACAGGCGGCACGAAATTTTTTTCAATCAGTATCCGACAGATATAAAATTGCCCGAAGGCGTCATAGATATTAGGGCTGAACTCCCGACGGCGATAAATTATATCAGCCTCACACCTGTAAGAGCGATAATTTTTGTAAACGGTCGCCCTTATCGGACAATGAGTTTCACGGCAACGGTTAAAGTTTATGACACGGTACTTGTTGCGAATCACGATTTGAGAATTGAAGTACCTGTTACGGCAAGCGATTTTCATCTTGCGGAAATTAAGATTGACGGGCGCAACGAATATGTCAAAAATGCTTCCGAAGTCAACGGGCTTGTTCCTCACAGATTTGTCCGCGCAGGTTCGCCGGTATCGCTGAGTTATTTTCAACAACCTGTTGCGGTTAATCCGAATCAGCGCGTCACGATAGTTGTTAAATATCACGGAATAAGGGTTACGGCAACGGGCATTGTTATGACACGCGGGCGAATCGGCTCAATCGTCAAGGTTAAGAATGAGACTTCGGAGAAAATTTTATCGGCAAAAGTAATTGATTCCGGTACGGTGGAGGTGAGCATGTAGATGAAGAAATTTCTATCGGCGATTTTGATTGCGGCATTCGTATTTGGCGGCGGCGCGGTCGAGGCAAAATCATTGTGGGTCGATAACGGCGGCGGGATAAGTTTATATTCCGATAAAAAGGCTCGCAACGTCGGAGATATTTTAACGATTGTCATTAACGAAACGACGACGCAGACCGCTACCAAATCGCGCAGTAATTCCAAATCAGGTTCGGTGAGCGTCGGGACGGGCACGGGCATTTTCGATTTTATCAAAGCGTTTTCGGCGAGCGGTTCCGATGCTTTCAAGGCGGACGGTTCGGCAGTCGACACCAACAGATACAGCGGGCAGATAACCGTTACGGTCGTTGAAGTCTTGCCCAATGACAATATGATTATCGAGGGCACTCAATCCATTTGGCAAAATCGCGACGAGCATAAAATTACTCTGCGCGGGGTGATTCGTCGTGATGATGTCAGTATGAACAATACGGTTCTATCAACGCGGGTTGCCGACGCCACTTTGAAATTCGACGGCAAAGGTCCTCTCAATGCCAAACAGCGGCAGGGTATCTTGACGCAAATTTTCAACTTCCTGTTCTGATATGGATAACGAAATTAAAATCAGCGAAGAATTTATTTTGCCGCGAGACTTGAGCGCGATGGCAAAAACTTTTTTCGTGCAGACAGAAAAACCGTTGCGCGATGGTAAATGGTTTATAAAGAAAGGTTCGACCGTCACGGGAGTTAAAGCCATAGCTGAAGGCGAAAAAATTCATGATGTCAACAGACTTATTGGAGCTTATCCTCTTACGAACGGTCAGAAGACTTTTGCTCAAGATTGGTACAAATGTCGCGGCACGGCGATTATAACTAACGGTACAGAAACTTTTATAAACTGTGAAATTCATTGGTATCAATGCGCGAATATCGGTAAGGTTGAATTCAAAGTAAAAATTTGGGGTGAGAAAATTGAAAGTTAAATACGTCGGCGAATTTGATGTTGATGTTCCTAACTCTTACAGAATTTTTATGGATGTGTTGCCCGGCAAAATTTATGAAGTCTTATCTGTCGAGGATGGTTGGTATCGAATTATTGACGAATCCGAAGAAGATTATCTTTATCCTCCGGAAAATTTTGAAGTCGTCGAGGACGAACAGGAAATTCGCCGCGCAGTCTGATTGACGGGGTGAGATTATGAAAAAACTTTTTACAATCGCGACGCTGATAGCTTGCCTTGCGCTAATGACTTCGACAGTTTTCGCTGAGTCGGCAGTTACGCGAATAAAAGACATTGCAAAAATTCAAGGCGTCAGAAATAACCAACTTATCGGCTATGGTTTGGTAGTCGGTCTGCCGGGTACGGGCGATTCGGACAAGATTAAGCAAACGATTAACTCGACTGTTTCAATGCTTAAGAGTTTCGGAATAACGGTAGACAATTTGAATTGGAAAGCCAAAAACGTTGCGGCGGTTATGGTAACTGCCACATTGCCGCCGTTTGTCCGCGAAGGCGATACCATTGATGTTGTGGTCGGCACAATGGGCGATGCGTCCAGCGTTCAAGGCGGCGTCCTTTTGCAAACGCCCTTACTTGCCGCTAACGGTGATGTTTATGCGGTTGCTCAAGGCTCTGTATCTACGGGCGGATTTGTCGCGGGGCAAGGAAATAATCGCGCACAAAAAAATTTCCCGACGGCAGGCAACATTCCCAACGGGGCAATCGTCGAGCGGACTTTGGAAGACGATTTGGGCAGGAACGGACAACTTTCTTTAAGCTTGGCAAGTGCAGATTTTACAACGGCGTCGAGAATCACAAATGCGATTAATGCGGCTTACGGCAACATTGCACACGCGGCTAATCCCGGTCGAATCGATATAAATATTCCCGGTTATTATCGCGCAAATATCGTTCAATTCGTCGCGTCGATTGAGGAATTGCCCGTTGTTCCCGATACTGTTGCCAAAGTCGTCGTCAATGAGCGCACAGGTACAATCGTTATGGGCGGCAATGTCAGCGTCGATGAATGCGCTATTACTCAAGGCGGCTTATCGATTAAGATTCAGCGCGAGGAAAATGTTTCTCAACCCGGTCCTTATTCTTACGGAACATCAATGATTGTTCGCAATGAAAAGATGGACGCTCGCGAAGAAATGTCAAGTTCGGTTGTTATTCCCGCGACGACAAGTGTCAGCGACGTTATCGGAGCTTTAAACGCAGTCGGAGCTACGCCGCGTGATTGCATTTCGATTTTGCAAGCCATGAAGGCGGCGGGCGCGATTCACGCTGTGTTGGAAATAATTTAAGGAGCGATTGACATGCAGATTACCGGCGCAAATTTAATGCCGCAAATGAATTCTACAAGCACGGGCGCGGCAGGAGCCACCATGATTAATGATGAGGCGAGTTTTCAAGCGCAATTGCAAGCGGCAAAAGATAAACTCGACCAACCGAGCAAAGTTAAAACCATGACCGATGATGAAATTACCCAGCGCAATAAGGAAATAAAAGATGCCAGCGTCCAACTCGAAGCAATTATGTTAAAGCTCATGTATAATGAAATGTGGAAGACCGTCCCGAAAGATACTCTTTTCAAGGACGATAACGCAATGGAAATTTATCGCGACATGTACAACGAAGAACTCACCAAAAAGGCGGCTGAGAGCGGCGGCATCGGACTTGCAGATTTCATTTATAATCAACTGACTCAAACAAAATAAGCTTTGCAAAAAAAATTATCCCCGACTCGCAATGAATCGGGGATTTTTCTTTCCAAAACTTTATTATTCGCTCTGCCAATATTGCCCGCTCAAAATATCGACGCAAGAAATTTTGCCGTCTTTATGCTTGCCTCTCGTGTCCAGCATTAAAATATTTTTGTTCGGAATTTTTAATGGCTTATGCGGGTCGAACTCCTCCGAAATTTTCTTCGGCGACTTATGCCCGACGATTATCCGAGCCGCGCCCTTATACTCTTTATAAAATTTTTCATGGTCGCCAAGCCCGATAAGCTGACTTTTGGACTGCGCGTCAAGCGGTTTATCGGGATTCACGCCGCAATGACAAAAGAAATATTCCTTGCCGCCGATTGTCACTTGGCAACTGTGCGGCAACTCCTTCAGAAATTTGAGGATTTCCGGCGGCGTCTCCAAGTCGTGCTTTTCTATGAACTTCAAAACTTCGTAGTCGGTATTGCCCATCAAGGCGATAATATTTTTTTGCCGCGTCTTCTTCGCCAGCCATTCCAACGTTCCCGTGTTATTTGTCTTCTTGGTATTTCCAATGGTGTAGTCGCCCAGAAAAATTACAAGGTCATCCTCCTTGACCGAAAGTTTTTCCCATAAAGTTTCAAGTCGCTCCAACTGCCCGTGAATATCTCCGATTGCCAAAACCCTCTTGTAACGTAAGGTATTTTTGGGCGGAATGAATTCCTCTATGCCCTCGACAAAAAATTTTTGTTCATCCACAGTAAAACCCTCCCCGATTTATTTTGTAACGTCTTTCAAAAGCTCCATGCAACCCATAAATATTTTTGAATACGACAAGGAATAATTATGAGCATTGAACGGATTCTTAACGATTATGTTATTTCCGTCCGCGTCCTTCAACATGCGGATTTTTTTATCCGAATCGCCGCCGACTTTCTTTTTAACCTTCCCGAAAATGATTTCGTCCAACGCAATTATGCAATCGCTCTTCTCGTAAATCTGCAACGTAATCGGCTTGGAGCGGTGCCTGTCAAACGGAATTTTGTTTTTAACCAATTCCCGACGTGCTCCTTCGCGCATCGGCGAGCCGCCCGAAGTATTGTAACCTGCCGAATCGACTCGAACTTTATCGATACCCGCCTCGTCCAGCAAATGGCGCATGATATATTTTGCCATTGCCGAGCGGCAAGTATTACCCCTGCAGACGAAAATTATTTTGTACTGCTTTTCGCCGGTCATTATTAATCAGCCTCCCTGTATTTCGTTAAGTAAAACTTCGCAGCCGCGCAGAATATCCGCGTAAGCTTTTCCATAATCGCCCGTTCCGAACGGGTCGATAACGTCAATTTCATTTCCGTCCGCGTCTTTTAACAGACGGATTTTTTTATCGGGATCACCGCGAGAAATCGCAATTAATTTCTCCTTAATCGCCCTGTTCAACGCCACAACACATTTAAAATTTTGATACTCCCGAATTGTAAACGGCTTTGAAACGTGGGTTCTGAATCCGACGCCGTTGCTTTTCAATGCCTCGTAAGCTCCGCCGCTCATGAAAAAGCCGCCGCAATCTTCATCATAGCCCGCCGAATCGATAAGAATTTTATCGGCAAGCCGCGCAGATTTAAGCAGGTGACGCATGATATATTTTGCCATCGGCGAACGGCAAGTATTGCCCGCGCAGACAAAAATTATATCGCCTTGCCTGTCTTGTCCGCTCTGCCAGTATTGTCCCGTCAAAATATCGACGGTTGAAAGTCGCCCGCCTTTGGTAAATGCCCCTGTGTCCGTCATGATGATATTTCTTGTCGGAATTTTAATCGGGCGCGGATTTGCGTCGTCGAAGTCGAAGAAAAATTTTATCGGAGAGTGCCCGCTGATTACAACGCCTTCGCCTTTATAACTTTTGAAGAAACTTTCGCGAGACCAAAGCAAAGCCTCTTCGTCCTGTTCGTCGAACGGAACGCCCTCTTTAACGCCCGCATGACAGAAAAAATATTTGCGCCCGCCGATTGTCATTGAATAACTGAGCGGCAAACTTTCGGCGAAGTTCGCAATCTCGTTTACCGTAAATTCCTTCAGCGTAATCAACTCGCGCAGTGCCAAAATCGTCGTCTTGCCGCCGTTGAGTATCCAATTAATTCTCGCCATTCCGTTCGTTTGTTTCAGAGCTTCAATCATCATTTGCTCGTGATTGCCGCGCAGGAATATAAAATTTTTCTTTGCCGACTGCTCGATAACCCATTTGAGAACGTTGTAAATGCCTTCGCCTCTGTCCACGTAGTCGCCCAAAAAAATTATAAGGTCGTCGTCCGTGACGTGAATTTTCCGCCATAAAGATTTCAACTCGTTGAACTTGCCGTGAATGTCGCCTACCGCGATAATGCGTTTGTAGGGCGAATCATTGAAGGTCGGGATAATTTCTTCCGCGTTGTTGATGAAAAATTTTTCGTCCGCCATTTTCAATTCCCTCCAAAAAAATTGCCGAGAGTAACCTTATTTAAACTCCCGGCAATTATATCATATTCGACAAACTCAAGCGCGATTATGCCAATAATTTTTTTCTTCCTCGCAAAATTCCGCGCAAGTTTTCATGGCGTCAAGGTTGCCCTCAAACGCCCGCTTGTACATGTTGAAAAATATCAAGCGGTTTGACTCCAAAATTTCTTTGTCGTCGGGCGCGTCGTCCTCGTCGAAGGGTTTGCCTTCAGCTTCAGCGATTTTCTTCCGCCAATAAACAGCCTGCCGCTCGTATTCTTCTTCCAAATCGTTTACGGGACTTGGCGCATTACGATCTGCCGCTCGCAGCCACATTGCTTCCGAAATCAGCGGATTGTTTTGCATACACGACAAATAATCCGTTCCTTGCGGGTCGAAGGCTTTTTCTGCCGCCTCGAAGAATTTTTTAGCCGCCGCCAATTCTTCGGGCGATGCCTTGCCTTGACTCCATAAGTAT
Source organism: Selenomonadaceae bacterium (assembly GCA_017554285.1). Classification (GTDB taxonomy): domain Bacteria; phylum Bacillota; class Negativicutes; order Selenomonadales; family Selenomonadaceae; genus Quinella. The sequence continues at coordinate 13,866 of JAFZIQ010000048.1, forward strand.
TCGCCAATGGCGACCAACGCAGATATATTTTCTGACGTAAGATTTTCATTCGTCAAAAAGTATTCGCCCAGCACAGTCAATGCCTTCTTTATTTCGGACTCGGTGCCCTTGATTGTCGCAATCTCGTCGCCGTAAGGTGTCCGCAATGTGAATTCCTTTCTTTCTTCAGTCATAATCATTTCTCCTTAAATTTTATTGTGCCCGCGCAGGTTTGCATTCGGGTGGGAGCTTTGCCCAATATTCATCGGCTTTAGCCAAATCCTTTTCCACGTCGCCCTGTCCGAGTTCATAAATCCAAGCCAGCTTGAGATTCGCCTCGAAATAATATTCGTTGTGGGAATATTTGCCCGCCTCCTCGAAGTACAAAAGAGCTTTGGCGGTATCGACTTCGACGTTGTTTCCGTAAAAGTAATCGTTGGCGAGTCGGAAAATAATTCCTTGATTGCGATTGTCCTTAGCCGCCGCCTCGTAATATTTATAAGCCATTTCAATATCTCGGTCGACACCCAAACCGTTTTCCGCTATCCGCCCGATATATTCAAGAGCAATCGTATTGAGATACCGACTTCCGAACGGATAACGGTCGCGGGTTTTTATCGCAAGGTTGAAATTCATCAACGCGCTTTTGTAATCCCCTTTGTCGAAATAAATTTTGCCGCACTGAACGTAGCCCTTGATATATTTCTTCTTTGCCGAACTGCGATAATATCTCAAAGCGTGTCTGTAATTTTGCCGAATCGTGTCCTCGCCGGTGTAGTAAAGATTGCCGGCTTGAAAGAGAGCCTCCGCCAAAACGTCGGGATCGTAATTTTCGGAATCACTCGTTCCGGCTTTAATGAAGAGTTCCAAAGCTTGGGAATAATCTCCGCGCTTGCAACAGGCTTCAGCCTTATTTTTCAAAGCCAACGGGTCGTCAAGCTCAACGAGACGTTCAAGCCACATTAAAGATTCTTCATCGTCGCCGCAACTTAATGCGTGAAGGACGTGCCGATAATCTTCAGCGTCAAGCATTGCGAGATATTTATTTGCCTCGTCAATATTTTTCTCAACGCCCGTACCTTTCGCATAACGTTTGGCGACTTCGCCGACAGATTTTTTATCGCCGTGTTTGGCAGCCTCCAAGTACCAATAGAAACTTTGAACTTCATCTTTCTCGACGCAAAGTCCGTCATACATGTAAGCCGTAATTCTCATTGCGGGCACGTAGCCTGCCTGCGCGGCTTTCAAATGCCATTGAAAAGATTTCTTGCCGCGTTCAGTCCATTCCTCATCTTTGCAACAGCCGATTGCGTCGTAAATTCTGTGCCCGACTTCGTCCATACATTCTGCGTCGCCAAGCTCGGCTCCGCGCATAAACCATTTAAAAGCCTCCGCCAAATAATCTTCGTTGGCTTTTGTGTCGGCGTTCGCTAAAAATTCATCAATCGAAATACTTTCGCCGACTTTAGGTTCTTCGCGCCAACGCCCGGATTTTTTATCATAATAATTGGCAAGCCGCTTGATACTTTCAATATCGCCCGCCTCAGCCTTTTTGAGTAAATTTTTTTCTTCAGTCATGTTTAAGCCCTCCTTAAGCTCGGATTGAATTTCAAAATTTTGTTTTTGATTCTGCGACGCTCAATCGCCATTGCCTGCCCGGGCATATACTCTGCCATTCTCGTAGTGCCGAAAAGCATAATCTTCTTCAATGAATTTGAGTGGAAATAAATTTCGTTACATTGCCCGTCGATAATTTCCAAAACGTAGCTCATAATTTCCTCGTCGAAGGGACAAAGTTCAACGAGTTTTTCCATTGCCTCAATATCTGCGCGGGCGGCGGCTTTTTTGTAGTAAGTTATCGCTTCGGGCTCGTTGCCTTCGTCGTAAAAAATATCGGCGAGACGTTTTGCGGCAGGGAGATAATTTTTTTCTGTCGCTTGCGCAAAATATTTTTTAGCCTCTTCGATTTCGCCTCCCGTCAAGTAAATTTCGGCGAGTTGCGTCATTGCGTTTGGATCGCCGGCTTGCGCCCATTTTTTAATTGAATTTTTCATGCTGTGATTACCTCCAATTATTTTTTTCTTTAAGACTCGTTTGGAACCCTACACGGGTGCCTCATACTGCCCGAGACGCGAGTCTCCTATATTCAGTTTTCAAGGAACTGTTTTTGACGAGCAAAGTATATCCGAAAGCAAGCATTTTGTCCCCTCTGTTTTTCAAATTTGATATGGGTTCAAATGTCTTGGGCGTCGAGGGTGTCGACATTGGACACCCCGCTGCCCCCAAAGTTCGAGTATTGTCTTCGACAAACTCTACAAGATTCAACAATCTCAATCCGTCGTGAATTAATCTCTCCTATAAGCATCACCTCCTTTGCTTTTGTCTGAGCAAAGTATACGAAAAACTTTCCCGCCCGTGAATTCCCACCCGTCATTTTTTCACCAAGTAAATTCTTGAACCGTCCGATCTAAGATTTGTTCAAAGCTTATGCGCCGTTCAAACTCATACATTCCGAATTTATGTTGCCCGAATTTACGACGTTCAAACTTTCGCCACTCAGATTCAAGCCACTCCGATTTACGCCGCGCAGATTTCCGCCGTTCAAAATCACCCATAAACGCCCTGACTTTGTTGACTCTGACTCCCGAAAAATTTACAAGTACATTCGACACAACCCATTTGTAAAATTCTTCCTTGTTAGGATTGCCCGTATCGTCCGCATACCATTGGCTGGAAATGTAGTAGGTTTCATTCTCAAGGATTACCGCACGCCCTTTATTTTTCGTGGAGTAATATCTGAGCGGATCGCCCGGCTTGCTCATCGGCAAACTTTTATGGCGAAGGACACCGCCCAAAGGATTCATCGTGGTCTCGAAAAATTCATCGCACAGAGTTTTGTTGCCAAGAAAATTTACGTTGGCTCTCGTGATTAAGTTGCAGTCTCTGAACAGTTCAAAGATTTTCTCGACGAAAGCCACGTTGTTTCCGCGAGCCGGAAGCCACTCTTCAATTTCCAAGCAACGCTGAATAAAATCATCGGTACTTATCGGCGTATTCTGAAATTGAGCGTCTGACACGACGAAATACTTCGGTCTAAAATAATCGTAACGCATTTTGGTTACTCCTTTCCGAAATTGCTTGCGATTAGAATACTGGACACCGCCCACGTATTCAACAGTTTTTTTCAAATTTGATAGGGGGGTGTCGGTTGTCGCAGAGGTTTGTGTTATACTAAAAAAAATTTTTAATCTCTTGACTTTTTGGAGGGCAATATGGACAATAAAAATTTTTTCTCGGAAACTTTTATTAAAGACTTGCTGATAATCGATTCGATACTGAAGAGCGACCACGAGGCTCCGAAGACGGCAAGGCAAATTCAAGGCGAGGTAGAAAAAAAATGGAATCGATTCTTCCCGAACGATCCGTTGAAGAAAAATACCAGCTTGCAAACGATTCATCGGCACGTTCAAAATATGAATCTGCTGAAAGGACTTTACGATATAAAACTGCACGAAGATAACAGGCTCGGCTACTACAACACAAAACATTTGCTTACGCCTGCGGAAGTGGCGGTTATCGGCGCGGCGATTTACAACATAACGTCCCTAACCGACGACGAAAAGAAAATTATCTTCAACAAAATGAAATCTGCAACCACTGCCGACGGCGGCTCGATTGCCTACAGCTTTGAACGGCAACTGAGCCTTGAAAATAATCCTCAAAAAAATTTTTCTAAGGTAATCCTTCCTAAAATCGAAAGGATTTGCAAAGCCATAGTCGAAGGCAAAAAGATAACTTTCAACTTTAAGCCAAACAATAACTTAGCCGACGAAAGAAAAATTACCGCGTCGCCCTACAGCATTATTGAGAAAGATAACGAAATTTTTCTGACGGCAAAGGTTGACAGTTCGCCGAAGCCGATAGATTTCAGACTGACGTTCATGTCTAAGATTGAAATCTTGGCTGAAGATTTCAAATCGGATAAAAAATTTTCCATAGCTCGGCACTTGAGCGGAATAAATAATGACGTGCCACAGATTGAATTGAGAATCAGTTTTCCGGAAAGTTTAATCGAAAGTGTACTTAAGCACTTCGAGAAAAATAAAAAGTCGTCGTGCAGACTGATTAGGCGAGACGTTTCAGACGACAGCCCGCGTCGATTCAGCATAACGGTTTTGGTCGGCGAGGACGAACAACTTTATCAATGGCTTCGCCAACACTGCGATAAAGTTAAAGTGATTTCGCCCGATAACGTAAAGAAAAGTTTGAAAGAACAACTTTCAAAGGCGTTATCGACACTGTAAGATATTTTTAGAAATCAAAAACTCCCCTGCGATTTTGCAGAGGAGCTTTTTTTATCGAATGAAATTATTTTCTCAGAAGAACCAGCTGGCACGTGCGAAGAATGTATTGGTATCCTCTTTGGTGTCAAGCGTTTTGCCCCAGAAATAGTTGAGGTAAACTTGAGTGTTCATTATCGGAGCCCAGTCAAGACCAACGTCGACACCCTTTTTATTGGTGGTGAAGTTCCAAGTGTCATAAGTCGGAGCCAAGCTGACATTGTCGCCTACGTAACGATAAGCGGCACTGATTCCCCAAGTACCGGGCTGTTTTTTGTTCGCGCCCTTGTAGCTGATACCGGCATTCCAGCCTTTATCGTAATTGTCCGCTTTGGTGTTTTTGGCATAGCCGCCGCCGACTGTTACATCGCCGAAATTGTAACGTAAGCCTGCCGCCCAAATGTTGGCATCGTCTTTACCGTACATGGCTTTGAAACCGTCGCTGTTGAAGTGATGATAAGCACCGCCGACATAAAGTTTATCATTGTCGTAGGAAAGCTCGGCACCTTGATAACTCGCGGGATCATCGCCGGAGATTCCGTCCCAACGACCTGCCGAAAGCAAGACTTTGAATTGATTGCCGAAACTAAGTTGTGCGCCGCTGAAGAAGTCATCAGCTATGATACCGTCATCAACATTTGTGTAGAGCGGCATTTTACCGACTTTGAGATTAAACTTGTCATAAGTACCGTCGGCGAAAGCGTAAGTAAGTTTGAAATCGCCCGAAGTATTATCATGCATTTTGGCGGTTGCCGTCATACGAGCTTTAATCTTCCAATGATCGTTGACTTCGGCAGTCGGGAAGAGACGCATTTGAAGTTGATTGTTTGAAGGCTTATATTTTCCGCCGCCCGGAAGGTCGGTCTTATCTTTCCAGTAACGATAGCGCAATTCGCCCGTCCATTTAACTTTGTCAGCGTATTTCTCAAGCTCTGCAACGCGAACGCCCAAAGCATCGAGTTCATCACGGAATTCAGCGGCGAGTCTGTCGAGTTCGGCTTTGTTGACGCCCGAAGTATTCTTCGCCATAGCTTTGGCAACCATTTGAGCCATTTCGTAACGGGTAATGTTTCTGTCGCCGCGATAAGTACCGTCGCCGTAACCTTCGACAACGCCTGCCGCCGCCAATTTGGCTACCGATTGATAAGCCCAATGTCCTGCGGGAACGTCGCTGAACGGATTAGCCGCTGCCAATGTGGTTGAAGTTGCTCCGACTACGAATGCCGCCGTCAAAGCTACTGCCAATGTTTTCTTCATGATGATAACCTCCAAAAAATTTAACCGTTTAAAAATTTCCCTTGCGGCTGTCGGTTTTCATTTGGAGAAGTCTCTTAATTTGAGTGGCCGTGTTTCCTCAAGTTTCCTTACTGCTCCGCTTGTTTCCCTCAAGCCGCGCAGAATATAACATAACTGAAAACTTTTTTCAAGCAGAATTTTTTCCATATTTGCTACAGAATTTAATCGCATTGCTTTTCGTTTGCCGGTAATTTATAATTTGAGCAGGAAAAAATCCGCAGAGGAGTTGATTTAATGGCGAATTATACGACAACGACTCCCGAATGGGCAGTCTCAAATCAATCGGCGGTCATGAGCGGCATTGAAGGCATAAAGGATACTACCGTCGGCAATATCAATCCCGCGTTTACATCGGGAGCGTTCAAGCCGAAACGTCGCGTGACATTAACGGAAGATGAATTGGTTGACGGCGTAACCGGCGGCGACCGAATGATTTTATCGCGGGCAATAACACTAATCGAAAGTAACAGCCCGAAACATTTCGCGAAGGCGCAAAGAGTTTTGCAAAGACTTCTGCCGCGAACGGGCAAAGCTTTAAGAATCGGGATAACGGGTGTACCGGGCGCGGGCAAATCTACAATTATTGAGGCGTTCGGCAATATGCTATGTGATGACGGGCATAAAGTCGCAGTCCTTTCAATCGACCCGACAAGCTCCATAACTAAAGGTTCGATTCTCGGCGATAAAACACGCATGGGAACTTTAAGCCGTCGCCCCGAAGCTTTTATTCGTCCCAGTCCTGCAGGCGGCACTTTGGGCGGCGTCGCCAGAAAAAGTCGCGAGACAATGCTTATGTGCGAGGCGGCAGGTTACGACGTTATTTTGATTGAAACTGTCGGCGTCGGGCAATCGGAGACAACCGTCCGTTCAATGGTAGATTTCTTTATGCTGGTTGTGTTGACGGGCGCGGGCGACGATTTGCAGGGCATTAAAAAGGGAATCATGGAGCTTGCCGACGCTATTGTTGTCAATAAGGCTGACGGCGATAATCTCGTTCGAGCCAAAGTTACTCGCGGCGAATATGAACGCATGACTGAATTTATACGCCCCGCCACCGAAGGTTGGCAAACTCACGCTTACTTAGCCAGTGCCGTTACCAAAATGGGTTTGCCCGAATTGTGGCAGGTTATTCAGCTCTTTAAAAAAGTTACGACAGGCAACGGCGTCTTCCAAAAGCGACGTGACTCGCAACTCCTTGATTGGATGCACGCCATGATTGACGAACACTTACACAATTTATTTTTCGGCGACCAAGTGATAAACGGTCGAATGCCCGAAATAAAAGAGGCGGTTTTGAAAGGAATCATTTCGCCGACGCAAGCCGTTGCGGAACTCGTCAAAATGTTCGACATAGCACGAGCCGCGCAGAAAAAAGTTGATTTATTCGAGCCGTGAAATCATTAATCTTGCAGGAAAATTTTTACCGCCTGTAGAAATTTCTATAAGAATTTTTGTAAAGATTTTTTACGGAGGTGATTTCTATGGCAAAGCTCGGCATAAGAAATTGCATACGTTGCAAAAAAATATTCATGCCCGTTTCCGGCGAAAAAATTTGTCCCGATTGTCGTAACGAAGAAATCAAGCTGGAAGAACACGTTAAAAGTTACGTTCGCGATCATCCCGGTATTACGGTAGATCAGCTTATCGAAGGTTCGGGCGCACCCAGTGAATTCGTTTGGCGAATGGTTCAACAAGGCTTGTTTGAAAATTCCACTCTTCGCGAAGCCAAATATCCCTGCGGCAACTGCGGCAAACTCATTGACAAAGGCGTTTACTGCTATGAATGCGCCAGTAAACTCAGAATGGACGCGCAAAAATTCGCTCAAGCCATGACCTCCAAAAAACGCGCCGAAGAAAAAGCCGCCGAAGGCAGAAAAACTTTTTCCAGTTCAATGTACGACGAAATAAACAGTTCGCGCAGTCGTTAAATTATTTTTCCATAAAAAATCCCCGCCACTCCGACGGGGATTATTTTTTTGTCAATAGCCGAACAATCTGTCGAGAAAACCGCGCCAACCTTTGGAAACGGAACCCATTCTTTCGCCGCTGAGTAAACTTTTAACTAACGCCGAAACACAACGCGCCGCAGGAGATTTCGGATTAGCTGTGATAAACGGCTCCTGCCTGTGCACAGCCTCAAGGACAGCTTTATCATCGTAAATGTAGCCGAGATAATCTATCGATATGCCCAAAAATTTTTTCGTCGTCTGATTCATTTTTTCGGCAACGTCTTCATATTCCTCTTCCTCACGAATTCGATTAATGACGAGTTTTATATTGCGCCGCTCCGTGTAAGTGGTATAAGCCTTTATGACGGCGTAGGCATCGGCATGTGCGGTAGGCTCCGGCGTCGTTATCAGCAAAACTTCTTCCGCCGCCAAAATAAATTCAATCACATTGCGATTCAAGCCCGCGCCCGTGTCGATTATGATTATGTTCGCGAACTCCGAACAGCGACTCAGTTTTTTATGCAATTTCTTTTGCTCATTGCGATTTAAATTCAAAGTCGCCTCAATCGCCGCCACGCCCGAAATATATTTCACGCCCTCAACGCCGTTTTCCACAACGTCTTCAAGCTCAATATCATCATTCAATAAATCTATCAGACTGCGATTTGTTACCGAACCCATTAAAAGATTTACATTTGCCATTCCAATATCGGCGTCAATCAGCATAACTTTTTGCCCTGCCAACTGCAAACCGACGGCAAGATTAACCGCCAAACTCGTTTTACCGACTCCGCCCTTGCCGCTTGTTATGGCTATTACTCTGGTATCTTCCGCAACGTCGAAATATAATTCGCCTATTTCTCGTGCCTTTGCCTCCTCTTGAGCTCGTTCCTCAACCAAATTTCTCAGTCTTGATGCTTGGTCAGACATTTTTTATACCTCTTAATTACTCTTCAACTTTTTGGAGCAAAAGATTCGTAAGAACTTCGGCAGTTGCGCGTTCAATATCATCGGGGACACTTTGTCCGGTCGTTATGTAGGACAGCGAATATTTGTTATCGTTCAAAAGGTTTACAATCATTCCCACGCTGCCGGTCTCGTCAATTTTGGTGAAGATTATTCTGTCGGGATTGACTTGCGAGAATTTATTCATAATCTGTCTTGCATCGGTTAATTTGGTCGTCGCGCTGATTACCAAATGTTTTTCTATACGCGGATTGACTCGCAAAAATTCTTCCAGCTCGCGCATTTGATATTCGTTATGCTGACTGCGCCCCGCCGTATCGATTAAGATTAATTCCTTATGGCGATGGCGTTCGATTGCGGAAGATAATTCGGGCGGATTGTAGACGATTTCAAGCGGCAGTTCCAAAATATCGGAGTAAGTTTTGAGTTGTTCAACGGCTGATATTCTGTAAGTGTCCGCCGTGATTAATGCGACGCTTGTTTTTTGTTCCAAGACGAATTTCGCGGCGATTTTGGCAAGCGTGGTGGTTTTGCCTACGCCGGTCGTGCCGAGCAAGGCGACTATCCTCACGCCGTGCCGATTGAGTTTGACGCCGTCGGAGAATTTCACATGTTCGTTAAGATAATTTAACAAAGTAGCCTTTGCGGCGGGCGTGTGCATATCGACTAAGGTATCGCCCGCATTTGCCTGCGCCGCCATTGACTTTAAAATATCTTCGTCAACCTCTTGCATTTTCAAAGCCTCGTGCAAAGTGACGCCGCCTTTTTTGGTTTCGCGCCCCAAAACTTCGGTAAGCAAGGCTTTCATCTGCGCGATTTCTTCTTCGAGCCGACGGATTTTTTCTTCATTCTGCGGAGGATTTTGCGGCTGAACGATTGCGGCTTGTTGAGCCTGCGCGGCTTGTTGCAAGCGAAGTTGTTCGGCGGCTTGAGCCTGTGCCTGCGCGATTGCCGCTTGTTGCATCATCTGCATTTGGTTGAATTGCGCCATAATCATTGCCTGAGTTTGTGCCATTTGTTCTTGAGTGAACGTAGCGGCTTGTTGAGATTTTTCTTCGACTGCAGATTTTTTCTCGGCAGGTTTGGAATTTTCTTCGGGCACGGGTTGATTATCTGCGGGTTGAGATTCTTCTTCGGACGCAGGTTGATTGTCTGCGGGTTGAGATTCTTCTTCGGACGCAGGTTGATTGTCTGCAGGTTGAGAAATTTCTTCGGGCACAGGTTCATTATATGCGGGCGGAGAAATTTCTTCGGACGCAGGTTGATTATCTGCAGGTTGAGATTCTTCTTCGGGCGCAGATTCTTCGTTAATCGGTTGAGAATTTTCTTGTGCGTCTTGCAAGTGGTCTTCAAAATCTTTGTTTAATGCGGCAGATTTTTTTTGCTCGGAGATTTTTTCGTTAAGCTCGTCGATTTGCATAGAATGAGGAGTAGTCTCGTCTTTAATATCTTCGGGCTGATTGTCGGCAGATTGTTCGGCATTAGCGACGCCCTGCGCGGTGCCGTCGGTTTTGTAGCGATTTAATACCGCCGGATTATGTAATTTTTGGGTATCGGATTTTTTGGGCAGAGAACTTTCCTCGACCGCCGCAGTAATTTCTACGACTTCGCGACTGCCGATTCCGAGAATTCCGCCTTCCTTATATTTTTTGCTGTGCAATATGACGGCGTCTTCGCCAAGCTCTTTTTTCATAGCCGCCATCGCGTCTTTCATATTGCCCGCTTTAAAAACTTTTATTTGCAAACAAAATCACCGCCAATTTACATTTTATTTTCTGTCAAGGGATTATAGCAGAAAATAATTTCATAGCAAACCTTGACGGTTTTTTTTGGGCGGTTTAAACTCAAAAAAATTTTTGGGAGGAAGAAATTTGTTTACAGCTGACAAATACGAAGTGATAGTAATAGGCGCGGGGCACGCGGGCATAGAGGCGGCATTGGCATCTGCGCGGCTCGGTTGCAAGACATTGTTGACGACTTTATCATTGGAAAATTTGGCGATGATGCCTTGCAATCCGTCAATAGGAGGTCCGGCGAAAGGGCATTTGGTCAGAGAAATTGACGCGCTCGGCGGACAAATGGGAATTGCCGCCGATGAAACTTGTATTCAATTCCGAACGCTCAACACGGGCAAAGGATTTGCAGTTCAAGCTTTGCGGGCGCAAGCCGATAAAAAAATTTATCAAGCCGTCATGAAAAATTTTTGCGAGAATGTTGACGGACTCGACCTCAAGCAATTACTGATTGAAAATATTTTGGTTAAAGACGATAAGATTATCGGAGTCTGCGCGGAAACGGGCGAAACTTTTTTAGCCGACGCGGTGATTTTGGCAAGCGGAACTTATTTAAGCGGACGAATAATTATCGGCGAAAGTATTTTTGACGGAGGCCCCAACGGACAGAGGGCGGCAATTAAACTTTCCGATTCGCTTAAAAATCTCGGAGTTAAGCTTATGCGTTTTAAGACGGGAACGCCTGCGCGGGTTGACGCAAGGACTTTGGACTTCGACAAAATGGAAATTCAATGCGGAGACAATCCGCCGCAAAATTTTTCGTTCATGACTAAATCGCCCGTTAAAAATCTCGTGAATTGCTACTTAACCTACACAAACGAACGGACGCACGAGATTTTAAGAAAAAATCTTCATCGCGCTCCTATGGCGAACGGAATTATTGAAGGTATCGGACCTCGTTATTGTCCGTCGATTGAGTCGAAAATTATCCGATTCCCCGATAAGGAACGGCATCAACTTTTCCTTGAGCCGGAAGGGTTGAACACGCAAGAATATTATGTTCAAGGCATGTCAACCAGTATGCCTATGGACGTTCAGATTGAGTTTTTGCACACGATACCGGGTTTGGAGCGGGCAAAGATTATGCGGGCGGGCTACGCGATTGAATATGATTGCTTAGACCCGTTGCAACTCAAGCCGACTTTGGAATTTAAAAATATCGCGGGCTTTTTTTCTGCAGGACAATCGAACGGCACCAGCGGTTATGAAGAGGCGGCGGCGCAAGGATTAATCGCCGGAATAAATGCGGCGGCTTACGTCAAAAATTTTGAGCCGCTGATTTTGAAACGCTCGGAGGCTTATATCGGAGTGCTGATTGATGATTTGGTAACTAAGGGCACCAATGAACCTTATCGCATGATGACTTCCCGCGCAGAATACAGATTGCTTTTGCGACAAGATAACGCCGATTTGCGTTTGACGCCGCACGCAATCAGAATAGGACTTGCCTCGCCCGAACGTCAAAAGATTTTTGAGACTAAACGCGCAGAAATTTTATCGGCGACTCAACGCCTTAACGAAATTAAATTGACGCCGAGCACCGAAGTTAATCAAAAACTTTTGGAGATGGGAGTCGGCGAAGTTCATAATGCAATGCCGCTTGCCGAGCTTTTACGCCGTCCGAATGTCACTTATGAAAAACTCCGTATCGCCTTCGATTTGCCCGAAATATCTTCGGAAGCAGCCGCGCAGGTTGAAATTTCCTTTTTCTATGAAGGCTACATTAAAAAGCAGTCGGAGCTTGCCGAGAAACTGGATCGCCTTGAAAATAAAATTATTCCCGACAGCGTTGATTATCACGCCTTAAAAAATCTGCGCGTCGAGGCTCGCGAAAAACTTTCAGCGATTCGACCGCGTTCAATCGGGCAGGCGTCGCGGATTTCGGGAGTATCGCCCGCAGATATTTCTGTCCTGCTTGTTTATCTTGAAACAATTTAGCTTGCAATGTTTTTGACTGCAAATTAAAATGGTTGCGGAGATGATGAAAATGTTTCGCGATTCATTGGCAGATTTCGGACTCGACGACGCGCAGATAAATCTTTGCGAAAAATTTTATGAACTGGTGATTGAACAAAATCGCGTGATGAATTTGACGGCGATAACTGAGCCGCAAGAATTTGCAATCAAACACATAATCGATTCGCTGAGTGCTTGGGACGACAAAATCTTTCAAGGCGTCGAAACACTTGCCGACATAGGAACGGGCGCAGGTTTTCCTGCAATTCCGTTGAAAATTTTCAAGCCGCATTTGAAACTTTGCCTGATAGATTCGCTGGCAAAACGTACTGAATTCTTAAAGAAAGTCGTCGCGGAATTGGAACTTGCCGACGTAGAAATATTTCACGGACGCGCAGAGGAACTTGCCAAGCAAAAAAATTTCAGAGAGCGATTTGACGTTGTGACTTCGCGAGCCGTCGCAAGATTGAATGTTTTGGCGGAATATTGTTTACCGTTTGCAAAAGTCGGCGGGAAATTTATCGCGCTGAAAGGAAAAAATTTTCAAGAGGAGCTTGACGAGGCACGAACGGCGATTAAAATTTTAGGCGGCGGAGAAATTTTAATTCGCGAAATAAAATTGCCGACGCTTGACGATTCGCGAGCCGTGATTTATATCGACAAGAAAAAATCGACGCATGAAAAATATCCGCGTCGTGAGAGTTTAATCAGGAAAGTAAAATTGGGAGTGGGGATTTGACGTGAGAAAAAAAATATTGGCGAGCGCGGCGATTCTTGCGTTGCTGATGAATTCGCCGCAAGTCAAAGCGGAAGATGATATTGTCGTATTCGGCGGGGAATTCGAGGATTCGGAAACCAAATCCGAAAAGGTTGAGGAACCGGAGCCGCCGGCGGAATTGCCGCCCGAAGAAAAGCCGCAACCCGTTCAGATTGAACCGCAAGAAGATTTACCACCAATTCAGCCGCTCGAAGAGGAAGAGCCTGTTCAGATTGAATCGCAAGAAGATTTACCACCAATTCAGCCGCTTGAAAATGAACAGCCTGTTCAAATTGAGCCGCAGGAAGATTTACCGCCTGTTCAGCCGCTTGAAAATGAACAGCCCGCGCAGATTCAGCCCGTCAATGAAGACGATGATAATTTGGGCAACACATTAATCTTTGATGATTTGAATTCTCTGCCCGAACAGAAAAAACTTGAGCAGCCTACAGAAGAAGAATCAGTCGATGAACCTTTTCAGCCGATGAAATCCGAAACGCCTTTTGAGCAACCGACTCAAATATCTGACGAGTGGCAAGAGCGTGTTGAAGAACCGGTTGCAGTCGTGCCGCCGCCATTGCCTGTCGTGACGGTCGAAGAAAAAATTGACGAGCCGGAAGAACAACCTGCGCGACCTGTGCGGCGTCCGATAATGCCGAGAAGTAACGTACCGCAACAGGAATTAAAAATGCTCAAGCCGCGATTCATAAAATTAGCGGTTGATGACACTTACACCTACTATTTGGATAAAGAAGCGGTCGATTGGAAGAAAATGCCTTATTCTTCAAGCGAGTATATGGCAGACGTATGGATTCGCATGATTGAGCGCAAACCGGCGGAGCTTGATGAAGATATGGCGGCATACGGCGCAGAGAATTTTAAAGCACAAATCGAATTGGCTCGCGAGCAAGGTTATCAATATCAGCCCGAAGATATTAAAGTTTTAAGTCAGCAAGCGTATGTTTTGGAGCATTATTATTTGCGACCGAAGACGCGGCAAGTACAATTTCTTTGCGAGTTGGAAGTTTTCGGACGACCGCAGAATACGATTAACGAGCGAGCTTACGATTACAAGAATTGGGAAAACTTGGTTCCGGGCAGTGTCGAGTCTACGATTTATGAGGCGGCGATAAAAGTTTTGGGCAAATCTAAAGCAAGCGAGCGCGGGCACATGACTTTTATTGATATGCTTGAGGAATACGGACGAATTTCTTTGAGGTAGGGAATAGGAACAGGGAACAGATTTTTCTAATCTCCACTGTTCCCTAATCCCTAATCTCTAATCCCTAAAATGAGGTGTGAAGTTTGGAAACAGGACTAATCCCGCCTGCGCTGATAATTCTATTGGCGGCGGTGAGCGGCTATTTTTCGCTGATAGAAACGGCGTTGATAGAAAGTCATCGCGGGCGGCTGGAAAAACTATCTGAGGAAGGCGATAAAAATGCGGCAAAAGTTTTGGCAATGTTGGAAGCCCCCGCGCCGCTTTCCGTCGCGCAAATCGGAATAACATTCACGGGAATATTGGCGGGCGTCTGCGCGATACTTACAAGCCCGACAATCGCCGGTCTGATGAATTTACCTATATTTCCGGCACTGGTTATTACAGTCGGCATTACAACATTTATTTTCTTACTGTTCGGAGAGTTTTTGCCGAAACAAGCCGCCAAGCGCGATCCCGAAAATCTTTTGCTGAAGCATTATAAGACGTTTCGATTAATCGTTGCGATAATGAATCCGTTTGTTGTCATGTTATCGGCGATTGCAAACGGAGTGGGATTTATTTTCGGCATGAATTCTTCCAAGAATGATGCCGTCACTGAGGACGAAGTTTTGGATTTAATCGAGCAAGGCACGGAAGACGGGACGATTGAGAAATCCGAACAAGAAATGGTCGACAGAATTTTTGACATAGGGGACGAAACGGCATATTCACTTATGACGCCGCGAGTTATGATAATTTGGCTTGATTTGGCTGACGATTTGGAGAAGAATTTAAAAATTGTGAAGGAAAGTCCTCATACGATTTTTCCCGTCGGCTATGGAAGTCTGGACGATTGTCGCGGCTTGCTTTACGCGAAAGATTTACTTGACGCGGTATTGATTAACGGTCGCGAAATTAATCTTGAAAGTTTGATTAGAAAAGCGAGCTACGTTCCGCGAACTATGGAGGCGTTCAGGATAGTTGAAAAGTTCCGGTCGAGCGGGATAACCGAAGCTATGGTTAATGACGAATACGGCGGTGTTATCGGCTTCATTACGCTTGACGATATTGTTCGGGAGATTGTCGACACTTCGGGCGATGAAGAAGTCGAACAGCAATTCAAACGCAACAAAGATGATTCGTGGACAGTCGACGGGCTTTGCGACATTGACGAATTCAAGGAGCGATTTAACCTTGAAACGTTGCCCGATGAAGAGCAAGATCATTTTCAAACAATGGGCGGCTTTTTGACTTCGCGTTTCGGATACATTCCAAAAGTCGGCGAAGTTCACGAATGGAACGGTTTCCGCTTTAAAGTCAAAGAAATGGACGGCGTGCGAATCGGTAAAATTTTAATCACGCAGATTAAGGATGGAGAAATAAAAATCTCTTAACTAAAATCTCTGCAACAATGGCGTCGACAGGCTCCGGCGGCACTTGCATTGAGGTAGGTAAAAATTTCCGCCAACCGCATGGCGGATTTTTTTTCCAATATTCGCGCCGAGCTTCTTCGGTCGTGTGTTTTTCGTCGACAAGTTGAAACGTTAAACCCGCCGAAGAAATTTTTTGTGCCGCCGCTTTATGCGTCGTGCCGTCGCCCAAAATTACTTTTTCTATCTCGAATTCCGTCGCAAGATTTTTTATCACGGTATCAAGTTCCTCCGTCGGAATTACTTGCTGATATTTTATTTCGCCCGTTGCCGTCAAAATCGCCACGCCGCATTTATCTCGACCGGGATCTATTCCCATAAACATTATTTCTGCTCCAATTTTATATTTAATCTTAGAGGTCCGAGCGAATCAGTCTTTTCGCGAGCCGTCGCCGTCAATAAAATCTTGCCCTTCGCAGAGCTTATCGAATCAAAAATTTCATAAAGTTGAGTGCCGTCCATAATCCCGATACTGCCCGTCAGCGGGTCGCTCAAAATGCCTTTCTCAACCGCTATTTGATTTATTTCCGAAAGAAAATCTTGCAAAATCACTTCCGCTTGAATCTCGCCTTCCAATTTATACTCTTTGCTGAAAATCATTTCGTCCTTCGCGAAAATCAATTTGTTCGGATAAATTTCAAGGCGCGAACGTACAGGCTCGCCGCGAACCATATTGCCCGCCGCTTTTATACGCAAAACCATATCGCGATTGCCGGATTCAATCTCGCCGATAATTTGTTGCAATTCCGGCTGATAAATCCAGACAGAATTATCTTCATCGCCGCCGAAACGATTAATCAAATTCTGCGTCGCCTGTTCGGCAAGTGCATTAATATCAGCCGCTATTTCTTCAGCACTTCGACCGCCTTTTATAATTCCGCTCGCCAAAATTTCTCCGGCTCGCAAAGTTATATCGCCTTCGCGAATTGCAATGATTCCTTCGCGCAGACGTTTGTTACGCTCCTCAAGCTCGCTGTTATCGGCAGAAAGTTTTTCGTTATCGGAAGATAATTGCACGTTGCTTGAAGAAAGTTTCTCGTTATCGGCAGTCAATGTTATATTGAATTCACCGAGTTTTTTATTGTCAGCCTCAAGCGTCGCATTCGTACTTGAAAGATTTTCATTCTGCGCGGTAAGATTAGCATTTGTACTTTCAAGTCGTTCATTGCCTTCCTTAAGTCGGTCTGATTCTGCGCGGAGTTCTTCCTGTTCTTTTTTCAACGCGATAATTTCTTCCTTAGAGTCGCGCAGATTTGCATTTGCCTTTTCAAATTCCTCTTGCGCCTTAAAAAGATTTTCCGTTGCCTCGTCAAGCTCCGCCAATGTCAAATCCATTGTTTGACGCAATTCTTCCATGCCGAAAAGTGCCGTCCGTACATTTTTCGAGATAAGTGCCATAAATCCGATTGACAATCCCGTTATCAGACAGCCCGTTACTACCGTCACGATCATTGACGTATGACGCGGGCGCAAGCCGAATATCGAAAGGCGTTTTTTGCCTATTTTCGTGCCGAGCTTGTCGCCGATAAACGCTATCGCGCCACCGGTTATTATCATGACCAGTATTAAATATATTCCTTCCAATAAAACACCTCCGTTTAGGACTTGCCTTTTTCTACAGTACTTATTATCGGGCGCGTAACACTGTAAATCCTCTCAACGCGGCGCAATTTGTTCATCAAAGTTTCCACTTGCTCCGAGTTGCTGACTTCGACGCCGATATTAACTGTGGACGTTTTATTAATCTTATTTGGCGCGGCATGTATCGAATGCAAATTCAATTTCATTTCGGCAGGTACCGCGATTAAATCGGCAAGGACGCCGGTTTTATCTTCACAAACAATTTCAAGCTCAACCGTATAAAGTTCATCGTTTGTAGTATCCCAACTGACCTCAATCATGCGATTGACATCGGACGCGCCGTTTAAAATGTTCGGGCAATCTGCGCGGTGAACCGATACTCCGCGCCCGCGAGTGATATAGCCTGAAATTGCGTCGCCCGGTATCGGATTGCAACATTTCGCAAGCCTGACTACAAATCCGCGTTCGCCTTCAACCAAAATCCCGTGTTCAGAACCTTTGTGACTGTCTTTATTCGGGATTTTCTTAACTTCTTCAAGCAATGCCGAAACTTCGGGCGGCGTATTCTCGGCTCGTTCCTTTTTATAAATCTCAACCAGCTTTGTTATAACCGAATGCGCCGAAGTCCCGCCGTAGCCGATTCCCGCCAATAAATCTTCTTCGTCGGCTATTCCCATGCGCTTTGCTACTTCAGCCAGCCGATTTTCTTTTAATAAATCTCTGGGAACATAGCCGAGCTTTCTTAATTCGGCATCTATCAATTCGCGCCCGTGTTCGATATTTTCTTCCCGATTTTCCTTTTTGAACCACGAACGAATTTTTTGGCGCGTATCGCTCGACGCTACTATATTCAACCAATCGCGGCTTGGTCCGTTATTGGCTTTGTTGGTTACGACTTCGACGAAATCGCCGTTTTGAAGTTTGTATTCAAGCGGCACAATCCGTCCGTTTACCTTCGCGCCGACGCAATGATGTCCTACTTCCGTATGAATTCTATACGCAAAGTCTATCGGATTTGAACCTTGCGGCAAGACTACCAAATCTCGTCCGGGCGTGAAGACAAATACTTCGTCGCTGAAAAAATCTAACTTCAATGCCTCAAGATATTCCTTCGGGTCTTTGATTTCCTTTTGCAACTTCGCCATTTTGCGGAGCCACGAAATTTTTTGATCTCGGTCGCTGCTGGCAGGTTTTGATGCGCCGCTCTCTTTATATTTCCAATGCGCCGCCACTCCGAACTCCGATATTTTATGCATTTCAAAAGTTCTGATTTGAATTTCCAGAGGATAACCCAGAGCCATAACCGTCGTATGCAATGAACGATAACCGTTGCTTTTCGGGACGGCGATATAATCTTTAAATCGCCCCGGAATCGGTCGCCACTTTGAATGAATTATTCCCAGCACATTATAACAATCTTTAACGTCATCAACCAATATCCGAACCGCCGATAAATCATAAATCTCGCCGATTTCCTTGTTGTCACGAATCATCTTCTTATAAATGCTGTAGAAATGTTTTGCTCTGCCGCTTATCGAGGCGTGTATATCCAATTCGTCAAATTCTTCCTCAATCAAGCGGACTGCCTCAC
>JAFZIQ010000049.1 GCA_017554285.1 Selenomonadaceae bacterium
AACCCTCAAATATTTCAACGAAACTAACAAGATTAATGTCTTGAAGGACGGCAAGCCCGAAGTATTCACTATAGAAAAAATGCTGGGAACAGACGCCGACGATACCTTAAATAATGTCAGTCACGGGATTTCAATTCAAGCTTACGGCGGCGATGATTACATTTACAATTCCGGCAACTCTGCAACAATCGACGCGGGTACAGGTAACGATAATATCTCCAACAGCGGCGCGAGTGTTTCAATCAACGCGGGCGACGGCAACGATAATATCAACGTTGACAGTTATGCCTTAAAAACTAAAGTCAGGGGCGGCGGCGGCTCCGATTCTGTCGACAACTACGCCGAATATGGAGAAATTTACGGTGACGCCGATAACGATACCATTAGCAATTACGGTATGAGTTCAACACTCGATGGCGGCGCAGGCAATGACGAAATTTCAAACAGTGCCACGTTCGTCTTAATTAACGCCGACACAGGCAACGATTCCATTTCCAATAACAGCGAGAAAGTAACAATCAATGCAGGCGCGGGCGACGACGAAATTTCAAACAGTGCCGCGTTTGTCTTAATCAACGCCGATACAGGCAACGATTCCATTACCAATAACTACGGCGCAAGTGTTACGATCAATGCAGGCGCGGGTAATGATTATATCGAAAACAACGGCGAAAATGTCCTGTTCCAATACGCGGGCGGCTCTGACATTATTCAAGGCTTCAACGAGACAAGTACTTTGCAGATTATGGCGGGCAATATCGGCGACGCTTATTTTACCGCTGAAGACGCTGTTCTGAAAATCGGCAGTGATATTTTAACCCTTAAAAATTTCAACGAAACCAATAAGATTAATGTCCTGAAGGACGGCAAAGCCGATGTTCTCACTATTGAAAAAATGTCGGGCACCAATGAAGTTGACGATTTCAAGGCGTCGATTTCCAATCTCTTGATACAGACTTTCGGCGGCGACGACACTGTTACCAACTCCGGCAATTCTTCGACAATCGACGCGGGTACAGGTAATGATTCTGTTTCCAACAGTGGCGCGAGTGTTTTAATCAACGCGGGCGGCGGCTCTGATATTGTCGAAAACTACGCCGACAATGCCGAAATTAACGGTGATGCAGATAACGACACCATTAGCAATTACATTGATTCCAACCACGCAACAATTGACGGCGGCGACGGTAATGACGAGATTCATAACTGGGGACTCTCTGCCGTCTTAAATGGCGGAATCGGTGATGATTCTATCGAGAACTTTGGCGATAATATTTCAATCACGGGCGGCGAAGGCGACGATTCAATCTACAGCTATGCCGAAAATGTCACAATTAATTCCGGAAAAGGTAACGACACTATTGACTTATATCTTAACGTCGATTCTAAAAATCTCATTCAATACGATTCGGGCGACGGCGATGATGTTATCACGGCATTAAACAATCCCAACAGTGCGATTATTGCGGTCGATTTGACGACTGAATCAATCGGCGGCTACTCCACGACGGCTGATAATGATCTCGTTCTTAAAATCGGCGACGGCTCTCTGACGTTCAAAAATGCCGATACCGAAATTGTCAGCGTTAAAACTTCGACGAGTGACAGCCATGTTTGGAACGGTGCTTCCATTGTCACGATTAAAGGTAGCGAGGGCAATAACATTATCGAAAATAAAGGCTCAAGCGTTACCATTGAAGGCGGCAAGGGCAATGACACCGTAACTTTGAGCAGTGAAGACAACAACGGAAATACTTATGTTTACTCTGCGGGCGACGGCAAAGATGTCATTTACAATTTCTCAAGCAACGACACGATAAAAATTGCCGATAATTCAAAAGCCAATATCGCTATTAAAGGAAATGACGTTATTGTTAAGGTTGATTCAGACAGAATCACTCTTAAGAATGCAGCGGCGGAAAATACGACGATAACCTTTATTGATTCGGACGATAAAGATATTGAGTCAATTTCGGGCTATACTTACACTAAAGCAGGCGTTGCCAAAGACGGGCTTATTGAACTTATATCGAGTGCAAAAACCTACACTGCCACAGATGGAATTTACACGGTAGACGGTTCAAAGAACGTAAGCGGAGTATCCGTTACCGCCACTGTCGGAGGCAGTTCACTTGTCGGCGGAACCGGCAACGATACCATTACAGGTTCGGAAACTGACAGTGATATTCTCACGGGCAAAGCAGGCAAAGATGTTTTCGTTTACAACGGCGGCAACGATACCATTACCGATTACGAGAAAAAAGACAGAATCAGTATCGGCGGCGGTCTGTCTTTTGCGAGCTTTACGATTGATGATGACAAGAATTTAATTCTGAATTTCGATAACTATGATTCGCTGACGATAAATAAGGGCGAGAATACAGCAATCACGACTATCAAGAACGGCAAGAAAGTCGTCAATTTCTACACGGAAGACGGTATCTTTGACTCGATTAAATCAGCGGCAAGTCTTACAGGTTCGGCAACCGTTTTCAGTGCAAAGAATTATTCAGAACTCGTGACGATAGACGGTTCGGCGGCTGACTCGATGGAGATTATCGGCAATAAGAAATCGAATATCATTACTGCAAGTGCAAACTTCTCCACTCTCAGCGGCGGCAAAGGTAAAGATACATTAATCGGCGGCGAAGGCACAGATATTTTCGTCTACGAAAAGAATACGGGCAAAGATGTCATTCAAGGTTACGGCGAAGGAGATAGAATTTCTCTCGGCAGCGGTGTAGAAATTACCGACGGTTTCATTCAAACCTCCGGCAAAAAGAGTGATGCTTTTATTAAATTCGGTAACGGCTCATTTACCGTCAAAGATACTGCGACAGTTACGCTTACTTCGGCAACGGGAACGGATACAATTTTCAGCAACGGCGTATTTGTCAGCGAATCTGCCGCCAAAGTTATCGGCTCATATAAAGGCACCGTCAGCCTTAGCGGATATGAAGTTTCAACTTTCGACGCTTCTCTTGATAAGAAAGCTCTCACGATTTACGGAACAGATTCGGCTGATTCGATAGTCGGCGGCACGGGCAAAGATAAACTTTACGGCAATAGCGGCGATGATTATCTCGCGGGCGGTAAAGGCAATGACACCCTCGACGGCGGCGAGGGTGCTGACAGCCTCTGGGGCGGCAAAGGTAATGATTTGCTCATAGGCGGCGACGGAGCCGATAGCTTCATCTTCTGCGCAGGTGACGGCAATGATACCATTCAAGGCTACAACTTTAAGGAACACGACATGTTGCAAATCCTTGATAAGCGCGGCAAGGCGTCTGTTTACAATAAAGCAGTATTCAGCGGCAGTAATTTGACACTCTCGGTTAAGGGCGGCGGTAAAATTACCTTTGCGGGAGCCGCTGAAGGCAACAGTTTCAACATTAACGGCACCGACTACACAATCAGCGGCAAGAAACTAATTCAGAAATAAAATCTGCGCAGAAAAAATTTTTAATCCCGTCGTAAAAATCGGCGGGATTTTTTTAATCAACTGTTGTATAATAAAAGAAAAATTTGTAAGAAGGAGAAAGATTCTCATGGCAACACAATTGGAAGTTATTCAAGCCTTTATGAAGTCTCTGGATACCTCAAAAAAATCCGGTGAGGAAGCTCTCGACTCGGCAGTAAAAGCCGCCTCGCCGACCTCCTCAAAAATTAAAACTTTTCAAGACAACACGGAGAACAAGGACATTAAAAGCCGTTTCATTAATGACCTTAAAAACTCCAAAAGCATTGAATATTTTTTAAGAGTTTATTGCGGAATCGATTTCAACAGCAAGGATTCGGGCGCGATTACCGGTTTCGACGCGGGCGGCACTCAAATCAAAGACGACGCCGATATAATCTTGGAAACCAATAACATGAATACAAGTTTCCAAAATGATTCGTTCTCCGCAAGCTATCTTAATGTTGAGCTCGCCGATAATAAACATTTCAGCGACTTAAGCGACTCCGAAAAATTTATCTGGCAAGGACTCTATACTTGGTGGATAAAAGGCGCACTCGATCTCATTGCCGAATCTTACGGCGAAAATTTTGGTTTCGGGAAAAAATCTTCAGCCACAACAAATAAAATATACGTCGAATTCATCAACAACAAAAAGAAAGATAAGCTTGAAACTTCATGCTCCTATAACGAAACAACCGGCGAAACTACCGAGATTAAACTTACAATCAATATGTATTATTATAAAAATCTCAAAAGCAACGTCGCCAAAGCAAACAGCGAATTCGACCGCGCCTTAGCTCATGAATTAACTCATGCCGTCATGATGGCGAATATTCTTTATCTGCCCGTCTACAGGTCATTACCGGGCTTTATCACCGAAGGTTTATCTGAACTCACTATCGGCATTACCAATTCCAACGAAGATAAAATTAAAGCTCTGGCGGCTGATGTATCGAAATTTGAACTCGGTCTTGACGCAAACGATTTGGCAAGAGACGAATCTTTTATGTACGAAGGCGGTTATATTTTCTTCCGCTATCTTGCAAGACAATTCGGCGATTTAACCATAGCTAACAGCAAAACCGCCAATACTCTTATACAAACTTTTTACGGCAATGATACCGTTGAAAATTCTAAGAACAACGTCACAATCACAAGCGGCACAGGTAACGATTCGATAAAAGTAAGCGGCGAAAAAATATTCGTCTATTCGGAGGAAGGCAATAATGTCATTTATCTTTCGGAGAACGGTGCGAATAACAGGATAAGTGTCGGCAGCGGTAATGATTCAATTTATCTTTCCGCCAATACCTCAAAAAATACGGTAATAAGCGGCGAAGGAAAAGATACAATTTACAGCGGCGGCGAGAATGCCAGAATAGAAGCTGAAGACGGAAGCGATTATGTTTATCTTCACTTGGACGCCAAAAATAATAAGGTCGACGGTGGTAACGGGAGCGATACAATCATTAGCGGAGCCGAAAAAGCTTTAATAAACGGCGATAACGGTAACGATGAAATCATTCTTTACGAGACGGCACTTAATAACACGGTAAACGGCGGCGACGGCAGTAATTACATTTACATTTATGAAAAATCTTCCAATCACGTAATTAACGGAGGAAAAGACAGAGATACCGTCCACAGCGAGGGCATAAATATTTCAATCGACACGGGCGAAGGCAAAGACTATATTCAACTCTACGCAAAAGATTCGACTGCCGAAAAAAGTACGGTCAACAGCGGCGCAGGTGACGATTCGATTTACAGCGGCGGCGCGACTATCTCGGTAAATGCAGAAGCCGGCGACGATTACATTCACATTTACACCAATGCCAAGAAAAACACGATTAATGGCGGCAAGGGTAACGACACCATTGACAATGAGTGTTCAAACGGTGTTTTGTTCCAATACGTTTCGGGCGACGGCAACGACTCAATAAAAGGGTTCACCGAAAAAGATACGTTGAGCATTTCGGGCAGTGATTACACTTCGCAGATAAGCGGCAATGATATTCTTATTAATGTCGTGAACAGTAAAATAACTTTGGACGGTGCGGCGTCATTGAAAAATTTAAATATAGGCACATTGAGCGGCGGATTGACAGTTTTGACTGTTACGGATAAAACCAAATCACCGGTAACAATCAGCTCCGCGATTAAAACTGTTAATGCTTCCAAACGCACTAAGGCAGTTAAAATTACGGGAAATAAGCTCGCCAATTCGATAAAAGGCGGCTCGGCAAATGACACAATCGACGGCGGCAACGGTAACGATACAATTTACGGCGGCAAAGGCAATGATTACATTTACGGCGGCTCAGGCAATGATTATATCTTTGGTGAGGCGGGTAACGATACACTCAGAGGCAAAAGCGGCAATGACACTTTGACGGGCGGCGCAGGCAAAGACGTTTTTATTTGCGGTTCAGGCAAAGAGGTTATCACCGACTACGTAACGGGTACCGATAAAATTTCACTCAGCGCGGCGATTACCAAAACTTCATTCAGCGGCGAGGACGTTATTATTACCATGGATAAAAATTCTGTCACCGTTAAAGACGCCAAAGCCAAAAAGCTCAGCCTTATTGATTCTAAGGGCAAAAGTTTATCGACGATAATCGGCGGCTTAAAGACTTTAACCGTAACCGACTCGACGAAATCGCCCGTAACCGTTAAATCGGCAATTCAAGTTATCGACGCCTCGAAACGCACGACAGCTGTTAAAATCACTGGTAACGCGATTGCAAATTCGATAACGGGCGGTGCGGCTAAAGATACTCTTTACGGCGGCGACGGCAATGATTCAATCGTCGGCGGTAAAGGCAATGACAGACTTTATGGCGACGAGGGCAACGATACACTTTGGGGCGGCGCAGGTAATGATACTCTCTGGGGCGATGACGGCGCAGATGTTTTCATTTACGCGAGCGGCGAAGGCAAGGATACGATTTACGACTTCGATTATACCGACATGTTGAAAATAACAGGGGCGTTCTCAACGTCTTATGACAAATCCAAGAAAGAAATTTATTTCAAAGTGGATTCGACTGCCAACGCTATCACTCTGAAAGATTTCACGGCTAAGACCTTCAATATAAACGGCGACAGTTACAAAATCAGCGGTTCCAAGCTTGTTAAAAAGTAACTTAATGTCAAATACCTGTTGACAGAAAATTTTAACTAGGGCAGGAATTTTTTCGCCCGTCATAGAAAAATGCGGCGTTGAATTCATTTCTGTTTATTTTGTAAGGAGGTCGGGGGAATTGATGTTTGTACTTGCGCTGTCACCGATATTGTGGCTGGTGCTTGCGCTCAGCGTGATTAAAATGGCTCCGTGGAAGGCATGCGCTATCGCGCTGATTATCTCTCTGGCGGCGGGCATGGGCGTCTGGAATATGGAAAGTGTTCGGGCGATTGAGGCTGTGCTCGAAGGCGTCGCGTTGGCGTGTTGGCCTATTTTATTGGTTATCGTCGCCGCAATTTTCACTTATAACTTGACGTTGCACACCAAAGCAATGGATACGATTAAAGACATGTTGACGAGCGTCAGTCATGATAAGCGCGTTTTAATTCTGTTAATCGCATGGGGTTTCGGCGGCTTTTTGGAAGGTATGGCGGGCTTCGGTACGGCAATCGCTGTTCCCGCAGGTATGCTTGCGGGTATCGGCATTAATCCGATTTTATCCGTGTCGGTCTGCTTAATTGCAAACTCTGTGCCGACGGCTTACGGCTCAATCGGAATTCCGCTCGTAACTTTGGCGAACGTCACGGCTTTTGATCCGGTTCAGCTGGCAACGTTTACTTCATTGCAACTGGGCGTTTTGAGCTTACTTTGTCCTTGGCTTATGGTTATTGTGACGGGCGGCGGATTAAAAGCTCTGCGCGGAATGTCAATGATGTGCGCGGGCGCGGGAATTGCTTTCTTTATTCCGGAGCTTGCGTTATCAATGTTTGTAGGTCCGGAATTGGCGGTTGTCGCGGGCGCGATTTGCACTATGGGCACAATCGTTTTCATTGCGAAAAAATTCCCCATTAACGATCCCGAATTCGCAATGCCCGACCAAGCTCAAACCAAAATCAGCACTGCCAAAGCGATTAATGCCTGCTTGCCGTTCATTCTGATTTTTATTTTCCTGTTGTTCACCAGTAAACTTGTACCACCGATTAATTCGTTCTTAATGCAATTCAAATCGGCAGTTCCCATTTACAACGGCGAAGGCGGCGCACCTTATACTTTCGTCTGGATAAATACGCCCGGCGTTTTGATAATGTTGGCGTCATTCATCGCGGGCAGTAAACAGGGCGCGAGTTTCGGAGAAATGCTCGGAGTTTTAAAGAAGACAATTAACGGCTTGAAATTCACAATGGTAACGATTATTGCGGTTATCGCGACGGCAAAAGTTATGGGTTACAGCGGCATGACGAACCAGATTGCAGATACTGCGGTTGCGGCGACGGGCACGGCTTATCCGTTGATTGCGGCGTTCTTAGGCTCGGTTGGAACGTATATAACAGGTTCGGCGACTTCAAGTTGTGTTTTGTTCGGCAAATTGCAAGTCATGGCGAGTCAAGCAATCGGCGCAAATGAATCTGTGCAAGCGTGGGTTGCGGCTGCCAATGCAACGGGTGCCTGCGCGGGCAAAATGATTTCTCCGTTATCAATCGCAATCGGTTCTGCGGCTATCGGCGTAAAAGGCGCGGATGCTCAACTGTTGGCGTTTGCAGTAAAGGTTTATATTCCGTTTGTATTGTTTATGGGCGCGGTCGTTTACTTCGGACAAGCGATTATCGGTTAGGAGCTGATTTAATGTCAGTTTACACAAAGACGGGCGATAAGGGCTTGACGAGTTTATATACGGGCGAGCGCGTCGAAAAAAACTGCTTGCGAGTTCAAACTTACGGCGCGATTGATGAAGCCGATTCCGCATTGGGAATTGCAAGGGCTTTCGTCGAAATTAAAGATGTCAGAGAAAAAATTTTCGCCGCGCAGAAACTTTTGCCCAAACTTATGGCGGATTTCGCGAGCTTGAATCAAGAACCGTTGATAACTTTCGACGACGTTAAAAAACTTGAATCAGAAATGGACGCATTGGAAAATTCATTGCCGCCGTTGAGAGAATTCATTATACCCGGCAATTCAAAGGGCGGAGCATTCCTCGACTTGGCAAGAACAATCACGCGCCGCGCAGAAAGACTTGCTTGCGAATTGGATAAATCGGAGCCTGTTCACGAAGTCGATAAAATTTTCCTCAACCGCTTGTCGGATTATTGTTTCCTGCTAATGCGACGCGAAGACTTGAACAATTAAATATTTTTGCAACAAAAAACCGTTCCCCGATTTGAGGAGCGGTCTTTTTTTATTCTCTGATAAGATTTATTCCGCGATTGATTCAACTAAAGATTCCAAAGCAGATTCGGCAGTCGATTCGGGAGCAGTCTCGTAAACGTGCCCGATATTGGCAATGTCGACGATATATTTCTCTCCGCCCGATTCAACAACGATATTCGGATTGCCTTCAACAAGTACAACACCCGAAACGACACCCGACATGGATTCTTGATGACTAATCGGGTTGCCGTCCGCGTCAGCCTCGTTTATCGTTTCAACCCAATCGATATTCTTGCCAATCATGCTGCTGAGTTGCCCGACCAAAACCGAAGTATCGATATTGCCAACGATTTTGCTTAAGTTCTCCAGATTTGAAGAGACGTTCGTCATTTGCTCCAAAGCACTGAACTGCGCAAGCTCGGCGATATAACTGCTGTTATCTTGCGGGTCGAGCGGGTCTTGATTCTTCAGCTGTGCCACCAAAAGTTGAAGAAATGCCTCTTTGCCGAGATCATCATTCTTTTTGGTTTCTTTGGTTTGTGTTGCCTCGTAAGCGGCGGCGTTATAAGTTACGCCGTCAACAGTGATTGTGTTAAGTGAAGTGGAATTTGCCATGTTATTACCTCCAATGTTTTAAACAGAATAATCAACGCCTTCTGTGGCGGAATTTTCATTAACGGGAGCGGTTGCATCAACGTCGCGTTCGAGTGAGTCAAAATCGATTCTGCGATTGCTTTGACGACGATTTTGTTGCCAAGCTTGACCGCCTTGACCGTTCATCAAGCCGCCTCCGTCACTCAAACCCGCATAAACTTGAACATTCTCCACCTTAAGCCCCGCATTATTGAGTTCCTGCCTGAGTTGAACAAGCGAATTTTCTATAATCGTTCGGACTTGCGCGTTGTCGCTGTGGAAACTCGCATTGACTGCGCCGCTTGAACTTACCGATACTCTTAACGTCAATTCGCCGAGATGTTCGGGATTGAGTTTGATAACCATTTCGGAATTTTCAGCCGCACGAATCAGACGAGCTTGTTTGACAATCTGCGCGGGCACGTCGAAATCATCTTGAGGCACAGATTGCGGCATTTCGGGTGCTTGAGTCGGAATTGTTTGTTGAACTTGAGGAGAATCACTTGTTGCCGCCAAATTAGTCGCAAAAACTGCTTCGCCGCCCGTCGAAATCGGTTGCGTTTGAGTTTCTTTGCCGATTATCGGTTGGAATATTTGATTTTGGAAATTCGATTCATCTTGTTGCTTGGAATTTTGATTGAATTGTTGCGGCGTCGATTGCGGCGGTGTTACGGGCGCGGTTGTCGGAGCTTCTTCGACTTGCAACTCCACGCCGAGTAATTCCGAGAAATTTTGTACTGCGGGACGCTCGTCGATTTTCTGTTGAAGTACTGGTTGCGCTGATTGAATTTGAACAGGTTCTGATTCAACAGGTTGCACTTGAACTTTTGGCTGTTGAGTTTGAACAGGCTCTGATTCAACCGGTTGCGCCTGAATTGTCGGTTGCGAAGTTTGAACTGGTTCAACTTCAACGGGTTGCGTTTGAATTGTCGGTTGTGGAGTTTGAACAGGCTCCGATTCAACGAATTGCACTTGAACTTTTGGTTGTGGGGTTTGAACAGGTTCGATTTCAACTGGTTGCACATGAACTTTAGGCTGTGGAGTTTGAACAGGCTCTGATTCAACAGGTTGCGTTTGAATTGTCGGCTGTGTAGTTTGAACAGGTTCAACTTCAACGGGTTGCGCTTGAATTTTTGGTTGCTGATTTTGAACAGGCTCGACTTCAACGAATTGCGACTGAACTTTAGGTTGCTGAATTTGAACGGGTTCTGATTCAACGGTTTGCGCCTGAACTTTAGGTTGCTGAACTTGAACTGGTTCTGATTCAACGGGTTGCGCCTGAATTGTCGGCTGTGGAGTTTGAACAGGCTCTACTTCAACGAGTTGCACTTGAACTTTAGGTTGCTGAATTTGAACGGGTTCTGATTCAACAGGTTGCGCCTGAATTTTCGGTTGCTGAATTTGAACGGGTTCTGATTCAACAGGTTGCGCCTGAATTTTCGGTTGCTGAACTTGAACAGGTTCTGATTCAACGGGTTGCGCCTGAATTGTCGGCTGTTGAGCTTGAACAGGCTCGACTTCAATGGGTTGCGCCTGAACTTTAGGTTGCTGAACTTGAACTGGTTCTGATTCAACTGGTTGAGCCTGAATTTTTGGTTGTTGAATTTGAACGGGCTCGATTTCAACGGGTTGCGCTTGAATTTTCGGTTGCTGAACTTGAACAGGCTCGATTTCAACGGGTTGCGCTTGAATTTTCGGTTGCTGAACTTGAACAGGCTCGATTTCAACGGGTTGCGCTTGAATTTTCGGTTGCTGAATTTGAACAGGTTCGACTTCAACGTGTTGCACTTGAACTTTTGGCTGTGTAGTTTGAACTGGTTCGATTTCAACGGGTTGTGATTGAACTTTAGGCTGTGGAGTTTGAACTGGTTCGACTTCAACGGGCGGAATTTGAATTTCCTGTGATTGATTTTCTAAAACTCGCCACGTTTTGCCTCCGAGCATTTGCAACATCGATTGCGCATTGTTATCCGATTGCGGAAGGAGCGTCTGCAAATTTTGTACGGCAGGAATTTCTTTTACGTCCTCAACAACCGTCGGGATTTGGTCGGATTTGCTTATCAAAAGAGCTTCGGAGTTCATGCCGAAAAAATATTTTTCTAAAGGAATATCCTTCGCAGTATCATTCTTGTCCAAAAAATTATCCGCAGGTTTAATTTCCTCTTCGGCAATTACTTCAGAATCATCCCCGACCACTGAATCCTGAATCCTAATTGCCTTTTCAGCTTCCTGCGGAGTATCGCTCTTTCCTTGAGCTTTTGTCATTTCTTCTGACGAATCAATTTTTTCTGCGGCATCTTCAATCTGCGCGGTATCGGTATCCGTTTCTTTCTGCAAGCCCTTAATGTTTTGCTTAAGCTCGTCCAATTTGGCGTTAATCGCGTCGAGCGTCGAATTAAAATTCCTTTTACTCGTTCGCGCCGCCGATTTATATTTAGGCTGTGAATTTTGCGAAGTTGTTCGCGCCGTCGGTGTCGCCGATTTTATCGGAGCTGTCGTCATTATATTTAAGTTGTTTGCCATTTTTCGCCTCACCTCTCTCGAAAGTTTATCGAAATTTTTTGCCGCGCAGTTAAGCAAAAAAATCCCCTCGCGCTTAGGGGATTAAAATTTATACAAAAAATTTCAAGCGTCTCGGAATCTTTTACTGTTTATTGAACTTGCCGTTGCTGAGTTTGTATGTGTCGTTGTTAATGTGGAAAGTTGTCGCCGTAAATTCTTTAAGCGTGACGGAACCGCCGCTGACATTGAATGTAAGCGTGCCTTTGGACTTGTCGTAGGACGCCATGCTTGTTTTGAAAGTTATATTGTCGAAAGTCAGCGTGTCTTTGCTGTCAAAGCCGTAAATTATATCCTTGCCGTCGCCTTTTGCATAAATAAACGTGTCCGCGCCGTCATCGCCCCATAAACTGTCGTTTCCTGCGCCGCCCCAAAGCGTATCTTTGCCCGTGCCGCCTTTTATGCAGTCATTTCCTGCGCCGCCGAGCAATTTATCATTGCCAGAACCGCCGTCGAGTGTATCTTTGCCATTTCCGCCGCTTAATGAATCATTTCCATTTTGCCCGAACATTTTATCATTACCATTTCCACCAAAAATAGAATCATTGCCCGCGCTGCCGTAAATTGAATCCTTGCCACTGCCGCCGGTGATTTTATTGGCATTTGCGTTGCCGGTAATCTTAACGGCTTTAGTTCTCGACGATGCATTGATAGTTTTAATTGCTGAACTGACCGTAACAGGCGATTTTGTTTTGTCGGTGACAGTTTTTGTCGTCGAAGAAGACGAGCCGCCGCTCTTTGTGCCCTTGATATTTACTTTAGATAAGCTAGCCGCTCCAATCAGTGAAATTTTACCGTCACCAACCGTCACGATTATATTATCTCCACTTTTTTTAGTTGAATATGAGCCGCCACCGATTGAAAGCGTGGAATCTGCTTTGAAACCATAAATTATATCGTTGCCGTCGCCTTCAGCGTATTTGAATGTGACATTTGAGCCGCGATCATCAGTATAGTAATAGATACTGCCGTCAGATTGACGATAACAGTTGTTGAAAATTTCATCGTTACCTTTTCCGCCGCTGATTGTCACAGAATCGTCGATATTATAAACATAATCATTGCCCGCGCCGGTGTTGATTGTCACTGAGTAGCAAAACTGGTTATAAACATAATCATTGCCATCGCCTGTATTGATTGTAACGTTTGAATCGCCTTTGTGCCAAGTGACAACTCCATTTTCATCCCACCAACCGCCATTTTGAATGGTATCGTTTCATTTTGTGCCTGATAACAGCTTATTTGACTTTGTGTTACGAATTACAGACATAAAAACCGTCTCCTTGACTAAAAAACCTCTGAAAACCTCTCTGACTGAGTAAAAACTGAATCTGAACATATTTTATCAGAAATTTTTTTCATTGTAAATGGAAAATCATTCTGAAGTACGTTTTAGAGAAAATTTTAGATTTGAAAGTGAATTTAAAGCCGAGAAAATAATTTTGGAGTTTTGAAACTGATTTTGGAGCTTTGAAATTGATTTTGGGAGTTTGAAACTGATTTTGGAGGTTTAAAACGGTTTTGGAGGCGATTTTTAGGCTCTATTTATCGAGTCCGCTATTATGGATTTTGTAAAATAATAAATGGCGTCATGGCGCGATTCATCTAAAAATCTATAATTATGGCTCTGAAAAGTGATGAAATGCCATGTAAAAATCCGCCTATACGGATTTTGTCGAACGTGCAAAAAAAATAGCCCCGACGTTTTATCGAGGCTGAAAAATTTACATGCTGTTAAGCTTTAAGGAACGGGAATTCTTTAGCTACGTCGACAACGGTATCTTTAATATGCGGGTGCGGAATGCCGAAGTCGAGTTTATAATACTCCAGCGAATCAATTTCGAGTGTTTCATATTCGGGCGTGAAGATAATTTTCTGCGAAGTGCGTTTGGGATAAATTCTCGCCGAAAGAACTTCCGCGCCGTCGTTGATGAAGACTTCCAAGCTTGAGCGGTCGATAAAAATATGGAGTTTAAGCTTGTCTTGCGGTTCGATTTGAATTTCGCGGACAGAAGCTATACCGTTGATAACTTCGCCGGATTTAGTGCGGTCAAGCTTAAATGTGCCGTTAGAATTGTAACTTAAAACGGTTTGTTCGAGTTCGGAGGCACGCAAGGCGATAGAGAATTTTTTAGACTTCGCGGCGTCAATCGTCAAGACAAGTTCGTAAGCCTCGCCGGAAACGCCGTCAAACGAAGTCGCCTCATCAATTACAACTTTTCCAAGAGTTATCGGTTTCCACTTACGGAGTTTTTCGAGTTCTTTAGCGGGTGTGGAGATGATTTTTCCGTTTTTAATGTCAAGGACACGCGGAATAGTCATTTGCCCTGCCCAACCGTCTCTGGTTTCGTGCATATCGACGTTCCACATGTCAAGCCAGCCAATCATAACCGTGCGACCGTCGGGAGTTTGCATAATTTGGGGCGCGTAGAAGTCAAAGCCCTTGTCGAGGTATTGGAATTCGCCGTGCGTGAAGATACCCGACCTGTAATTGAGTTTACCGATAAGAACGCCTGCCACTTTGTCATAATAAAAGGTTCCGTCGTCGGTTCTCAAGTCCATAGGCGAGAAAACAAGCACATCTTGCCCGTTAATTTCTGCAAAGTTCGGGCATTCCCACATTCCGCCGAGATTTCCGTCACTGCGGGCAGAAATAGCTTTGAAACGCCAAGATTTGGTTAAATCTTTTGATTCAAACAAGAGAATTTGCCCGTGAGCCATATCGCGAGTACGAGAGCCGAGAACAGCATAATATTTGCCGTTGCGTTCCCAAACTTTGGGGTCGCGAATGTCATTGATAGAAACGTCGTCGCTTTTAACGTCAGCTTCTTCGATAATGGGATTTTTTGCGGATTTTTCAAAGTGAATGCCGTCTTCGGAGGAGGCAAGGCACTGGAATTCGATATGCGGGAACCCAATCGCGGCTTCTTCCTCCGGATTTGCTTGAAGATGTCCGGTATACATGAGCCAGAGCTTGCCGTCTTTTTCGATAGCGGAACCGGAAAAACAGCCGCCGCCCGTTTCATAAGCCTCTTCGGGCTTTAAAGCAATGGGCAAGTGTTTCCAATAAGCCAAATCGTCGCTGACAACGTGACCCCAGTGCATCGGGCCCCAGCGCGGCTCGTAGGGGTAATGTTGATAGAAGAAATGATACTGTCCTTTGTAATAGCACATGCCGTTCGGGTCATTACACCAGCCGAAAGGCGGCGCAATGTGATAACGCGGATACCAGCGGGCGTCCGTCACCTGCGAAAATGTTTTGAAGTCCTCAATCTGTTCTGCCATAAAATCGCTCCTTTGCTAGGAATTAGTTGTTAGGAATTAGGAACTGGTAGGGATTAGTTCCTAGAAACTCGCTCCTAGTTCCTCATTAAAGGAATCCGTTACGTTTTAATTGGCGATAAAGGGAGTAAAACGCTAGCGGAAAGCCTAAAATTATTCCGATGAGCCGTGCTTTGCCGTCGAGTTGAAAAAAATCGTCAACTAAGCCGCCAAAGTACAAGCAAATAAAAATTACGGCGGCGATATAAATCCCTACGCCTGAGAGAACCGCCGCCGCCTTCCAAAAATCATGCATACTCAGACGAGCACACTCGCCAAACGAACAAGTTCGGGATCGAGCGGCTTTTTATTGTTGACCGAATCGAAAAGGTTAATCGAAACGACTTTGCCTTCGTCGAAACCAAAGACAACATTGGAAACGCCGGAAATAATCGCGAGTGCGGCACGTTCTCCGAGCTGACTTGCTTTCATGCGGTCTTCGACAGTCGGGGAGCCGCCGCGTTGAATATGTCCGAGAATCGAAACGCGAGTATCGATACCGGTTTTTTCTTCGACAACATTTTTCAAGCCGACGCCGCTGCACGCGCCTTCAGCAACAACGATAATGCTGTAACGACGACCGCCCTTGTAAGATTCAACAATCTCTTCGCAAATTTCGTCGATATTGTATTTGACTTCGGGGACGATGATATATTCCGCGCCGCTGGCAATACCCGAAACCATAGCGAGCCAACCGGAAGTATGTCCCATAACCTCGACGATCATAATACGACGATGAGCCGATGCCGTGTCGCGCAATTTGTTAATCGCCTCGACGGCGGTATTAGCGGCGGTATCGCAACCGATTGTATAGTCGGTGCCCCAAACGTCGTTGTCGATTGTGCCCGGCAAGCCGACAATCGGAATACCGCCCATTTTTGAAAGGAGCGAGCCGCCAGTTAAGGAGCCGTCGCCGCCGATGATTACGAGACCTTCAATCCCGTGTTTCATAAGGTTATCGAGACCTTTACGACGACCTTCCTCAGTCTTGAACTCTTTGCAACGAGCCGTACCGAGAAAAGTACCGCCACGCTGAATCAAATCGCTGACAGAACGGCGACTTAACTCGACTATATCGTCGGCGAGCATTCCCTTGTAGCCGTTGTTTATTCCGAAGACTTTAACGCCTTCATAAAGCGCAGTTCTGACAACCGCACGAGCCGCAGCGTTCATGCCGGGGCTGTCGCCGCCCGAAGTCATTACCGCTATCGCATTTAACATAATTGTCCCCTCCCGCTCAATATCTTAAGGGTTAAGGGCCTCGTACGCAGTCTTTCCAAATCCGGCAATATGGCAGTCGAGTGTTAGTCCGGTTCGTACACCAAAAACATACGGGGAAAGGTAGTTGTAATAGAGTTGAGCAC
>JAFZIQ010000006.1 GCA_017554285.1 Selenomonadaceae bacterium
CATTCGGGCGGCTGATTATCGGCTTGTCGACAAGAAAATTTTTTATTTCGGCGACGGCAAAAAGGCGGGCACATTTAATTTTGAACTGCGCGGGCTTGCCGAAACTCATGACGACTTCACAGAGGCGGACATTATCCGACGCAATGAAGAAATTTTCGATGCCTTCATTAAATATCTGCAGGAACAGGATTTGCTGATTTAATCGTTGACAAAAAGTTATCGGGCTTGTATAATTTGCGCGTTGCAGTAAAATCTGCGTCCGTAGCTCAGTTGGATAGAGCAACGGTCTTCTAAGCCGTGGGTCGCGTGTTCGAGTCACGCCGGACGCGCCATATGAAATCAACAAAGTCTCGTCAATCGACGGGGCTTTTTCCGTTTTGTGGGTCCATTTGTGGGTCCACTAAAAAGTTTTATCAACAATCTATGTTTTGCATCACATTTTCAAGACTCATCAGCCTTTAAATTTTGTCCGTCCGAAAAATTCCTTATAATCACAATGGGCTTTTTTCAACGGACGGGACGGACAAACGGACGAGTTTCAGCCTGAAAAATGATTCACTTGCTCATTTAGAAAAATGGGCATTTCATTAATGAGTTGCACCCTCCTTTGTCTAACTGTTTGTCAAGAGAAAAAAACTGTCACTGTTGCTATGTATAATTTTGTGATATGATATATAAAAAAGTGGGCTTGGTGTAAATTAGCCAAGCTCATTTTTTATTTAAAATGCTGGTTTGCTCAATGAGGTAACGATTCAGACTTTCGCGAGGAATTTTCCAAATGCGCCCGACACGAAAACCTTTAATCTCTCAAGATGTCAAAAGTTTGTATGCCGTGTTTTTTCCAATCATCAATTCCTCACAAAGCTCCTCTACCGTTATCAAAGTTGTGCTCGCATTTTCCATGAGTTTTCCCTCCAGAATTTTTGTTTATTATTCTTGATGTCAGATAAGTAAGTAAAATTTTTCATAACAGCAAATAATTTTTGTTAAGTTTTCCTGCTTCATTAAGGTGTTCTTTAATCTCAAATGGCTTAATTTGAGTTGAAGGTGATGTTTCGATAAAGCCCGTCATCTCAAGCACATACTATCTCTGTGTAATTGAGAACGCGAATCCGATTATCAATTTTCGTATAAATGTTGATAGTGCGCGTATAAATGCTTTATTGGCATTATGTATGACAGCGATTTTTGGATTTTTTCGCGTCGTTATGCAATAATTTGGGCGGAGGAAAGCGAAATGAATGACAAAAATGATGTTGAAAAACAGGTAGATCCTCGCAAAGAAATTTTGTTCAGACAGATAGGAGCTAAGATTGCATATTATCGAACGTTGAGGGACATGTCGCAAAAAGAACTGGCAAAGCGAGCAAATATGAGCGTCAGCAGTTTGAGCAAGATCGAACGCGGCAGATACAACGATAATGTTTCGGTGTCGTTACTTTTTGATATAGCAGACGGTTTGCAGATAGACATAACAATGCTTGTGACGTTCAGCGATATGGAGAAGAGCATGTGGTGGAAGCCCTTCTCAAAAGATTGAAAAATCTTATTATGCGAGAAGTTTAATACTCGCAAAATTTTTTTGTTGATAGGGTAAAGAAAATGTCAGTTAATGAAGAGAGTTC
Organism: Selenomonadaceae bacterium; assembly: GCA_017554285.1. Lineage (GTDB taxonomy): Bacteria > Bacillota > Negativicutes > Selenomonadales > Selenomonadaceae > Quinella. The sequence continues at coordinate 1,626 of JAFZIQ010000006.1, forward strand.
CTATAAAATCTTAGCCAACAACCTTTACAAGTTCAGGGTGTTGAATAACTTATCCCAAAAAGAATTGGCAGAGAAATCCAATGTTAGCGCGGCGTATATCAGTCAAATCGAAAATTTCCGTCCGAATAAAAGCATCGCGTCGGTGATAAAAATAGCGCAAGCCTTACAAGTGCCGCCGTGCATACTCTTTGCGTGGGAAGCTTGTCCGAAATATTTGCAGTGTCTTGAGCGTGCTGTTTCTCTAAGCAACGGAGATTAAAATTTTTTTGTGTACCAGTGTCCTGACAGGACACCAAAGCACAATTCTAATTTGATAAACTTAATTTTATTTTTGGAGTGATAACGTTGGCGACAAAAAGGATTGAATACATGTGCAGTCACTGCGGCAAGAAAGAAACGCGCTTCGTGTCAATGGGCAAGCCGCAACCGGGCAAATGTCCGCGCAGGCAGGGCGACAAGCCGCATGTCTGGACGATTAATCGCAAGTTGGATCATTAAAAGGAGTGATTTAAATGTCTTTATTGGGCTCTCTTGCCGAAACAATATTGAAAGCCGCTTTTAACAATCTCGGCGCGAAAAAGACTGCAGAGATTATTACTTCAAAGCCCGTTCGCGAAGTCGGCAAGCAAATCATCAAGCACGAGATTAAAAAGCATCTCAAGTAACGGAGGAAAGCTTTCATGGCGAGGAATATACGGATATTCAGCCCTTTGGACGGAAAATTGATTCCGCTGAAAAAATGTCCTTATCCTATCTTTGCAAGCGGCGCAATAGGACGCGGCGTGGCGATTAAGAATCCTACTTATGGAGTTTTTGCACCTTTCAGTGGCATAGTAACGCTTTTCTTTCCTATAGGACACGCTATCGGCTTAAAGTCCAATGATGGTATTGAAATTTTTATTCATATCGGAATAGATGATGACGAAATGAATTGTGCAGAATTTAAATCGGAGTTAAAAGTTGGCGAAACCATCAAGCCCGGTCAACTTCTGCTTAATTTCAGTCCGATGGCAATCGAGAAAGCAGTATTCGATTCTACGGCGGTTGTTATTGTGACGAATCATGCGGAATATGGCGACATTACATTTGATCTTGGTGGTCAGTCAATTACTGTGAAAGCCGCTGATTCTGTACGAAAAAATAATCTTTCAAAGGAGAAAGGAAAAATGGAGGAAACAAAATTTACAATTCTTGGCGAATCTCTGTCGGGCAAGACCTGTTATCTTCTGGCGATGTATTCTGAAATGAGCCAAAGCATTAACGGTTACTCTATAGTAGCGCAAGATGATCGTTTGGATACCGAGCTTTTGGAATCATTTGAAAAACTGGACGACGATTCAATATCAAATGAACGTTTCCCCGGTGCCACTGACCAAACGGTAACTTATCTTTTCAACTTAAACTACGCTAATAAGCCGATTATGCCTTTTAAATGGATTGATTATCCTGGTCGAATCATGCGCGATAAGACAGACGGGGATTATCCGAAGGTTGCGCAAAATATCCGCGAGTCCAGCACGCTTTTTATCTGTGTGGACGGTGAACTTCTCGTCGGCGACAACACAGCACGTAAAATAAAAAACGTCAAG
>JAFZIQ010000050.1 GCA_017554285.1 Selenomonadaceae bacterium
GATCTTGAATGGGATGAGGCATGGAAAATTACTCGCGGCGTCGTCGCTTATACTAACCATACCATTATGCCCGAAGCTTTGGAAAAATGGCCCGTCGATATGTTCAAAACCCTCCTGCCGCGCATTTATATGGTTATCGACGAAGTCAATCGCCGTCACCTCGAATATATCAGAGCGCGTTATCCGAATAACGTCGATAAACTCCGCGCTATGTCCATTATCGAAGGCGGCGAAGTCCATATGGCTCGCCTCGCCATTGTCGGCTCCCATTCTGTCAACGGCGTCGCAAGAATTCACAGCGATATTCTTAAATCAACCACTCTGCACGATTTCTACGAATATTGGCCGCGCATGTTCAATAATAAAACTAACGGCATAACTCATCGCCGCTGGCTTATGGGCGCAAATCCCGAATTAGCCGACCTTATCGACAGAACCGTCAGAAGTCGCGTTTGGCACCGTCACCCCGAACAGTTAGATTTGTTCAATGAATCGGTTGATGACAGAAAAGTCCTTAAGGAACTCGACGAAATTAAATTGATTCGCAAAACCGCACTCGCCGATTTCATTAAAAAACATCAGGGTGTTGAACTCGACCCGAATACGATTTTCGACATTCAGGTTAAACGTATCCACTCCTATAAACGCCAACTTATGAACGCGCTCCATATTATTTGGCAGTATGAAAAAATTAAAGCCGACCCCAGCTATAAGCCGCTCCCGACTACTTATCTTTTCGGCGGCAAGGCGGCGGCAGGTTACTACATTGCCAAAGAGACAATTCGCCTTATCAATGCGATTGCCGATAAAGTCAATAACGACCGTTCGATTGATAACCGCTTGAAAGTCGTCTTCATTGAGAATTTCGGCGTGTCTATCGGTGAGATTGTCTATCCGGCGGCTGATGTCAGCGAGCAAATTTCTACGGCGTCCAAAGAGGCTTCCGGTACCGGCAATATGAAATTCATGATGAACGGCGCGATAACTCTCGGCACACTCGATGGCGCAAACGTTGAGATTAAAGAGGCTGTCGGCGATGACAATATCGTTATCTTCGGACTCAAGGCGGGCGAAGTTTTGGCTTACTACGAAAACGGAACTTATTCCGCTTGGAACGAATACACCGGCAATCCCAATGCCCGACTCGTTGTCGATAAGCTCACCGACGGCAGTTACGGCAATTTTCATTCTCTGCGCGATTATCTGATTCAAGGCAACGACGAATTCTTTATCCTTAAAGATTTCAATGCTTATATCGACGCTCACCAAGAAATTTATGCGCGTTATGCAGACAGAATGGGCTGGCTCCGTTCGGCAGCCATGAATATTGCAAATTCGGGCAGATTTTCTTCCGACAGAACTATCGACGAATACGCCGCTGAAATTTGGAATATTAAACCCTGTAAAATTCAGTAGTCAGTTAAAAGATGGAAACAGTTAAAAGATGGAAAGATTGAAAGTACTTGCCACCTTGCCACCTAACCATCTTTCCATCTATCAAAGACGAGGGGAGGTTGATTGATGAAGACTTCAAACCTCAGCGAATACGGTCTGTATTTGTTTCATCAAGGCACGAATTATCATGCTTATGAAATGTTCGGTGCACACTTCATCGAGCGCGACGGCAAAGAGGGTGTTCGCTTTGCGCTGTGGGCTCCTCATGCAAAGTCTGTCAGCGTCGTCGGAGACTTCAATAACTGGGATACTCGCGTCAATCGCATGATTCGGCTGGAAGACGGCGAGACTTGGGAAATTTTTATTGAAGGACTTAAGCAGGGCGATAACTACAAATATGCAATTCAGCCTCCGCACGGTAAAGCTCACATTTTGAAGAGCGACCCTTACGGCTTTTATGCCGAGAAACGTCCGAATACCGCGTCGAAACTTTACAACCTTGAAGATTACGATTGGCAAGACGGCGAATGGCAGGAGCTTAACAGGCGTCAAACGTCCTATTCGCATCCAATGCTGATTTATGAAGTTCATGCGGGTTCTTGGCAACGCAACGGCGACGGTTTCTTGAGCTATCGCGAACTTGCCGACCGTTTGATTAAGTACGTCAAGGAAATGAACTACACGCATATAGAGTTCATGCCGCTGTCGGAACACCCGCTGGACAATTCGTGGGGCTATCAGACGACGGGTTATTACGCGGTGACGAGTCGTTACGGCGAGCCTAATGATTTTCGTTACTTGGTCGAGACTGCGCATAAAAACGGAATCGGTGTTATAATGGACTGGGTACCGGGACATTTCTGCAAAGACACTCACGGCTTGCGCGAGTTCGACGGCGTTAATCTCTACGAATCCGACAATACTCAGCTTTCGGAGAATCGCGGCTGGGGCACAATCAATTTCGATTACGGGCGCACCGAAGTTCAAAGCTTTTTAATCTCAAATGCGCTTTTTTGGCTTGAAGAATTTCATATTGACGGATTAAGGATTGACGGCGTGGCAAATATGTTGTATCTTAACTTCGGACGCGAGGAGGGCGAATGGACTCCGAATCGCTACGGTGACACGGGCAATCTTGAGGCGGTCGATTTCCTTAAAAAGCTTAACGAAACTGTCTTCAAGTATCATCCGCAAGCGTTAATGATGGCGGAGGAATCGACTTCGTGGCCGTTAATCTCCAAACCGGTTTATATGGGCGGTATGGGCTTTAATTACAAGTGGAATATGGGTTGGATGAATGACATGCTTGATTATGTAAGTCTCGACCCGATTTATCGCAAATGGAATCACGACAAAGTTACATTCTCGTTCATGTATGCTTTCGCGGAGAATTTTATCTTGCCGCTCAGTCATGATGAAGTTGTTCACGGCAAACGCTCGCTTATTGAGAAGATGCCGGGCGATTATTGGCAAAAGTTTGCGGGCTTGAGGGGTTTCTTGGGATATTGGATGGCTCATCCCGGTAAAAAACTTTTATTCATGGGCGGCGAATTCGGGCAGTTTATCGAGTGGAATGAAAATGACAGTCTTGATTGGCACTTGGTCGAGCAATATGAAAAGCATACGCAAATGCAAACTTATTCGCAGGCGTTGAACAAGTTCTATCTTGAAAATAAATCGCTCTGGCAGGTCGATTTCGATTGGAACGGCTTCCAGTGGATTGACTGCAACGATAATGACAACAGCATAGTTTCCTTCATTCGCAAAGCGGAAAAAAGCGACGATTACTTAATAGTAGTCTGCAACTTTACGCCCGAAACTCGCAAAGATTATCGAATCGGCGTCCCCGATAAGGGCGCGTATGTCGAAGTTTTCAACTCGGACGCGGAAGAATTCGGCGGCAGCGGCGTTGTAAATTCCGATAAGCTGACGACCGAAGATTTTTCGTGGCACAACAGAAATCAATCAATCCGTTTAACGGTTCCGCCGCTTGCAACTGTTTTTTTAAGGCACGATGTGCCGCAAGATTATCTGCGCGGGACGAAAGATTAGCTTTAAGGGATAAGGGCAAAGAGGTCAGGGGCAAAGGGTTTTTCCCTAAATCCTGACCCCTGAATCCTGACCCCTGAATCCTCAAAACTGAAAATATTTTCCACAATAACAACAGATAAACAGGAGGGAGTTTGTTATTATGAAAGTTCTCTATGTGGCGTCGGAAGCTGTTCCGTTTGTTAAAACCGGCGGTCTTGCCGATGTGGCAGGTTCACTCCCGAAGGCTCTTAAAGAGCAGGGCGTTGATGTTCGCGTTATTCTTCCTAAGTTCACCGGCAAAATTCCTGCAAAGTTCCTTGAAGGAATGGAGCATGTTTACGACGGAACTATCCCCGTTTCATGGCGCACGAAGTACGTCGGCATTGACAAATACGAACTTGACGGCGTCACTTATTATTTCGTCGACAATGAAGAATATTTCGCTCGCGAAGGTCTTTACGGCTATGATGACGACGCGGAAAGATATTCATTCTTCTGCCGTGCGATTTTGAATTGCTTGCCCGCTCTCGATTTCTTCCCCGACGTTATCAATGCCAACGACTGGCATTCCGGACTTGTGCCCGTCCTTTTGAAACTCGAACATCAGGGCGACGAGCGTTATGAGAAGATTAAAACTCTGTACACGATTCACAATCTGAAATATCAAGGCGTCTTCACGAAAGATATAATGGGCGACGTGCTCGGTCTGGATTGGAAATACTTTAACAACGGCGACCTTGAATTCTATGATGCGGTCAACTTCATGAAGGGCGGCATTATCTACGCGGATTATGTTTCGACCGTCAGCAAGACTTATGCGCAGGAAATTCAATATGAATATTTCGGCGAACACCTCGACGGACTTCTCCGCAGTCGCAAAGATGACCTTTACGGCATTGTCAACGGCATTGACTACAGTGTTTTCAATCCTGCGACCGATAAACACCTGTTTGTGAACTATGACAACTCCGATGCTTACCTTGCATTCGATAAGAAATGCGAGAACAAAATTAAGCTCCAAGAGTTGCTGGGACTTCCTCAAGGCAGAAAGATTCCGATTGTGTCAATGGTAACTCGTCTTGTTGCGGCGAAAGGTCTTGACTTGGTAGTCCGCATGATGGACGAACTTCTTCAGCATGAAGATTTCCAATTCGTCTTGCTGGGCACGGGCGATAAAGTTTACGAAGATTGGTTTAAAGGATTGGCGTGGAGATACCCGCAGAAAGTTTCGGCGAATATTTATTTCTCGAATGAACTTGCGCAGAGAATTTACGCTTCGTCGGATATTTTCCTTATGCCGTCAAATTACGAGCCTTGCGGAATCGGTCAGCTTATTGCAATGCGTTACGGTGCGGCACCGGTTGTCCGCGAAACAGGCGGCTTGAAAGATACGGTTCAGCAATACGACAAGTACACGAAACAGGGCAACGGCTTTGTGTTCTCGAATTACAATGCGCATGAAATGATGTATGCTCTCAAGCGTGCGTTGTCGACTTATGCGCAGTTTGAAGTTTGGTTGCAGATTTCTTCCAATGCGATGAACAGCGATTACAGCTGGAAGAATTCGGCGCATGAGTACATTGAACTTTACAAGAAACTGATAAACAGCTGAGAAGTATTGACTTGAATTATAAAATCCGTCGGGAATAAAACTCGGCGGATTTTTTTTATTGACCTTGCTGAAAATTTTTTGTAAACTATAAGAAATATCTGAGCAGTTAAATAAGGAGGTAAGGAGGCTTGTCGACTTAACGGCAGGATTTTAAGGAAATGGCAAAAAGAGGAACAGCAGACAGCAAAAGCAGAAATAACGGTCGACCGTGCGCGGGTTGCGGAAAGATGATACAAACCGGATTGTATTGTCCGGCATGTCTGGAGAAATTTCGCGATAAAGCCAAGACGCAGAGTAAGCGGATAGAATTTATAAAGAGCAGTGATTTAAAGAAGGTTGCGGCTAATCGTCATGAAGTTTTAATTTTGATAGCCATAAGCGACGATCGGAACTTGAGTATTACGAAAATTATTTTGGAGCGCAGTCTGTCTAAAAAATATCAAATACTTGCGGTAAATAATCCCCTCAACGCAATCAATACGCTTATCAGCCGAGTAATAAATCTGGTTATTCTCGACGCGGATTTTAACGGCGTAGATATGTTGCGCAGGATTCGCAGTGACGACCGATTTAAAGATACTCCGATTATGATGATGTCGGGTTCGACCAAAAGGGAACTTGTCGCAGAAATTTTTTCATTGGGAGTTCAAGATTACGTTGCTAAGCCTTGCGAGCCGAAAGACCTCGTTGAGCGGATTGATAAGATGATTGGCGATACCGAAGAAAGTAATTCTTTCACGGAAGAGCAACAAAAATCCGTGTTCAATATAACGCTGATTGACGATGATATTTTCGACTTGCGGCAGGAAAGAGATACAATTAAAAATCGATTCCCTTGCGAAATCAATACGGCTCAAAGCGCGGTCGAAGGAATGAAACTTTTGGAAAGTAACGGCGCAGATTTAATACTCGTCAGTTTGGATATGCCCTTTGTGAACGGTATTAAATTTTTATCGCTCGTCAAGGAAAATGCCAAGCTGAAGAATATCCCTGTAATAATCATGACAGATTCGCGAGATTTTTCCGTTCTCAGCGAGATTGAAAAGTCGGCGGCGGCAGGTCATATCAAAAAGCCCGCCATTAATGAAGAAGGTTTGGCTCTGATTGAAGAAAAACTTCGCAGGAGAAGATAATTTGAGGTGAGACTTTTTGTCTGTCGATAAAAATTTATTTCTGTATGACTTGGCGATTGTCGCGATTCTTAAAAATGAAGGGCATTATATCAAAGAGTGGCTCGACTATCACTTGTTGGCGGGAGTCGACCACTTTTATCTTTATGATAATGACAGCTCCGACGATTACAACGAAATCATTGCGCCTTACATCAAGGCGGGCTTGGTCACGAGTAAAATTATTTCGGGCGAATCCGCGCAGTTTGCCGCTTATGATGACGCTGTTTTGAATTATCGATTTCATTGCCGACATATGGCGTTTATCGATTTGGACGAATTCATTTTCCCTAAATCTAATCAAAGCATTTCAAAAGTTATCGACGAAATTTTATCATGCTGTCCGAACGCTTCGGGATTGGTTATTAATTGGCAACTTTTCGGCTCGAACGGTGAGGAAAAAGCCGATTACTCACGCGGCGTCCTCGAAAGATTTACTCGCCGCGCTCCGATTGATTGGGTAGTTCCGATTCCAAATCGCGATATACCGGGCGGCAATGCTCAAGTTAAAACTGTCGCCGACCCGCGCAGAATTGCTTTTTTCACCAGCGCACACTTCCCGATTTATTACGAAGGCAATCACTCCGTGAACGAATGCGGCGAAATCGTTTCTTCCTATTGCAATGAGCCGGTTACGGCAGATAAAATTGCTCTCAATCACTACAACGCCAAGAGTCGCGAAGAATTTTTCAACAAGATAAAAAAGGGACGCGCCGGCAAAAAAAGTACTTATCTCACGGCTGATTGGTTCGATATGTACAATCGCAATGAAGTTTTCGACGACGGCATTTTGAAATACCGAGCCGCTCGCGCAGAGAATTTTTCCCTTGAAAGTGACGACGAAAAATTTAATCGCGTGACTGCCGCTTTAAATAAAACTCTTTCCGAATTCGCCAATGATAAAATTTCCGATTTGGAGACTGCGTTGACTTGCAGGGCGTTAAGTACTTATCTGCGCGGAAAAATTTATGAAGAGGCGTCGCTTGCCGCCGTTTTAAAATCGCTTGACGGTTTAAAATTATCGGACGTCAGACTTTTGCTCAGCGAATTGCCTAATCTTTTAAGCTTGCCTTATCCTGCCGTCGAAGAAATTCGCTCCGCGTCAATCCAAATAATTTCGCAGACTATGGACTTCATGCGTAAAAATGAATTCTGGAAAGATTTTTCGGACTTGGAACTCGTACAACGATTTATAAAAAATTCTTAGGGAGTTGATTTTGTGGTTGATAAAAATTTATTTTTGCATGATTTGGCGGTCGTGGCGATTCTCAAAAACGAGGGACACTACCTTAAAGAGTGGCTCGATTATCATTTGCTCGCAGGCGTCGACCACTTTTACCTTTACGACAATGACAGCACTGACAATCAAGCCGAAGTCGCCGCGCCATACGTCAAAGCCGGTCTTGTCGATTATTTTTACAGACACGGCAATTTAATGCAACACAGTTCCTATAATGACGCAGTCAAGCAATTCAAATTTCATTGCCGATACATGGCATTCATAGACGCTGACGAGTTTATTTATCCAAAGTTGACTGGGGGGGGTATCGTTGAAGTAGTCGACGAAATTTTGTCGCATTATTCAAATGCAATGGGCTTAGCGATTAATTGGCAATGTTTTGGCTCGAATGGTCAAGAAAATGCTGACTATTCTCGCGGTGTGCTCGAACGATTCACGCGCCGTGCTCCAAAAGATTTTGTCAACTCTAATAGAACTTGTAAGACACTTGCAAATCCTCGCACAATAAATTTTGTTCCCAGTTCGCATTACGTGTTTTATTTTGAAGGACTGTGTGCAATTAACGGAAACGGGGACGTTGTAAAGGGAATTACCTCTCAATCTATACACACAGAAAAAATCGTCCTTAATCATTACCGAATCAAATCTAAAGAAGAGTACATACAAAAAGGCAAACGAGGTTGTGCAAGTGATTTGGGAGATGTATATACAAAGAAAATATTTGATGATTATGATTTAAATGATGAGTTTGACGACGACATTTTAAAATATCGTGAAACTCGTATGCAAAATTTTCAAATGCCCGATAAATTTCGTGCCACTGAAAGATTATTAAACGCGTTGACGGTAAATTTATCGCCGACGTTTCTGCCGAACACTCCGTCGGATTTTTATCAAGGAAAAATGGAGACGTTCCTCACGTGTCGCGCTGTCAGCTCAATTCTTAAAACAATACTCCCGGACAACACACCCGCCAAATTTTTCGAGGAGGCGTCACTCAAAGCCATTTTGCAGTCATTTGTCGGCATGAATTTGTCGGAAGCAAGACTTTTTATTCGCGAGTTGCCAAATCTTTTAAATCTGCCCTATCCTGTTGTCAAAGACATTCGTCTTGCCGCCATAAAAATCATTCCGCAAATGATAAATACATTTCGTTTAAATTACATGTTTAGAGATTACGTCGAGTTCGGTTATCTTCAAGATTTGTTGAAATTGGAGGAGTGATCACTTGCTTTTAGTTATCGATATTGGAAACAGCAACATTGTTATGGGCACTTATAACGGAAAAAATTTGATGAAACATTGGCGCATTTCGACTGACAGACAAAAGACCGGCGACGAATACGGCATGTTGATTAACGACCTGTTCCGCTATCAAGGCGTGAAAATTTCTGACGTTAAAGACATAATTATTTCGTCGGTCGTGCCGCCGATGATTGTACCGATAACCAAAATGTGCGAGCGTTATTTTAAAATTCGTCCGCTTATCGTCGGTCCCGGTATCAAGACGGGTATTAAACTAAACTACGAGAATCCGCGAGCAATCGGCGCGGACAGGATTGTCAACGTCGTCGGCGCGTATGAACTTTACGGAGGTCCTCTGATTGTCATTGACATCGGAACGGCAACGACTTTCGACGTTGTTTCCGAAACGGGCGATTTTTTGGGCGGCGTAATCGCGCCGGGTATCGTCTCTGCCGCCGAATCTCTTTTCAGTTCAACCGCCAAACTCCCGCGTATTGAACTCGTTCCGCCGAAAAGTGTTATCGGACACAACACGATAACTTGTATGCAATCCGGAATCATTTACGGCTATGTCGGACAGATTGATACGATTGTGGAAAAAATCCGCGAAGAAATGGGCGCAGATTGGAAAGCAAAAGTTATCGCGACGGGCGGACTTGCCAAAATGATTCATAAGGAATCAAAGACGATTGATAAAATCGACCACTTCTTGACGTTGTCGGGCTTGCGCGTCCTGCACGAGAGAAATTCCGCATGACAACTGCCGAAATTTTCAAGACGCCCGTTTTCCTTGCGCCGATGGCGGGAGTTACCGATACCGCGTTCAGAATTTTGGTAAGAGAATTGATTGATGACGACTTCGCCAAAAAAAATCTGCTTATGTTTTCGGAAATGGTAAGCGCGGCGGGCATTCACTATCGCAACGAAAAAACTCTTGCCATGCTTGAAACCGTCAAGGAAGAAAGACCTGCGGCAATTCAACTTTTCGGCTCCGACCCTGCAATCTGCGCGGAGGCGGCGGCTTACGTCGAAGAACTCGGCTCTGCTGCCGTCATTGATTTTAATTCGGGTTGTCCCGCGCCCAAAATCGTTAAAAACGGCGAAGGCTCCGCCCTTATGAAAAATCCCGCCCTCCTCGAAAAAATTTTGTCAGCTGTTAAAAAATCTGTTAAACTTCCCGTCAGCGTCAAAATTCGGCTGGGCTACGACGCGGAAAATATTAACGCCGTCGAAGTCGCCAAACGCGTTGAAAATGCGGGCGTCGATTTTATAGCCGTTCACGGCAGGACAAGGGAGCAATTTTATTCGGGCGCGGCGAATTGGGAGGAAATAGCCAAAGTCAAAGCCGCCGTTAAAATTCCCGTCATTGCCAACGGCGACGTTAAGGATTTCGATTCGCTTGATAAAATTCTTGCCGTAACAAATGCCAACGGCGTCATGATTGGCAGAGCCGCGCAGGGTAATCCGTTTATCATCAATCGCTTGCTGAAATATTTTATGACGGGCGAAAAACTTCCTCCGCCGACTGTCAGCGAAAAAGCCGCCGTCATGAAACGTCACCTTGAAAAAATTATTTTCTATAAGGGCGAACGTGTCGGCGTCCGTGAAATGCGTGCTCATGCCGCTTGGTACACTAAGGGCTTGACGGGAGGAGCCGAGTTAAGAAATTTATTTAACCGCGCAGATTCTGCCGAAGATTTTTTGAACATTATTAACGAAAAAATTTAGTTTATAGCTGTCAGCTTTTAGCTTTAAGAATTTTCCTGAAAGCTGAAAGCTCTAAGCTTAAAGCTTTTTGTTGGGAGTATCAATGGATAATAAAGATTCACTGAACGAACAAATCAACTCGCTCAGAGAAAAAATGCGCGAGTGGAAAAAAATTCAAGCTGAAAAGGAGAAACGTAAAATGGCTGAAGACCAAGATAAAAAACTTTCCGTTTGGAGCGAATACACCGATGATGACAAGCTCGCCATGAACAATCTGGCGGCAGATTATATCGACTTCATAAGCCGTTGCAAAACCGAGCGTGAAAGCGTCGTTGAAGCCGTCAAACAGGCGGAGGCTGTCGGTTATAAAAATCTTGACGAAGTGATTAAAAGTAAAACCCGACTCAAGGCGGGCGATAAAGTTTACAGCGTTTGCATGAAGAAAACCGTCGCGCTTTTCCAAATCGGTACAGAGCCGCTCGAAAACGGCTTAAAGATTCTCGGAGCGCATATCGATACTTGCCGACTTGACCTCAAACAAAATCCGCTTTACGAAGACGGCGGACTTGCTTATTTCGATACCCATTACTACGGCGGCATTAAAAAATATCAGTGGGTGACGTTGCCGCTCGCCATGCACGGCGTTGTTGTCAAAAAGGACGGGCGCATTATCGAAATCGTTATCGGCGAAGATGAAAACGACCCTGTTTTTTGCGTGACGGATTTGCTGATTCACTTATCGCAAGAACAGCTTAAAAAGACTGCCGACAAAGTTATTGAGGGCGAAAAGTTGGATATTCTCGTCGGCAATTATCCGCTTAAAGAAAATGATAAAGAGTCCGTCAAAAAGGGCGTGCTTAAACTCTTAAAAGATAAATACGATATTGAGGAAGAAGATTTTCTTTCGGCTGAACTCGCGCTTGTGCCCGCCGGTAAAGCTCGCAATTTGGGCTTTGATAAAAGTATGGTGCTCGGCTACGGACAAGATGACAGAGTTTGCTCCTATACTTCGCTGGTTGCAATGCTTGAGGCGCATAATCAAACTTTCGCCAAAACCGCCTGTTGCCTGCTTGTCGATAAAGAAGAAATCGGCAGTTACGGCGCAACCGGTATGCAATCCTTTTTCTTTGAAAACACGCTTGCCGAACTTTTGAACGCTTGCGGACAATACAGCGAACTTGCACTGCGCCGCGCACTCAGAAATTCTTTTATGTTAAGCTCCGATGTTTCCAGTGCCTTTGACCCGCTTTATCCCAACGCCTATGAAAAACGCAACGTAGCTTATCTCGGTAAAGGCATGGTCTTTAACAAATTCACAGGCTCACGCGGTAAAAGCGGTTCCAGCGACGCCAATGCCGAATACGTCGGCAAGCTCCGTGATATTCTCGATAAAAATAACGTTCATTATCAATTCTCCGAACTCGGCAAAGTTGATTTGGGCGGCGGCGGCACTATCGCTTACATGATGGCGAAATACGGTATGGAAGTTATCGACAGCGGCGTTGCGGTTTTGAGTATGCACGCTCCTTGGGAAGCGACTTCCAAAATCGATATTTACGAAACCAAAAAAGGTTATGCCGCTTTCTTGAAGGAGATTTGAAATTTTTCTTCACAAAAATATAGAATACCTGTTATAATCTGGGGCGAGATTCAAACGCGAGTCTCGTCCCTAATTTTTTGAAAGCGAGGATTTTTATTAATGAACAGTTCATTGCCGTTCGATACGTCAAACTTTGAAGAACTGCCAATCAGCATAATTATTTGCGAGCCCGTTAAAAATGCGGACGGTTCCTTGCGCGATTATCGTATTGCCTTCGGTAATGAGCCGTTCGCTCGTTTTTGGCAAAGCCTTAACAAGTCGGAAGATTTTATCGGTGCATTCACCGGCGAAAATAATTTGCTTGGCGGCGGGAAAGTTTTATCGACCCCGATTAACAATTTGCCTGCGCCTTACGTCGGATTCATTCTTACCGACATCAGCGAATACGAAAAGAAATCTGCGCGGACTAATTTTCTGCGTTCGATTTGGAAAATGGAGGGCGCGGCACTTCTTATAAAGGAACGCAACGACGGAAAATATGAGGCGGTTTTGGTCTCGAAAAGTTTTGCGCGTATGCTTGAATGCGGTACCGCAAAAGTTATAAAGACTTTGAACGAACGCAGTATAGTTGCCTTTATTCACCCTGACGACCGCCTTGCCGTCAGACGTATGCTCCGCCGTCGTTCGTCCGAAGAAAGCACTAAGGACTTGACGATTCGGCAAATCACCGATAAAGGCAATATCGTTTGGTGCAATATCAATTTCACGTTCATAGACGATTACGAAGAGCATTATGTTTACTGCCGCTTTTTCGACGTGACTTCGGTTAAGATTTACGCTCAGCGACTTCAGATGACGTACATGACTATCGGCGATAATTTTTATCGGGCTAACGAGCGTACTTTATCAATGTTCCGAGCGAATTTGACGCGCAACAAGGTTGAGGATATTCAAGGCAAGGATTTATTCGGGACGGATTCGGTTATTCGTCCTTATTCCGAGCTGATTAATTTACGGTCGATGAATTATCCGATTGAAGAGGAGCGCAAACTTTTTATTGAAACTTTCGACGCGGAAAATATCAAAGCGCGATTTCAGCGCGGAGAAAATCAGCTGTCAATGTATCTGTTTTCGCGGCGCAAGGACGGGCATTATTGCTACGTGAATTATCGAGCTGTCTTTACTCGCCACCCGATTACAAATGAACTTATAATTTTTATTTCGGAACAAGAGGCGGGCAAAGAGAAAGTCGAAGGCGCATTGCTTGATAAGATTTTGGCGCGTCAATTCGATTTGGTTGCCTACCTTGTCAATGACAAATACAGCGTGGTAGTCGGCGACTCAAATATTGTCGGCAAGGGCAGTATCTTTCCTGCGACTCGCGAAGGCGATTACGAAAAATATCTGCGCAGTCAAGTTTTCCCCGTATTGGTGGGTGATGAGACGGCTAAGAAAAATATCATGGATTCATTGAGACTTTCGGCGATAAAGGAAAATCTCAAGACAGTCGAGCCTTATGTTGTCAATATCGCTTGCAAAATCGGCGACGAAACTTTTTATAAGCGGCTTGCGTTTTACACTATCGACCCCCGCGCAGATTTCTTTATCCTGTTGAAAAGCGACACGACCGAAATTCAACGTAAACAGATTGAACAGAATGAACATTTGAAAGCCGCGCTTAATGAGGCTAAGCAAGCCAACGTTGCAAAGACGGCATTCCTGTCGCGCATGAGTCACGAGATAAGGACGCCGATGAATGCTATTATCGGGCTTGATAATATTGCATTGCACGAAAACGATTTATCGGAGACAGTCAGAGGGCACCTTGAAAAAATCGGAACGAGTGCCCGCTATTTGTTGTCGATTATCAATGATATTTTGGACATGAGCCGCATTGAAAGCGGGCGTATGAGTTTCCGCAATGAGGAATTTTCTTTTACGTCGTTCGTCTACCAGATTAACAGTCTTATCGACGGGCAATGTCAGGATAAAGGTTTAAGTTACGAATGCGAAATGCGCGGTTCTATCGGCAAGTACTACGTCGGCGATGATACCAAGCTTGAACAGGTTTTGCTTAACATTTTGGGCAATGCGGTTAAGTTCACGGACGCGGGCGGAAAAGTTTCATTGCTGATTGAGTGTACGGCGCAATATGACGGGCAATCCAATTTCCGATTCACGATTAAGGATACGGGAATCGGCATGAGCAAAGATTATTTGCCGAGAATATTTGAGCCTTTCAGTCAAGAGGACGATACAACGACTTCGCGCTACGGCGGTTCGGGCTTGGGACTTGCGATTACAAAAAATATTGTGCAGATGATGAACGGTTCGATAACTGTTGAATCGGAAAAGGGCGCAGGCACGGAATTTGTAGTCAATTTGCCGTTGAAAGATTCGTCTCGCGGCGAAGTTGAAGAGAATATTGAAATTAATCCGCAAGATATTACGGTTTTGATTATAGATGACGAGGAACTTGCTCGCGAACATGCCAAATCGGTTTTGGGCGAAATAGGAATCAAGGCGGAAACCTGCGCGAGCGGCAAAGAAGCATTGGAGATGATAAATCTTCGTCATGCACGGCGCGAGGATTACAATTTAATTTTAGTCGATTGGCTTATGCCGGAAATGGACGGAATAGAACTCACGCGAAAGATTCGGGAAATTTTGGGCACAGAGACGGCAGTTATAGTTTTGACGGCTTATGACTGGTATGAAGTGGAAGACGAGGCGATAAAAGCGGGCGTTGATACGTTTATGCCCAAGCCGTTATCGGCGAACAATGCGCTTTACGAATTCCGTCAAGCTTTCAGTCGCAAGAAACAAATTTTCCCCGAAAAGAAACTTGTCGAGCTTGAGGGGCGCACGATACTTGTAGCGGAGGATATGCCTGTCAACGCGGAAATAATGATGATGATATTGGAAATGCGGGGCATGATTTCAGATCACGCGGAGAACGGGAAAATTGCGGTCGAAAAATTTGCCGCATCGCCGCCGGGCTTTTATGATGCGGTTTTAATGGATATAAGAATGCCTGTCATGGACGGCTTGGAGGCAACCGCCGCTATTCGCGAATTGAATCACCCCGATGCAAAAACCGTTCCGATAATCGCAATGACAGCCAACGCCTTTGATGAAGACGTTCAACGCTCACTGAAAGCGGGCATGAATGCACATTTGACAAAGCCCGCCGACCCCGAACAACTTTATAAAACTTTGCAGGAACTTATTCATGATTGACGAGAGGAGATAATTTCTATGATAAGGGTTCCAAGAAAAAGCGTAAGAGGAAAACGCGGAAAATATGACGTAAATGCGGAATGTGGAACGGAAAACTTTCGGCGTTGCGCCGGGTACTCGGCTCCGAATGGGATTTCCTCGACACTTAACGGCAAATCCGAATCATAAAAAATTTTAACCTACTTGCGCGAGAATTCCCCCGCCTCTATAGGCGGCGGGATGAATCGCGATTTTTTGTTGACACGATATAAATAAGGTGATAAACTGCATTCAGTCGAAATGAATTGAGGTTAGATATTATGCGAGAATTGCA
>JAFZIQ010000051.1 GCA_017554285.1 Selenomonadaceae bacterium
ACGCGGCTAATCTTTGACTCGTAAAAACCCGTGTCCGCCTTAATCGAATCCAACATTTCTTTTATGCTAAAATTTTTGTCCATAAATTCCTCCGCTCATAAATCGTCGGGAATTTTCCCTTCGCGCTCAATGCGTTTGAAATTTTCTTCCGTCAACTTGTCCGCGTAAACGTCCGCCAACTTTAAATCATCGCGACTTGCCTTGCGCATAACTCCCAAACGCTCATAAAAATAATCGTCGGCCTTCTGCGGATAATATTTCCTAAGCGCGACCAGCAACGCATCTTCAATCTTAATATTTTCGTCGCGGGACAGCTTGCCCTTGAAATAATCGCTGACATACACAGTATCACTGCCCAAAAATTTGAAGGCGTCAATTATGGCAAGAATCTCATTCGGCTCCATACGACTGCGCCCGATTTCAAACAGAAAATCTTCGGGCATTTTAATTCCCATTTTATTTTCAAGCCCGTTGGTCAGCTCCACCATGCCGAAAATCATATATCGTTCACGGTTGGCAGCGAGCTTAACCCTGTCAATTTTATCGTCGGGAATTTGCGCCTTCAATTGACACTCCCCACGGCTAAAGCCGGAGGGATTCTTGCTTCAACGACTGTTGCGCCGTGGTTGCGTCTTACATAGTCTCCACAAGCGTGACTTCCCGTGTGTCCCACGGTAGATTTTTTTAGCACCTAAGCTGAAATTTTCATTTCCAAAGCTTTACGCAAGATATTTATCGCCGCATTCTGGTCACGGTCATGATTCACTCCACATTTTGGACAAACCCATTCCCGAACTCCCAAATTTTTCGTAATCGGATTTTTATACCCGCAATTACTACACGTTTGGCTTGAGGGGTAAAACGTCGGAACTTTTATCACATCACAACCATACAAGAACGCTTTGTATTGCAACTGTCTGAAAAATTCACCCCAACTCGCGTCCGTTATCGACTTCGCTAACTTGTGATTCTTGAGCATTCCTTGCACATTTAACGTCTCAACTGCTATCGTTTGGTTTTCACGACACAGCTTCGTTGTTAATTTGTGCAAAAAATCCCGTCTGCCGTTGGCTATTTTTTCGTGGATACGTGCTAATCGGATTCGTTGCCGATTGCGATTTTTACTATCGAGTTTGCGGCGGGAAAGGGTACGTTACGCCTTCTTCAATTTTTTACTTAGTCGTTGCAATATTCGCGGATTGGCAACAGCCTTTCCATTTGAGAAAGTACAAAATTCCTTCAACCCGACATCCATTCCGAGTTCCCGCCGCCATTTCTCTTCAAGTTGTCGGCTACATTTTCTTCCACACACAACGACACAAAATATTTCTCTGTGGCAGTTTTCGTTATCTTCACGTTTAGAATTCGCCCTTGAAATTCTCGCGACTGCTCAAAACATACACTACCAACTTTCGGCAATTTGATTCTTTTGCCTTCTATTCTGATTGATTTACTGCACGTTCGATAGCTCTGCAAATGATTTCGCTTTGATTTAAATTTCGGGTAACCTCTGCCGTGTTTGAAAAAATTTTGATAGGCAACGTCCAAATCACGAAGAGATTGTTGTAACGCAATACTGTCCATGCTAGGAACTAGGAGCTAGGAACTAAGAACTAGTTCCTAATCCCTAAATAACCAGTTCCTAGTTCCTAAATCCTAAAAACTAAAGTTAGGGGTCTTACAGCGCATATGATAATTCATCGCCGCCCGCCGAATTTCCGAAACGTCAATTTCCTTGCGCTCGGAAGAAATTTTTTCTTCAATCTGCAACTGTATAGCCTTAGTCCAGCCTTGCGAAAACATGACGGCGCGACCGGGCGGCAAATTCGACAGAAAAGTTTTTTGTTCGTCGCTCAATGCCATAGTATTCCCGACGGCGTCCTTGTCGTCCTGCGCGAATAGCTTATGAATAATTTTCGTGTTCGTGTTCTTCAATACTTCCGGCGTCATCTTATCGGGAATTTGGTCAACGATTATCAAGCTCTCGCCGTATTTGCGAACCTCCGCTAACATGTCCGTAAAAACTTCGACGCCCTGTTTCTTATTCAGATTGTCGCCGGGCAAGTAGCGGCTTAAAAGTCTGTGTGCCTCTTCAATCAAAGTTATATGGCGAAAATTTTTGTCGAGCGAATGACAATGCTTGACGGCTTCAGGTCGGGACAATATTTTTTCAACGAACGTTATTCTGTCTTCGCTGGTTCGATAACTAAAAACGCGCCGCCCCAGCCCAATAAAATATTTTGGCAAGTCGTAGTTTTGCCGCTACCCGTCACGCCCGATATAAATGCGTGCTTGTCGAAGTCGCGCTTGTCCAAACTCACGGGAATATTTTCCTTAACCTCGCCGCTCTGCACCAAATGCCCAAGCTCCAACGCATATTCGGCAGGAACTTTCTCGACGTTCAAACCAAATTCAACTTCCTCGCGCAGACGCAACCCGATAACTTCTTTCTGAGGAAGTCCCGCCAAAAGCCCTAACTCATTCGCAGAAAGCCAACTGCCGCAGTAAGAAAGTTTATTCCGTTCGTGACGCGATAAGCCCGCCGCAGGAAAATATTCGGTGTTCGCGGTTCGCAACGCAACGGGGATTTGCAAATTTTTCAGCGCGTGTATGCAATCTAAATCGTCCTTTTTATCGGTCAAATCATTGAAGAATAACGCCGACTTAT
>JAFZIQ010000052.1 GCA_017554285.1 Selenomonadaceae bacterium
CATTTTATCTGCCGATTATTCGCAGATTGAACTTCGATTGCTCGCGCATATGTCGGGCGACGAAAATTTAATCGACGCCTTTAAAAAAGGGCAGGACATTCATGCACGGACGGCGTCTGAAGTTTTCGGCGTAGAGATTGACGAGGTGACGCCCGACCTTCGCCGCAAAGCTAAGGCGGTTAATTTTGGCATTGTTTACGGCATTAGCGTTTATGGCTTGGCGCAGGATTTGCATATCAGCCGACAGGAGGCGGGCGAATACATTGTTCGTTACTTCGAGCGTTATCCCGGCGTCAAGGATTTTTTGGACGCGACAGTCGCGCAGGCTCATCTTAACGGCTATGTTATGACAATGTTTGGGCGGCGCAGGGCGTTATTCGGGATTAACAGTTTGAATTTCAATATCCGTTCAAATGCCGAGCGTATGGCGATGAACACACCGATTCAAGGCTCCGCCGCCGATATTATTAAATTGGCGATGCTTAAGGCGGAAGAAAATC
The DNA here is from genome assembly GCA_017554285.1 of Selenomonadaceae bacterium. Taxonomy (GTDB): domain Bacteria; phylum Bacillota; class Negativicutes; order Selenomonadales; family Selenomonadaceae; genus Quinella. The sequence goes on from JAFZIQ010000052.1 coordinate 501, forward strand.
TGCGCGGCTTTGATAGCAGAATAATTATTCAAGTACACGACGAACTTGTTGTTGAGGCTAAAAATTCCGAGCTTGATGAAGTCGAAAAAATTCTGCGCGATTCAATGGAGAACGTCGCGGAGCTTGCAGTGCCGTTGGTCGTCGACATTCACAGCGGTTCAAATTGGTCACTTGCAAAATAGTTTGGAGCAATAAGAAATTTTATGATAAAATTCTTCCCGAACGAGGGAGGGATTTTTTTTGTACCGACTTGAAAATTTATTTAGCGATTCGACGCATAAAAGCACTGTTTTTAATCCCGCGCAGATTGAGGCTGTCGAGGCGGCGGCTTATACCAAAATTATTCGCGGCAAGGAGACGCCTTTTATAAAATGTTTTGTTCGCAATAAAGAAATTCGTTTAACGCCCGAAGAAGCCGTTCGCCAAATGTTCATTCGCAAGCTGATTGACGAATACGGCTATCAACCTTCGCAAATGAAAGTTGAACATGCAATTAATTTCGGGCGCGAGACTAAACGAGCCGACATTGTTATTTTTGAACCGAATCACCCGACGACCGCATATATTATCGTCGAAGTTAAGAAACCTAAGCTAAAAGACGGCAAAGGGCAACTCAAATCTTACTGCAACGCGACCGGCGCAACTATGGGCGTCTGGACGAACGGCGAAAAAATTTCTTTCTATCACCGCAAAGACCCGAATTATTTTGAAGATATTCCCGATATTCCGCGAGCCGCGCAGAAATTAAAGGACATTCTCCGCGAACGCCGCACCATTGAAAACTTAATCGCCGATGATAAACTTTTGCGCGAGAATAAAACGCTTGCCGACCTTATCCGCGAATTGGAAGATGAAGTTTTGGCAAATGCGGGCGTTGACGTGTTCGAGGAAGTCTTTAAGCTGATTTACACAAAGCTTTATGATGAAATGCTTAGCGGGCGCGATAAAAATCGAACGCTTGAGTTTTGGAATTACGGCGAGACCGACTCCGATTTAAAGGAGACTATCCAAAATCTTTTCGACCGCGCCAAAGATAAATGGCAGGGAGTTTTTACGGCAGACGACAGAATCAGATTAACGCCGTCGCATTTGGCAATTTGCGTTTCGTCATTGCAGGGCGTCAAGCTTTTCAATTCAAATCTCGACGTGATAGACGACGCCTTTGAATATCTGATGAGTAAGTCGCAGAAGGGCGAGAAAGGACAATTCTTTACTCCGCGCTATGTTATCGATATGTGCGTTAAAATGCTCAATCCCAAGTCGTCCGAAACTATGATTGATACGGCAGCGGGTTCATGCGGTTTTCCCGTTCATACGACTTTTTATGTCTGGAAAAATATTTTGGCGGAGCGCGGCATTGAACAAAGTCATTTATTCACCGCCGAACGCAAGCCGCCCGAATGTGAGGATTACGTCAACGAAAATATTTTCGCGATTGATTTTGACGAGAAAACAGTCCGCGTTGCTCGGACGCTGAACTTAATCGCGGGCGACGGCAAGACTAATGTTTTGCATTTAAACACGCTTGACTATGAACGCTGGGACGAAATTATCGACGACGATTGGAACGATATTTATTTTGAGGGCTGGAAGAAATTGCGCAGGCTCCGTGCCGTTAAGAATGACAACAGCCGCTTTAACTTCGATATAGTTATGGCGAATCCGCCGTTTGCGGGCGACATCAAAGAAAGTCGAATCATTTCTAAATACGAACTCGGCAAAAATTCTAAGGGAAAATATCAAAGCAAAGTTGGGCGCGATATTCTGTTCATTGAACGCAATTTGAACTTCCTCAAGGCGGGCGGGCGCATGGCGATTATTCTTCCGCAAGGTCGTTTCAACAATTCAAGCGACAAATATATTCGCGACTTCATTGCGGAACGCTGTCGGATTTTGGCGGTCGTCGGCTTGCACGGGAATGTTTTCAAGCCGCACACGGGAACCAAGACCAGCGTTTTATTTGTTCAGAAATGGGACGATGAACTTTGTCCGCGCCGCGAAGATTATCCGATATTTTTTGCGACAATGCGCGAGCCGTCAAAGGACAATTCGGGCGAAAAAATTTTGGAGACGGACGGCGATAAACTGTTGCGCGATAAACACGGACACACAATCATTAAGCATGACCTGTTCAATCACGAAGGTTTGACACGCAACGGAATCGCAGAGGCTTTCATTGAATTTGCAAAGCGTGAGGGCTTAAGTTTTTTTGAGCAAAGCTCCTTCGACGAGGAAAAGTATCGCCGCCTTTCGGAGGAGCTGGAGTGTACAGAAAAATTTTTATCAACCTGCGCGGCGAACAAAGATTTTCGCATTGACAGCGACTTTTGTATCCGCGAACCTTTCAAAAATAAAAATTTTGTCTATAGAAAAATCGGCGATTGCCTTTCAAGTGTTCAATACGGAATTTCTATTGAAATGAACGAAGACGGCGACGGCTTCCCGATTTATCGAATGAATGAAATCCACAATCAACTTTGCGATACAACCGTAAAAAAATTTGCTGACATTTCACATACGGATTTTGAAAAATTTAAACTTAATAATGGAGACGTTCTATTTAATCGAACAAATTCTTATCAATTCGTCGGTCGTACCGGCATATATTATGCGGCAGACAACGACGGCAAAACTTTCGCTTCTTATCTTGTCAGATTAGTTTGTAATGAAGAAATTATTTTTCCCGAATATCTTACAGCTTATTTGAATACAAAATATGGCATTGCAGATATAAAACGCAGGGCGCGGCAATCTATCAATCAAACGAATGTTAATCCCGAAGAAGTCAGGGAGATTGAATTACC
>JAFZIQ010000007.1 GCA_017554285.1 Selenomonadaceae bacterium
CCGCAAATCCGTTCAATGCCGCTACGAAATTCAAAATCTCACCCGCTTTTTTAGTGTTCAGTGGTCAGATGTCAGTGGTCAGTTTTTTTCTAATTACTGCCTACTAATCACTGCGCAGAAATTTTATCACAGCACGAAGGCAAAATCAATTCCTAATTAATTCATAGCCCGCCTCGTCGATAACTTTGGCGAAATCGTCAATAGAAATTTCTTTGGTTGCCGTAACAGTCGCCGAATTATTTTCCAAGCTGACTTCGACAGCCGTAACGCCGTCCATTTTGGCAAGCGCGTCGTGAACGTGTTTTTGGCAATGCTTACACATCATGCCTTCGACCTTAAAAGTTGTCTGCATAATTTTTTCCTCCTCAGAAATTTTTTCAGTGTGAAGTTTCAATCTTCTGAGCCTTAAAGCATTCAATACGACGCAGACGCTTGACACACTCATAACCGCCGCGCCAATCATCGGCGAAAGTTTTATTCCGAACGTCGGATAAAAAATTCCTGCGGCAAGCGGTATGCAAATCACGTTGTAGAAAAACGCCCAGAATAAATTTTGCTTAATGTTCGTCATGACTGCGCGGCTCAATTTAATTGCGCTGACTGCATCGAGCAAATCATTTCGGACTAAAACCGCGCCCGCACTCTCAATAGCAACGTCGGTGCCCGCGCCTATTGCAATTCCCAAATCAGCCTTCGCCAATGCGGGAGCGTCGTTTATGCCGTCGCCAATCATCGCGACCTTGTGCCCTTGAGCTTGGAGCTTTTCAATTTCTTGCGCCTTGTTTTCCGGCAAAACTCCCGCGATAATTTTTTCAATGCCGAGTTGCCGGGCAATGGTTTTCGCCGTCCGTTCGTTATCGCCCGTCAGCATGATAACATTAACGCCCAAATTTTTAAACTCTTCGACAGCCTGCGCGGAAGTTTTTTTCTTAACGTCAGCCGCCGCAATCACTCCGATAATTTTTTTATCACGGGCGAAGATAACGGGCGTTTTTCCTTCATCGGCGAAGGCGGAAAGTTTTTCTTTAAGAAATGCCGTATTAAAACCAAGCTCCGATAAAAATTTTTCATTGCCGGCAAAGCATTCAACGCCGTCGATTTTGGCGCGAATTCCTTTACCGAATACAGCTTTAAAATCTTCAACGACTTTATCATTACGCATTACGCATTGCGCATTCCTAATTGCCTCAGCCAGCGGGTGTTCGCTCCTGCTTTCGAGAGCCGTCGCAACTTCCCATAAAGTTTTTTCGTCAGCCGCGCAGGTTACAATATCCGTGACAAAGGGCTTGCCTTCGGTTAATGTTCCCGTTTTGTCGAGAACGACCGTATCAATATTATGCGCAGTTTCGAGAGCCTCGCCCGATTTGATTAAGATACCGTTCTCCGCGCCCTTGCCCGTGCCGACCATAATTGCTACGGGCGTCGCCAAACCCAATGCGCAAGGACAACTTATAACCAAAATCGAAACGGCGATTGAAAAAGCAAATTCTACGCTCGCGCCGCCGATAAGCCACGTTGCGCCCGCGATTAACGAAATCACAATCACGACAGGCACAAAAATTCCCGCGACTTTATCGGCAGTCTTTGCAATGGGAGCTTTGCTCGCGCTTGCCTCTTCGACCAACGAAATTATTTTGCTGATAGTCGTTTCGACGCCGACTTTAACCGCACGAAATTTAACAAAGCCGCTCTTATTCAGCGTGCCGCTAGTGACGTTATCGCCGATAATTTTTTCAACGAGAAAACTTTCGCCGGTTATCGCCGATTCGTCAACAGTTGTTGCGCCGTCAAGAATTATTCCGTCCGCCGCAAAACTTTCGCCGGGCTTAACCAAAATTTCATCGCCGACAATCAAATCCTCAACAGCGATTGTAATTTCTTTGCCGCCGCGCAGGACGGTTGCCTTTTTCGGCGCAAGGTTCATTAATTTTTCTACGGCTTGCGAAGTCTTGCCTTTGGCTCGCGCCTCAAAATATTTCCCGACCGTTATTAACGTAACAATCATTCCCGCCGACTCAAAATATAAATTGCGGCTGTATTCGTCGACCAAATCAAAATTTCCCGTGCCGAGTCCCTGACCGATTCTGAACAGCGCGAACGCTCCGAACATTGCCGCCGCCATTGAACCCAATCCGACCAAGCTGTCCATATTCGGTGCGCCCGCCAAAAGTGTTTTAAAGCCGTTTACGTAATATTTTCGATTGAGATACATAATCGGCAGGATTAACAGGAATTGCGCAAAGGCAAATGTTACGGCATTGGCTCGCCCGTCGAAAAGCTCCGAAATTATTTGCGGCGTCGGCAACATTGAATGCATTGCGATATACATTGTCGGCAACAAAAAAATTATCGACCAAACAAGCCGCGTCCGCATTTCCGAAATTTCCTTGTCAATCGTTCGTTCCTCTCTGACCCCTGCCCCCTTTTCACTGACCACTCTTTTAAGCGAGGCTCCGTAACCGGCTTTGACGACCGCCTCGACAATCTGCTCAACAGAAATTTCAGTCTCATCGAATCGGACTTGCATTGAATTTGTCAAGAGATTGACGCTGACATTTTCCGCACCGACAATTTTGGCAACCGCCTTTTCGACCCGCGCAGAACACGCCGAACAGCTCATGCCCGTCATGTCAAAATTTTCCTTCGTCATTTAAACTCCCTTGATAAACATAATATTTAATTCTTTGATTCGCAAACGGTTTTTTAAAAGCCAAATCAGCATCATACGTTCGGAAAAATATCCCATAATCCGTCGCCGAGTATCTTTGATTTTATCGAGTTCGGCTGCTCGCAAAATTTCCTCCGAAGCGTCAATATAAAATGAGAACAACCACTTACAATAAGCGTCAAAAATATATCTGCGCGTCACGAACATATTGCATTTGTAAATCGCGACCAAGTCCATAACTTTATCAAAACTTTCAAGATAATCGGGTTGAGCCTTCAGCAAATGTTTCTTGATAATTCCTTCGGCAAAAGTCGTAAGCTCCTCGCCGCAATCATTTCTTACAAGTTCACGTTGCGTCATCATCTCATAGCCGATTGACGAAACAATTATGTCGTAACGCTCCAGAATCTTCAACGCGGCATCTTCCGTCAAAATTTTATCGTAAGCAAAAGTTGTGTCGTCGGATTCGGTAAAAAATCTGCGGTAATGCGCAAGCCCGATAACCGAATGCGAAGTATTTTTCCACATCCAATATAGCGCGGTGATTTCATTAACGTAAAGATTCAAGTGACTTATATTGTCGCCGGTGTTATCGCCGAGATAACCCAAATCCTCTTTGAGAGCGCGACCCGCATGAATTATTCTGTAGCCGTCGGGTAATTTGCCGTCATGCGGCGTTGATTTGTGAGTGACGACGTACACGCCAAAATTTTCCGGCTTGTTATGTCGTTGCAGGAAAAACCATTTGCAAGTTCCGGCAACAGCAACATTCACTTCTTCAAAGCTACTCAAGTTGGCGACGATATATTTTTCCAATTCGGATTCGATTCGAGAAAAAGTTATTACGGTATCCGTAAAATTTTCAAGGAACGTAAACATACTGATGAAGTCAATCGGATTTCTTTCGATAAGGACAGCAACATCATAATGTTTGAAACCGACTTCAGCAAAATTTTTATAGACGTGACTGTAAATATTTTCCATAACGGGCGGCAGAGGCTTTTCCGAAATGCAATCGATTTCCAAATCGGAGCCGAAAACTTTTGTAAAAATATTTCCGCGAGCAAAGTAACCGTCCACGTCGAGCAGAGTTTTAACGGGTAAAGTTTGCAAATAATTCAAGAGCTTTGCTTCCGCGCTGAAGTCGTAGAAAAAATTGGTCGGCAAAGTTTTGAAGTGCCCGATAGTAATAATTTTGGACGAGAGAAATTTTTGTTTCAAGGAATAATTCCTGAGAAAAACATACTCTTGAAAGTCGAGGCATAAGAAATAATCAATCGCGCCTTCTTGTAAAAATTTTGCCAACGCATTCCAATCTTGAGATTTATTGTTGAAAAAAATTTTGCCGTCCTTAATGAAGTTTTTAGACAGCTTTGCATGTCCGATAATTTTAAAAGGACGTTGCCCGACTTGCGATAAAAATTCTGCCTCGTCGCCGCAAAGCAATATTCGCGGTATGAAATTTAAATCGTTCATGGAAATCCTCCTTAGTTTCAGTGCTTATTGTTATTATAAACACCTTGATAAAATCGCGCAAATGAATTAAACTTGCCGCATTGACAAAGGAGGAATTTTTTAAATGCTTTATCGCAAGGTTGAAACCAATTTGAATTTCGCGAGCCGCGAGAAGGAAGTCGAAAAATTTTGGGCGGAAAATAATATCGCGCAAAAGGCAATCGACAATCGCGAAGGTTGCAAAGATTATACTTTTTATGACGGGCCTCCGACCGCAAACGGACAGCCGCATATCGGACACGTTTTGACGCGAGTTATTAAAGATTTGTTCCCGCGTTATCACTCCATGAAGGGCGAAAAAGTTTTGCGCAAAGCCGGCTGGGATACTCACGGCTTGCCGGTCGAACTTGAAGTTGAAAAACTTATCGGCATTAACGGCAAGGAGCAAATCGAGGCTTACGGCATGGAGCCTTTCATTAAAAAATGCCGCGAGTCTGTTTGGAAATATAAAACCATGTGGGAAGAATTCAGCGGCGTCGTGGGCTTTTGGGCGGACATGGATAATCCCTATATCACTTACGAAAATTATTACATTGAATCCGAATGGTGGGCACTCAAGCAGATTTGGGATAAGGGCTTGTTGTACAAAGGGCATAAAGTCGTGCCGTATTGCCCGCGTTGCGGAACGCCGCTGTCAAGTCACGAAGTCGCGCTCGGTTATAAGGACGTTAAGGAGCGTTCGGCGGTCGTCAAGTTCAAAGTTGAGGGCGAAGACGCATATTTTCTTGCGTGGACGACAACCCCTTGGACTTTACCTTCCAATTTGTGCTTATGCGTCAATGCCAAAGTCGATTATGTCAAAATTCAAGTCGGCGACACGGTTTATATTTTGGCTGAAGCGTTGGTTGATAAGGTTTTTGAAAACGTCGAGGGCGAGCGCAAAATTTTGGCGAAGTACAAAGGCGCGGAGCTTGAATATAAAAAATATGAACCGCTTTATCCGTTTGCAGATGAGATTGTTAAAAAATCGGGCAAGGCGGCGCATTACGTAACCTGCGACGATTATGTTACAACAGAAGACGGCACGGGCATTGTCCATTGTGCGCCGGCATTCGGCGAGGACGACAACCGCGTTTGCAGGAAATATGATATTCCGTTTGTGCAATTCGTTGACGGCAAGGGCAATATGACTGCCGAGACAAAATGGGCGGGAACTTTTGTTAAGGACGCCGACCCGCTGATTCTGCGCGATTTGAAAGAGAGCGGCAAGTTGTTTAAAGCTCCGCCGTTTGAACACAGTTATCCGCATTGTTGGCGTTGCGATACTCCGCTGATTTATTACGCTCGCGAATCGTGGTTTATCAAGATGACGGCGGTTAAAGATGATTTGCTTAAAAACAATGCTAAGGTTAATTGGATACCGCCGACAATCGGCAAGGGGCGTTTCGGCGATTGGCTCGAACACGTTCAAGATTGGGGCATAAGTCGCAATCGTTATTGGGGGACGCCGCTCAATATTTGGGAATGCAAATGCGGTCATCAACATTCAATCGGCTCAATCGAGGAGCTTAAGAGTTTGTCTAAAAATTGTCCCGACGATATTGAGTTACACCGCCCGTATATCGACAAGGTAACTTTTGAATGTCCGAAATGCGGCGGCGAAATGCACCGTGTGCCCGAAGTTATAGATTGCTGGTTTGATTCGGGCGCGATGCCTTTTGCGCAATGGCATTATCCGTTTGAGAATAAAAAGATTTTTGAAGAACATTTCCCTGCAGATTTTATCAGCGAGGCAGTCGACCAAACTCGCGGCTGGTTCTATTCTTTAATGGCGATTTCGACGCTGATTTTTGACGACACGGCATTTAAGAATTGCATAGTGCTTGGTTTGGTTTTGGATAAAGACGGACAGAAA
>JAFZIQ010000053.1 GCA_017554285.1 Selenomonadaceae bacterium
GCGTCGAACACGCTTGGTATGAATATCCCGATAATGCCGATAAAGATTTGCATCCTTGGGAAGGCGTCACTAAAGATAAATACACTGGGCCGAAGACGGGTACTCCGACAATGTGGGAAACCCTTAATGAGGCGGGAAAATATTCTTGGCTTAAAACGCCGAAATGGAAAGGTAAACTCTGCGAAGTCGGTCCTCTCGCGCATTATATTGTTATCTACACCAAAGCCGCTAAAGGTTTACTTCCCGACCCGACTTGGGCTGAACAAATCATGCTTAAGCAAATCGAAGTTGTCACAAATGTTTTGGGCGTTCCCGCCGAAGTTTGGATGCCGACTATGCTCGGACGTACTGCTTGCCGTTGTCTTGACGCTCAACTCGCCGCCGAAGTCAATAAATTTTTCTTCGACAAGCTCATTGCCAATATTAAAACGGGCGATACTGCCGTTATGAACAATGAAAAATGGACTCCCGACACTTGGGCACCCGATTGTGTAGGCGTCGGACTTTACGAGGCTCCTCGCGGCGGCTTGAGCCATTGGGTTCATATTAAGGACGGCAAAATCTATAACTATCAATGCATTGTCCCGACGACGTGGAATGCTTGTCCGCGTGACGACGAAGCGGGGCATGGAGCTTACGAACAGGCGATGATGACAACTCATGTTGCAGTTCCCGATAAGCCGCTCGAAATCGCTAAGGTTATTCGTTCGTTCGATCCGTGTATGGCTTGCGCAACTCATATGTACAACGCTAAGGGGGAGAAGATTAACATTATTTCGACCGACCCCTACGGGAGGTGAGCGACAATGGCGATTAAATCTGTCAAGGACGTTAAGCGCAAAGAATATTATTTGTTCAGTCCGTTTCTGAGAATTTTCCATTGGCTTATGGTTGTAATGATTCTGGTACTGTTCGCGACGGGCTTGCTCATTACAAAGCCCATGAACGTCGGCGGCATTGAACCCGCTATGACCAGCTTATCAATGGATTTGGTACGCGATATTCATTTTCTGGCGGCGTTTATTCTCTGCGCGGGCTTGATTATGCGCGTCTACGGTTTCATCATCAACAAGGGCGACAGACTCTTTCCGCGTGTTTGGGAAGGGCATTTTTACAGCGAGACCGTCGAAGTTGCTCTTCACTATATGCTTGTGAAATCTCATCACGCGCCGTTTTTGAGAAATCCTCTGGCTCGCGGCTCCTATGCAATGCTTTACGTCTTACTTGCCGTTGAAATTTTCACGGGATTTGCTATGTACCTTATGGCTAATCCCTCTTCGACGGGCGGAGTACTTTTCGGCTTTGTGAATACGCTTGTCGGCAGTGAAATGATGTCGCATTACATTCATCATTACGTTGCTTGGTTCATAATTCTGTTCGCTATCGGGCATTTCTATATGGTTGTCCGCGCAGAATTCATGGAAGGCGAAAGCGAAGTTTCCAGCATGTTCTCCGGCAAAAAAGTTTTGGCGCATACCCCTAACGACGCTAACGAACTCGATTAACATTTTCCATAAAAAATTTATCCCCCTCCAAAATCGGAAGGGGATTTTTTTATTTGAAAAGGCTGAGCCACTCGCCGTAACCTTCTTTTGCCATGTTTTCGCGTGGGATAAATCGGAGAGCCGAACTGTTAATGCAGTAGCGAATGCCCTCTGAGGTTTTGGGATAATCGTTGAAGACGTGCCCCAAATGTGAGCCGCTTGCTCTGGCTCGAATTTCCGTCCGTTCTATTCCGTAAGACCTGTCTATTCGCTCAACCAAATAATCTTTATTAATCGCCTTAGAAAAGGAGGGCCAGCCGCAACCCGACTCAAATTTATCCGTCGACAAGAAAAGCGGTTGCCCGTTTGTCACGTCAACATAAATGCCTTCGCGAAATTCCTCGTCATATTCATTTCTGAACGGCGGCTCGGTTGCTCCGTTCTGTGTGACTGCCCGTTGAAGTTCGCTGAGATTTTTTAAAGTCTCTTTTGTCGGCTTGGAATAAACTCTGTTGCGTGAGAAATTTTTATCCGAAAATTCACCGGCAACTTTTGCCTTAGCCTGTTCGTCAATCATCGGGCGCGTTACGTGGCAATAGCCGTTCGGATTTTTCATAAGATATTCTTGATGTTCCTCCTCTGCGCGGTAGAAATTTTTAATCGGCTCGTTCTCGACGAAGATTTGATTAAAAAAATCGCTTTGCAAATGTTTTAACGACTCTCTGATAACAGGTTCATCATCGGGATTGCTGAAATAAATTCCGGAACGATATTGCATATCGCGTTCATTGCCCTCACGATTTACAAAAGTCGGGTCGATAGATTGATAATATATACTCAAAATTTTCGACAGCGAAACGATTTGCGGATTATAAATGACGTGCGCCGATTCCGCATGACCGGAGCCTTTGCAAACTTCGCGATAAGTCGGATTGCGCGTCATGCCGTTTGAATAGCCGACTTCGACGCTCACGACGCCCGGAACATTGCGCATTAAAAATTCCGTGCCCCAGAAACAGCCTCCCGCCAAATAAATTTCTGCTTCTCCGGCGGCTTTTTGATTTTGCTGAACGATTTCTTCAGGCATTGGGACGTTAAGATTTTGTGACGCGGAAATATTTTTGGGAGATATATCGATATTAACTCCGAGTGTGATTGCCGTCGCCAATGCCGAGATGCCCAAAAGAAATTTCCACCTCGACATAAAAATTTCTCCTTATTGTACTATAAAAGCCCTTCACTTTTGCGAAGAGCGAAACTTTTCAATGCCTTACAAAACTAATCCCTGTTCCCTGTTCTCTAATCCCTGGAATTGGTGCGATTGGGGCGATTCGAACGCCCGACCTACTGCTTAGGAGGCAGTTGCTCTATCCTGCTGAGCTACAACCGCATTCCGTTTGGAATTTTATCATGCCGATTAATAATTTGCAAGGTTGAAAAAGTCGTTTTGCGGTGATAAAATTTCCCACAGCAATTTTAAAGGAGGAATTTTAATGCGCGGTGTAGATGTTTCGATTTTTAATGAGGCAGTCGATTGGGCGGCACTGAAAGCGGCAGGCATTGATTTTGCAATTTGTCGGACGGGTTACGGCAAGAGCGGTTTCGACGAGAATTTTCAACGCAATGTCGACGAGGCACACAAAGCGGGCTTGATTTGCGGAGCTTATCATTATTCCTACGCTCTTACTCCGTCGGACGCCGCAGCTGAGGCGGCTTTTTGCAAAGGGATTATCGAACGCGCCGGAGTTATGTTGGAACTCCCCGTTTGGTTTTCGATGACGGACGCCGATGAATATAAAGCGCGTCACGGTTTCGAGTTCACGCGCAGTCACGTTACGAACATTTGCAAGGCTTTTATCGATAATATCGCGCCGTTGAATTGCGGCGTTTATTCAAATCTCTCTTGGCTCGAAGATTATATCGATTGGCAAACGTTAGGTTGCAGAATTTGGAGCGCACAATACAATACGGAAGATAATTTCAAAGGTTACATGTGGCAATATACCGACGCGCTCCAAATCGGCGGGCAAACTTTTAACGGAAATATTTTGTACGATAAAGACGCGCAACCGCAAATCGTTCAAGGCGTAGAGGCTCCCGTCGAACCTGCCGCGCCCGCGTCGCCTCAAAGCGTTATCCAAAATATTCTCGCCAATGCAAGAGAAAATGCCAATAATACTGCGACACCTGCGGCAACGCCAACGCCTTCGACGCCCGTAAAACCGACTGCGGCTCCGAGTCAAAGCGCGATTCAAAGCATCTTAAATTCGGCAAGAGAAAATGCCGGCGCGAAAAAAACGGCGGCTCCCGAATCACCCGAAGATAAGATTAAAAATATTTTGGCAGGCGTTAAAAAAGGTAAATAGTGGTCAGAGAAAAGTGGTAAGGGGAATAGTGGTAAGTGATTAGAAAAAAATCTTTTCACTTGCCACTTTTTACTTTCCGCTTACAAGGCGGCTTGCCAATTCGGAAAGGCTCTTATAAAATACAAAAAAATTTTCGGAGGTTTTTAAATGACAGAATTGTTAGAGACGCCTTACGGCACACAAGATTTCTTGCCCGAAGAGGCGGCGGCAAAACGAGCCATAGAACAAAAAATTTTTAACCTGTTCGCGAGTTTCGGGTATGAAGAAGTCGTAACGCCGACAATGGAATATCTGGAGACGTTGACGACTTCAAGCGGACGGGCGATTGAACCGCATTTATTTAAAATGTTCGACCGCAACAATCGGACATTGGCACTGCGAAACGAAATGACAACGCCGATAGCGCGTTTATCGGTCGGCAGATTAAAAGATTCGCCGTTGCCGCTGAAACTTTCCTACAATACGAATGTTTTCCGATTCCGCACGAATCAGCCCGGTCGCCAATGCGAATTTTATCAAGCGGGCGTCGAGCTTTTGGGAATTTCAAATGCCTTTGCCGACGCTGAAGTTATCGCCCTTGCCGCGCAGGCTTTAAAAGTTTCGGGGCTTGCGGACTTCAAAATTTGTCTGGGGCAAGTCGAATTCGCGAGCGGCTTAATGGAGCAAAATAATTTATCGCACGAGCTCCAAACCGAAATAAAAGCGGCGATTGAACGTCATGATATAGTTGCGCTTGAAAATCTGCCCGTCGCCGATTCGCTTAAAAAAGTTCCCAAACTTCAAGGCGGACGAGAGATTTTGCAGACAGCTGAATCAATCGCCGATAATGAACGTTCGCGCAAAGCCCTTGATAACTTGACGGAAATTTATCGACTGCTTGAAATTTACGGCGTCGCTGATAAAATTACGTTCGA
>JAFZIQ010000008.1 GCA_017554285.1 Selenomonadaceae bacterium
GGGGGGTTATCAAATATTACATTAACGCACGGAATCTGAAATGCGTTGAGCTTCATTTGTTCGACACTTATGGAGCTGATGATAAGCGCGGTAAAATTTTGGGCTTGTTGAAGAAGATTTCCGAGACCGGTGAGACCTTAAAAATGTCACCCGGCGAACAGCTCATTGACATTGTTTATATCGATGATGTCGTTGAGGCGTTCATATTGGCGGGAAATATACTGACAGCCTGCAAATATGATTACTGCGGAACTTACGGCGTATCTTCTACCAAGCCGATTCCGTTGCGCGAAGTCGTAAAAATATTTGAGGATGTCGTGGGCAAAAAACTTTCAATCGAGTGGGGCGGACGACCGTACCGCGCACGAGAAATCATGATTCCGTGGCATTCATATAAGCTCTTGCCCGGTTGGCAACCGAAAATCCCTTTGCGGGAGGGAATAAAAAAATTTCTGGAATTGGAATAGACTAAACGTTTTGCATTAGTAGTCACCCCGGCATGAGCGAAGAAAATTATTTAAACGTTCATGAAGGGGGTCTTAATATGAAAATTTTAATGACAGGTATAACGGGTTTTATCGGTCATCATTTGGGCGAGCGACTTGTCAACGACGGTCATGAAGTTCACGCTATCGTTCGTCCGACTTCCAAAATCGACGAGCTGAGAGACAATCTCCGACGCAATGTTAAATTCCACGTTTACGACAAAGATAATACTGTTTTAAACATAGTAAGCGATTTATGCGCCGACGGTCGCCCCGATTTAGTTTATCATCTTGCGGGGCTGGTTGTAACTAATCACAAATTCGAGGGTATTCAAGATTTGATTCAAAGCAATATAACCTTCGGCACGGAACTTCTCGACGCTATGATTGCCAACAATGTTTATAATTTTGTTAATGTTGATACATTCGCCCAACATTATGAAAACGCTGACTATAGTCCGACTAATCTCTATGCTGCAACCAAACAATGCTTTACTGACATTATGCAATACTATATTGAGGCTGAGAATCTGAAACAAATTTCTCTATGCGTATTCAATTCTTACGGTTCAGATGATAAGGGTGGAAGAATATTTGCCTTGTTGAAGAAAATTTCCGAGACGAGCGAGACTTTAAAGATGTCGCCCGGCGAACAGCTCATCGATACCGTTTTCATTGACGATATAATTGAGGGCTTTATCCTCGCAGGAAAGATGTTGGCGGAGTGCAAATACGATTACTGCGGAACTTATGCCTTATCGTCTACCAAGCCGATCCCGTTGCGCGAAGTCGTAAAAATATTTGAGGATGTCGCGGGCAAAAAACTTTCAATCGAGTGGGGCGGACGACCGTACCGCGCACGAGAAATTATGGTTCCGTGGCATTCGTATAAGCTCTTGCCCGGTTGGCAACCGAAAATTTCCTTGCAAGAGGGAATAAAAAAATTTTTGAAACAGACTTAGAAAAATGAACTGAACATTTTGCATTAGCAGTCATCCGGTATGAGCTATAAGAAATTGACCATATAACTAAAAGTCATTCAAGATTCGCTTGGAGGTGATTATTTGGATAGTGAAATTTTGGCATGGCATATTCGGCGCGACGTACTTGATATGTTATATAAATCACACAGCACACATATAGGGTCGGCATTTTCCATTGCAGATATATTGGCAGTGATTTATACATATTTTGCAGACACCGAAGCTTTGAAAAATAATGACAAAGAACGTACCCGCATTATTTTGAGTAAAGGACATGCGGGAGCTGCTATATACGCCGCTTTATACAGAAAAGGTTTGATTTCGGAGGAAGAATTTAAAGCTTACGGCAAAGACGGCAGTAATTTATCATGCCATATACCTTACCATTTAAGAGGAATAGAAGTTTCAACAGCCTCACTCGGTCAAGGCGTCGGCATGGCGGCGGGCATTGCGCTTGCGGGCAAAAAAGCAGGTCTTCATTACAGAACATTTGCGATTGCAGGTGACGGCGAATGTAACGAAGGTTCCGTTTGGGAAATGGTTATGTTCGCTCGACAGCATAAATTAAATAACCTTACGATGATTATTGACCGTAACGGAATGCAGGCACTCGGCGAAACTACAAAAATATTGGACATGGGAGATTTTAAAAGTAAGTTTGAAGCATTCGATTGGAATGTCAAGAGCGTAGACGGTCACAATCATGAACAGTTAAAAGCGGCATTGGAAAATCCCGAAGAGATAACGGATAAGCCAACGTGCATAATCGCAAATACTGTGAAAGGTAAAGGCGTCTCTTTCATGGAGAATAACAATTTGTGGCATTATCGCTACCCGCAAGGAACAGATTACGATAATGCCGTTATTGAATTGGAGGCGCAAAAACCATGAGAAATGCTTTCGTAGATACATTATGCGCTTTGACGTTCGAGAATAAAAATATTTATTTACTGACAGGCGATTTGGGCTTTGGCGTACTGACAAAATTTTGGGAGACCTACCCTGACAATTTTATCAACGTCGGAATAGCCGAACAAAATATGATGGCAGTGGCGGCAGGCTTGGCATTGGAAGGAAATATGGTTTTCGCGTATTCTATGCCGAATTTCGCGACCATGCGTTGCTTGGAGCATATACGTAATTGCATAGCTTATCATAAGGCGAACGTGAAAATCGTCTCTGTCGGGGCGGGCGTAGCTTACAGCACTCTCGGAATAACGCATCACGGAACGGAAGATTTATCGGTAATGCGTGCCATACCCGAATTAAAGATATTTTCTCCTGCCGATCCTTATGAAACGATTGCAGTAACTTTAGCTGCCTGTAAAATTGATGCACCATGTTACATTCGACTCGAAAAAGGTCGCGAATCATTTATTCATCATCAAAAAATTGATAACTACGAGATTGGAAAAGCTGTCAAGATACTTGACGGCGACGACTGCGCGATTTTTTCAACGGGAGCAATTTCATTGGAGGCATTAAAAGCGGCAGAGCAATTAAATGCCAAAGGTATAAGTACTGCGCTGTTTACTTTTCCGACAATTAAACCCATAGATGTTGAAGTCATTGAGAATTATGCGCGAAAATGTAAAGTTATAGTGACGGTTGAGGAAAACAATATAATCGGCGGATTTGGTTCTGCCGTCGCCGAAGTTATTTCCGAAATCAAGGGTTCAAAGGCAACGTTGAAAAGAATAGGCTTTCGAGATGAATTTACGGATGTTGTCGGCAGTCAAGATTATTTGAGGGCTTACTATAAGCTGACGGCAGAAAATATTAATCGGATATTGCTTGGTCAATAACACTAAAAATTTTTCGTGTCGATAAAAAAAGCTCCCCCGATTTTGGAGGAGCCGATTTTTTTATGTCAAGCTGATTGTTTACACAAGGAATTTTGCATAGCTGATATATTCGCGACCAAGTGCCTCCGCGACCGCTTTATTGGTGAGGTTGCCGTCAATCGTGTTGAGACCTTTGGCAAGTCCGTTATCTTCTTGGCAAGCCGCCTTCCAACCTTTGCCCGCAATTCTCAAAGCGTAAGGCAACGTTGCATTCGTAAGGGCAAGCGTCGAAGTTCTGGAGACCGCGCCGGGAATATTCGCAACCGAATAATGAATGACGCCGTGTTTAACAAAAGTCGGTTCGCTGTGTGTGGTGACATGGTCGCAAGTGGCAATCGAGCCGCCCTGATCTATCGCAACGTCGACAATAACCGAGCCTTTCTTCATGCTCTTAACCATTTCTTCCGTAACGAGTTGCGGAGTCTTCGCGCCGGGTACCAATACCGCGCCGATAAGCAAATCGGCTTGCTTGGTCCATTGCGCAATGTTGTAACTGTTGCTCATGACGGTACAAATTTTGCCGCCGAAAATGTCATCAAGATAGCGCAGACGTTCAATCGACAAATCAATAACCGTAACACGTGCACGCATACCGAGCGCAATTTTCGCCGCATTGGTGCCGACTACGCCGCCGCCGATTATGACAACTTGTCCCGCCGCAACGCCGCTGACTCCGCCGAGTAAAATTCCACTGCCGCCGTATTGGCTTTCAAGGAATTGTGCGCCGAGTTGAATCGACATGCGCCCCGCAATTTCACTCATCGGAGCAAGCAAGGGCAATGTTCTGCCGTCACGTCCGACAACCGTTTCATAAGCTATGCCCGTAACTTTTTTGTCAAGCAATGCCTTTGTAAGCGATGGTTCCGGCGCGAGATGAAGATACGTAAAAAGAATTTGTCCCGCATGAAATAAATCATATTCGGGTTCGAGCGGCTCTTTAACTTTAATAATCATTTCCGCTTCGTCGAAGATTTTTTTCTTGTCCGCGACAATCTCCGCGCCGACTGCCGTATAACTGTCGTCCTCAAAGCCGGAGCCGATACCCGCGCCCTTTTCGATAAGGACTTTATGACCCGCTTTGACGAATGCATCCGCGCCTGCCGGTGTCAAACCTACGCGATTTTCATTGTTCTTGATTTCCTTCGATACGCCGATAATCATATTAACATACCTCCAAAAATTTTTATAAAAAATAATACACCCGTCAAAAAATGTCAACGATTTTTTAGCCGCTTTACATACCGCGTCGGCTTTTGTATCATAGACGGGAAAGGAGATTGGATTATGTTTAATTTCTCTCGCAAGGACACGGAATTTTTCGATTTATTTTCTGAGAACGCCAAGTTTTTTCATCTGGGCGCGGTACTTTTGGACGACGTGATTAAAGACCCGAATCAAGCACTCGAACGCATTGAAGATATTTTGGGCTTGGAATCCGCCGCCGATGAAGTCAACGAAAAAATTATCAACAAGCTGAATTTGAGTTTCATAACGCCGATTGACCGCGAAGATATTTACGCGATAGCAAGCGAACTTGCCAACGGCGTCGACATGATGCAGGGCGCGTTGCAAAGAATCATCATGTATCATGCGGGGCACGCCACCAAACGCAGTCACGCTTTAACGAAATTTTTAGTTGAAAATACAGATGAATTGGTTAAGGCATTCAAACTTCTGAGCGACGTTAAAAAGAATCAGCGTGAAATTCTCGACGCCGTTCACAGAATTTCGGACAATGAAAGTCGCGGCGATTTGATTTATCGTTCGGACATCGGTATTCTTTTCGATGAAGCAGTTGAGGCATCTAAGGAACACGGAGCCAGCCGCGCAGTTATCCATTTGATTAAGTGGAAAGATATTTTGGAAGACGTTGAAGAGGCTCTCGACCACACAAAAAAAGTCGGTGACATGATTCGCGGCGTCGTTATGAAATACGCTTGAGATTTTTTTAAACGAAAAAAGCCCGACCGATTTCGGAAGGGCTTTTTCCTTAAAAGGATTTTTGTTTTATAGAAGGAAATGATTCTTACTTAATACCTGCACCGTCGAGAGCCGCACGCACGGATTTAGCCGCCGCATACATCTTTTCGAGTTCTTCATCAGTGAGAGCGACTTCAAAGACGCGCATAATACCATCGGCGCAAAGCATACGAGGCATCGAAAGAGCAACGTCTTTAATTCCATATTCGCCTTCCATAATAGCGGAGCAAGGAAGAATCGTGTGCTCATCGTAAAGAATGGACTTAACGAAACGAACAGCCGCCATAGCAATACCGGTGTTGGTGTAGCCTTTGCGATTGATAACGTCGTAAGCAACCTGAATGAGTTCCTGCTCAACCTCTTTTTTGTTAAGGGGTTCGGTGTGACGGAAATATTCGTCGAGTTTTTCGAGCGGGAAACCTGCGCAACCGGTGGTTGACCAAGCAACGAAAGCCGCATTGCCGTGTTCGCCGAGTACATAGCCGTTAATGTTCTTCGGGTCGACTTCGTACTTGTTGGCGAGGACGCGACGGAAACGATAAGTTTCGAGCATGGTGCCGGTACCGAGAATCAGATTACGCGGATAGCCGATTTCATCAGCGATTCTGCTGACGACGTAAGTTGCAACGTCGAGCGGGTTGGTGATAAGGATAATAACAGAATCTTTGGTGTGTTCGGCGACGGAACGGAAGACCGAGTTCATGATTTTCGCGTTGGTGCCGGCGAGTTTCAATCTGTCGGGAGTTTCGCCCGGGCGAATCGACGGACCCGCGCAGATTATAACGATATTGGCTCCCGCACATGCGCTGTAGTCACCTGTTGCGCGGAATTTAATGTTGGTGCTGTAGACGCAGGCTGTCGCATGACTTGAGTCGGTTGCCTCGCCCCATGCCTTATCTTGATTAAGATCGATTAAAACGATTTCTGAAGCGAGTTGGAAGTCAGCGAGTTTATTGACGACTGCCGAGCCGACGTTTGAAGTCCCGATGACAACGATTTTCCTGCGGTTACCCATTTGGCATTCCTCCCTTTGATAGAAAAAAACGTTTGCGGAGCCTTGAGCCCCTTTTACGCGAAGTTTACAACTTTTTCTGCCCGCCGTCAAGAACCCGATAAAAAATTCTGAAAACTTATTTGACATTATAAAATTTCGTGTTAGTATAAACGTAGGATATTGAGCAAGAAAAATTCAGGGATTAGGATTAAGGAGTCAGGGAGTAGGGAGAAAATTTTTCCCTAAATCCTAAATCCTGTATCCTAAATCCTAAGAAAAGGAGAGTTAAACATATGACAACACTTTTGGAGAAAACAAGGAAAATTAATAAGCTGCTCCAGCGTTCCGAGACAGTGGAGTACGGCGGGATTGCAAAGATTTTGAGCAACGTTCTCGACGCCAACATTTACATTGCCAACAAGAAGGGCGACATTTACGGCTACTCGCTCACCGACGAAGATGATAATCCTTCGGCTAATGATGTCCTTCGCAGAGGCAGATTCCCCGAAGCTTACGTAAAGTGGCTGAATCGTTTCGACGACACGCAAGCCAATCCGAAAAACTATGTCGCGCCTGTCAGCGGGAAACATTTTACAATCGTCCCGATTTACGGCGTCGGACGCAGAATCGGCACGCTTATTATCTCTCGTAACGAAGACAATTTCACTGACGACGATTTACTTTTGGCTGAATACGGCGCGACGGTCGTCGGCATGGAAATGTTGCGCGATCATTCGGAAAAAGTTGAGATTGAGGCTCGCAAGAAAGCAACTGTTCAAATCGCATTGGCGACGCTGAGTTATTCGGAGGCTGAGGCGGCGATAAATATCTTGAGTGAACTCGACGGCTCCGAAGGTCTCCTTGTTGCGTCGAAGATAGCCGACCGCGTCGGAATTACTCGTTCGGTTATCGTCAATGCCCTGCGCAAGTTTGAATCGGCGGGCGTCATCGAATCGAAATCGCTCGGCATGAAGGGCACTTACATTAAGATTAAAAACGAATACCTTATGGAAGAAGTCCAAAAGCTTCATCATTAATTAGGGAACAGGTACAAGGGAACAGGGAACAGATTTTTCTAGTCCCTAATCCCTAAGCAAAAAAAAAACCGCTCTCGGAATTTTTGGGAGCGGTTAATTTTTTTTATGTCGATAAAGCTATTTGCCTTTGATGTCTGATGCGCAATGCGGGCACTTGGTCGCGTCGTCAGCTACAACTTCACGGCAGAACGGGCACTTGCGCGGGTCGGGTGCAGGCGGCGGAGGAGCAGGCATAAAACGATTTATTTGTTTAATTAAAATAAAAATTGCCGTTGCGACAATTAAAAAATCCAAACAAACGTTCAGAAACGCGCCGTAAGCAATGACAGGTGCTCCTGCTTCTTTGGCGGCAGCGAAAGTTTCATACTCTACGCCCGAAAGATTGATATACAGGTTTGAGAAATCCACTTTACCAAGTAAAAGACCGAGCGGCGGCATAAGAATATCACTGGTGAAAGAAGAAACTATCTTACTGAAAGCCGCGCCTATCACCATTCCTGTGGCGAGATCCACGAAATTGCCGCGGGCGACAAAGGTTCTCCATTCTTTTAACAAAACTATTCACTCCTTGATTGCAATAATTTAACCCTTCTGTTGAACCTCCCACCGCCTGTAGAGGCGGGGGATTCATGAGAAGTTTGATTTATGCAATCCTTATTCTCAAAGGCTAGTCCAAATAGCCCACACACGGTCGCCTTTCGGGTTCCGCTTACTTTTAAAATTACACTTTTTTAACGTGGTAGTCATCCACGATTCAAATATAGCTTTTAAGGATTTTAAAGTCAAGTGGCGATTCATCTCCCGCCTACGCTAACTCTTAGAGGCGGGAGTATTCTCGCTTATTTTGGATAAAA
>JAFZIQ010000054.1 GCA_017554285.1 Selenomonadaceae bacterium
TAGGCGGCGTGGCATTCGTGATTGAGAGCCTCCCAAGTACTGTGCGGCATTTCGTAAAGAGTTTTGGCGATAACCAGCCCGCAATCTTCGCAACGAACATATTCGCAAGCGTCGAGATTTTTCATGCCGAAATTTTTTTCCATAAACGGGCGCATTTCCCCATTACACACAAAGCATTTCATAATCTTACCTCCGAAAATTTTTGATTATCGCGCAGATTTTCCTAATGTCATCTTCCGTCAAGCCGCCGTACATTGGCAAGCTTAAAACCTGTTGCCCGATAACATTTGCGACGGGCAGATTTTCTATTCGCGACGAATTCAGCTGTCTGTAGCACGTAAATTCACTGCAAAGCGGATGAAAATATTTCCGAGCATAAACATTGTAATTTCTAAGCTCATCATAAACAAAATCACGCGAACGCCCGAAAATTTTCTCGTCAATCCGAATCACATAGTACTGATAATTCAACTTAACGTCGTCCGCGCAGGTCGGCATTAATTTTATCCCTTCAACGGCGGCGAGTTCTTCATTATAAATTTTATGCAGGCGAATTCGTTTCTGCCGCTCGTCCTCAACGTAATTCAGCATGATTCGACCGACTGCCGCCCTTATCTCGTCGAGTTTGCCGTTTATGCCGGGCATAACAACTTCTTCCTCATTTTTGATACCGAAATTTTTAAGCAGGTCAATCCGTTGCTTGAGGTGCTCATTATTATGAACCAACGCGCCGCCCTCGACCGTGTGATAAAGTTTCGTCGCGTGAAAGCTGAACATTGATATATCGCCAAAAGTTCCGATACCGCGACCGTTAATTTCCACTCCGAAAGCATGAGCCGCATCGTAAACCACTCGCAAGCCGTAACGGTCGGCAACTTCTTGAATTTTTTCAACGTCGCAGGGCGTCCCGAATACATGAACTGCCAAAATCGCCGTTGTGTGCGGCGTTATCATCGATTCTATCTGCGCGGCGTCAATATTCATGGTCTCGGCGTCAATGTCGCAGAAAATCGGCGTAATGTTATTCCAACTCAATACGTGCGGAGTTGCGGCAAATGTGAAAGGCGTTGTGATTACTTCGCCGCTCAATCGCAAGCTTTGACACGCAACCATTAATGCTATCGTCCCGTTATTGAACAGCGACAGATACGGCACCTTCAAAAAATTTTTAAGCTCGTATTCAAGCATTGTGTGTTGAGGTCCGTTATTTGTCAGCCACTTTGCCGCCCAAATGTCGCGCAATTTCTCCGTGACTTCCTCAATCGTCGGGAAAACCGGGCGCGTTACGTAAATTCTTTCATTAAACGGTTCAAGATTCATTTTTAGCTTTCTCCTTATGAATTTTTTCAGCCGCCTCAGCGTCAATCTTCTCAAGATAATTTATCGGAATCAAATCCGGATTTTTCTTCGACAGCTCATAACATTTGCGATAACTATCTTCTGCCTGCGCGGTTTTACCCTGTTCGTCAAAAATATCTCCCTGCAATTTGTATGCAATGAAATTTTTATCGTCAATGGCTAATGCACGCTCAATATCTGCCAATGCAAGCTCCAATTCGCCGCGCATATGCCTAACGTCCGCACGATTTAGAAAATTATACAGGTTAGACGAATCTTTTTCGACTGCAGAATTCGTATCGGCAAGTGCGCCGTCATAATCGCCGCAAATCGCCTTAGCACGCCCGCGAATAGCCAAACATTCGGCAATATCATCTTGATTTTTAGCTCTAAGGGCGCGTTCAATCTGTTTCAGCGCGAGTTCGCCCTGCCCGTAGTCGTTATAAACGTCGGCATTGACGCGCAGTTGAGTTGCCGCCTTAGCTTTGGCAGAATCCGCGTCCGATTTTATTTTAGCCCAAAATTTTTCGCGGGCTTTATCATCGTCATGAATTTTTTGCCGCGTAGCCGGAGTTTCATTTTGATAAGCCGCCGTCACTGCCGCTTGAATCTTTTCACCGAGATTATACATAAAAGCCAGCTCGCGCAGTTCACGATAAGCCGATTCGTCCGTCAATAAATCTATCCGATTGTCGACGCGCCTAAAGTTCCAAGCGTCAATCGAGTCGTAATCGTGAAAAGCCTTCGACAAGCCGCCCGCGAAGAAATATGCATTTTCAGCCGCGTTGTTATGGTCGGAGCCTGTATTTATCGAATGAAAAATTTCCGCGCCGTCAATGAAGACTTTATAAGCGCGGTCGTCCTTTTTAACCGTGACATGCCCGCCGCCGTAAGCCGTCATCATCTCAATCAATTTTTCTTCGCGTTTATCGGTATCGGGGTGGTCTGAAAAAGTTTCGTCGCTGTTTATATCGCTCGCGCTGAATTCCATAACGTCCTGCGTCTCGTAGCGCACGTAATAGCCGAGTCGATTCATAGCAGCCGCGCCTCCGCCCGGATTGAAGCCCGCACTTGTCATAAGATAAAATCCGCCTTCATCAGCCGCATATTCGGCAGGGACGTTGATATTTTTTGCTATCGAATAATCAACCATAGCGGAGAATTTGCTCCAGTCGATATTTCTGCCGTTGTCGACGTTCATACCGACCATCATCGCGCCGAGAGATTGGGCAACGGCTTGCGCATAACTTTTGGCGGAATGTTGTTCGATACCGTGAGTCATTTCGTGAGCCAAGACCGCCGCAATTTGGTTTTCGTCCAAATTAAGCCCGCGAATCAGCCCGCGATTGACGCTGATATAATTCATCGGGTAGCAAGAGGCGTTAAATTTCTCGCTGTCATTGACATTCCACACGAACGGCAAAGAATTTACTCGCAATTCATATTGTCCGCCGTCAACCAGCCGCGTCATAATCGAATCAACCAATTCAACGTCGCGTTTGTTTTTATCGACGCCGTTTTTCTCAATATCCTGCTTGCGAACTTCCATTTGCGCATTGACGTTGTTGCCGAGCGATAATATTTCTCTGAGTGTCGATTGATAAGCCGTCAAAACGCCCAAAGCCTCTGCCGCGATTGCCCAAGCGTCCGCCGCCATGACTTGCACGGGATTTAATATCGTCGCCGCCGTCAACAGAATTACGATTAATATTTTCTTCATTTTAATCACCGTGTTGATTATACTATAAAATCCTTTTAATTTCCCGCGCAGGCTGATATAATATGCGCCATTGATTAGGAGGTTGATTGAATGGAGAAGTACAATCCGCAAGAAATTGAAAAGAAATGGCAAGAAGTATGGAACGCGCCCGATTATTACAGGACGGTTGAGGACACGAGCCGCCCGAAATATTATGCGCTTGAAATGTTCCCTTATCCTTCGGGGAATTTGCATATGGGGCACGTTCGGAATTATTCAATCGGCGACGTGGTTGCGCGTTATCGCATGATGGCAGGTTACAATGTTTTACACCCTATGGGCTTTGACGCCTTCGGTATGCCCGCAGAAAACGCCGCTATTGCGCACGGTGTCAAGCCCGGCGATTGGACTTTTGCCAATATCAAAAATATGACGGCTCAACAAAAGGCAATGGGTTTGGCTTACGACTGGGACAGGGAAGTTGAGACTTGCCGCATGGATTATTATCGTTGGACGCAGTGGCTGTTTGAACTTTTTTACAAACGCGGTCTTGCCTATAAAAAAGAAGCGTCCGTCAACTGGTGCGATACTTGCGGCACGGTTCTTGCCAATGAACAGGTTATCGACGGGAAATGTTGGCGTTGCGACTCCGAAGTTCATAAAAAGAATCTCGCGCAGTGGTTCTTCAAAATCACGGACTATGCCGACGAACTTTTAGCCGATTTGTCTAAGCTTGAGGGCTGGCCTAATCGCGTTAAGATAATGCAGGAAAATTGGATTGGACGCAGTGAGGGCTTGGAATTCAATTTGGACTTGCCCGCGCTTGATGAAAAAATTTCTGTCTACACGACGCGCCCCGATACCGCCTTCGGGATAACTTTCTTGGCATTGGCTCCCGAACACCCGCTGGTTGAAAAAATCTGCGCGGTCAGTGATAAAGCCGACGAACTTAAGAAATTCTGCGAGAAAGCCCGCAGTCAGAGCGACATTGAGCGCACAAGCAGCGAATCGGAGAAGGAAGGCATTTTCACGGGCGTTTATTGCGTCAATCCCTTCAACGGGCGCAAGGTTCAAATTTGGATAACTAATTACGTCGTCTTTGAATACGGCACGGGCGCGGTTATGGCGGTTCCGACTCACGACGAACGCGATTGGATGTTCGCCACTAAATACGGGCTTGAAAAAATTTGGGTTATCGACAATCCGAAGGCTCCGCTTGACTTCGCGCAGATGACTAATGCTTACGTCGAAAAGGAAGGCGTCCTTATCAATTCGGGTAAATTTACCAGAATGGAAATGCATAAAGCTATGAGCGCGATAATCGATGAGGCGGAGAAACTTGGTTTCGGTAAGCGCAAAGTTAATTATCGTCTGCGCGACTGGCTGATTAGTCGTCAAAGATATTGGGGCGCACCGATTCCGGTTATTTACTGCGACAAATGCGGCGAAGTTCTTGTTCCGGAAGAAAATTTGCCCGTTGTCCTGCCCGATGACGTTGAATTTAAGCAGGGCACATTGAGTCCGTTATCTACGAGCAAAAAATTTAATGAATGCACTTGCCCGAAATGCGGCGGTCACGCTCACCGCGAAACGGATACTATGGACACGTTCATTTGTTCGAGTTGGTATTATATGCGCTACACCGACCCGCACAACGATAAAAAGCCCTTCGACCGCGACAAAGTAAATTATTGGAGTCCTGTCGACCAATATATCGGCGGCATTGAACATGCGATTTTGCATTTGCTTTACTCCAGATTCTTTACTAAAGTTTTGCGCGATGCGGGAATGCTTGACTATGATGAGCCGTTTTCAAATCTTTTAACGCAAGGCATGGTTATTAAGGACGGCGCGAAGATGAGTAAATCGCTCGGCAATATCGTTTCGCCCGAAGAAATTATCAATAAATATGGCGCGGACACTGCGCGGCTGTTCATATTATTTGCGGCTCCCGTCGA
>JAFZIQ010000055.1 GCA_017554285.1 Selenomonadaceae bacterium
GGGGGGCATGTATAATCGGAAATAAGGATAAAGACATTGCTTTTAGTTTCAAAGGAAGGAGAAAGGAAGGGGAGGATTTTATGAGCTATACCTTTTAAACAAGAACAGGATAAAAATTTTAAAGGAAAAGTTTTTCACATGGACGGAGGGAGTTATCATGGCAAATATTAACGGCAACTATATAGTCAAAAGTACCAAAGACGATGACATTGTTTCTTTAAGCGGTAAGGGTACAACATTCTTCTACGCAAACGGCGACGGTAACGATACTATTTACGGTTTCCACGCAGATTCAACACTGAGAATCGCAGATGCGAATTATTCGACGGTCGCAAGCGGCAGGGACGTCATTGTTACAGTCGGCGAGGGCAATATAACTTTAAAAGGTGCGGCAAGCCTGAACAAACTCAATATTGTCGCCAACGATAAATCTGTTGCCGCTCTGAAGATTGGAAACAATGCGCCGACATTTTACACGTCGCTTCAAGACGCTGTTGATGCTTTAGCTGACGCCGCTGTTAATAATAACCAATACAGCGGCAAAATCACTTTGATAAAAGACACGACCGGCAGCCTTAACTTTCCGAACATTACAAGCACAAGACAAATTAACTTTGACATAGATTTAGGCAAAAATACTTTCACGGCAAACGATACAATTAAATCGAACGGTACTGCAAAGGTTAATATCAGCAACGGAAAAATTACTTCGACGAACACCGTAAGCACACTCATTGAAGTCAACGGCAGTAACAATCAAAACCATTTCAGAAATCAGTTCAACTTGCAAAGTGATTTGACTTTGGACACCACAAATCTCAAGGCAGGCGGATATGTCGTAAATGTCACGAACGACGGATACTTGACTATTGGCAGCAAGGTCGACTTCAACAACGGCGTTATAAGGAACGCAGGCGGTTCAATCAACATTACTTCTTCTACCAGTAATCCGTGCAAAGCCGATATTCTTTTGAGCGGCTCCACTTTGTCGAGCGGATATTCATTGATCGTCAATGGAACGGTCGATGGCAATTTACTTTTGGACGATGCGGCAAGAAAAGCGGGCGTATTAAACAGAGTCGTTTTGAGAAACAACGCCGCCTTTACGCAAAGTCCCGATGTTACAGCGGAGAATTTCAGTAATCTCATTGCCGAAAAAGTTTCGGGTACCAATAACTACAGCCTCAAACTTCCGAGCAATCCGAATAATAATTCTTACGTCGCGTCCTTAATCATTAACGGCGAAATTACTTATTACACATCTTTGCAAGAAGCAATGAATAAGGCGGCTCAGTCAACCACAAACGGCACACTTACTTTGCTGAAAGACTGCGCGGGCGATCTCGATTTTTCCGGTTTTGTACACGACGGCGGAAAGCTAAACAGTTGGTCAAGCACCAGCGGTGTTGCCGGCACAGCCGGCACACGTAGCGGCGGTACCAATGAATTGCTACTTTTTGACAATATGGACGGTTGCACTACCGTCGGCGGAAGCGGAAGATTTATTGTAAATCTGAACGGGCACACCTTCACGGCGAATAATACCGTCAAAGTCGGCAGTGATGCACGAGTCATAATCAAAAACGGCAGTATCACTTCCGCGAGCAATGTCGGCACGCTGTTTGAAAATAACGGCGGCGAACTCGATTTGCAAGCCTTAAATATCAACGCCAAAAACCTTAAGTCGGGCGGCTATGTTGCCGTCAATAATGAAGGCGCGTTGGCATTTGAAAATGATACAAGCGTCGACTCAAACAATGCCGCCATTAAAAGTACTGACGGACAACTCAGAATCGGCAACAGCGAAGATGCTACGATTAAAGCCAATATTTTATTGAGCAGTAACGAATCTAAAATAAATCTCGATGAATATGACTGGCATGGAAGTTCTTATCCGAAACTTTTGTTTAGCGGCGGAATAATTGAAGGCGATTTATTTGCAGACAACTCGGCGAAGGAAGCGGGCGTATTAAATAAAATATATGTCAGCGATTCTTATTCCGCTACTTTCACCAAGAATCCTAAGATAACAAAGTTGGGCGCGGAGATTCTTGAAACTTATGACAGCGACGGCGACGGAATATATAACGTAAGTGTTAATGGCAGTACTGTTGCCAATTCCAACAACAACACTTTAATTTCCGGAAAAGACGGCAGAGACAGGATTGTCAATTCCGGCGTGAGTGTCACAATCAACAGCGGCAAGGGCGACGACGTAATCAGCAATGAAGGCAGCACAGAGGAAGAAAACACCGCCAATAACGTTAAAATTAACGCGGGAGCCGGCAACGATTCCATTTACAACGTCAGTAACGGATTTATGAGTAACGAAAATGTTTCAATCGAAGCCGGAGCAGGTGACGATACCATTTTCAACACAGGCAATAATGCCACACTCAACGGCGGCGAAGGTAACGACGTAATTTTCAGTAATTCTGATGCTGCCACAATCGACGGCGGCAAGGGCGATGATTATATTTACGTCGACAACTCCAACTTTTTAATCAAATACAACGCGGGCGACGGCAACGATACCATTAACGGTTTCTTTGGTTCCGACAGCAGGTTGCAAATCGGAGACGGCACAGGCACTTACTCGACGCAGGTCAGCGGCAATGATTTAATTCTTACTGTCGGCAACGGCAAGATAAAAATTAAAAATATAACGGACACCTCAGCCATCAATATTGGCGGCACGGAAATTGATTCTTCAACGTTGCTTAACGTCGTCGGCACCGATAAGGCAGACAATATCACCAATTCTATTGAAGGCGCGACGATTTCGGCTCTCAACGGCAACGATACCATTTCCAATTCTTATGAAAAAGTTGTAATCAACGCCGGCGCAGGTAATGACAAAATCACAAATAACGCCTCGAACGTGACAATCAACGGCGGCGGCGGAAACGACTCCATAAGCGGCAACTACAAAAAAGTTCTCTTCGTCTACAATGCTGGCGACGGAAATGACGTTATTCAGGGATTCGATGGAACTTCGACGCTTTCAATTTCGGGCGGCTCCTATTACTCTCAGAAGAGTGGCAACGATGTTATTGTTTTGGTCGGCGAAGAAATAATCACTTTGAAAAATGCCGCGAGTTTATCAAGCGTCAATATCAACGGAACTGTTTCGGACACGCTTTTATTGAACAACAGCAATTTGGCTAAAACGCCTGTAACGCTCGACGCCGCCATAAAAAATGTTGACGCCTCGAAACGCACGACGACACTTCAAATTACGGGCAATGCGCTTGACAACTCGATAATCGGCGGCAAAGCGGCGGATACTCTCGACGGCGGCGCGGGTAATGATACCTTAAAGGGCGGCGACGGCTCCGACTTGTTCATTTACAGCGGCGGCGAAGATGTTGTTACCGATTATACGACTGTCGATAAAATCAGCGTCGGCGGCGGACTTATTTATCAAGACTTTGAGATTAGCGGCAATGACGTTATCTTGAATTACGGCGAAGGCAATTCGCTTAAGATAGCCGGCGGCAAGAATACGACGATTAACTTAAATTCGGTTGCTAAGATTTATTCGGAGGAAGGCATATTCGACAGCAAAAAAACTTCGATAACGCTTCCGAGTTCCTCAACGGATTTCAATGCGGTTGAGTATTCCAAACTGGTAACGATTGACGGTTCTGCGGCAAATTCGATTTCCATTCTCGGCAACGATATAGCCAATAAGATAATTGCAGGTGCAGGCTCGACGTTAAACGGCGGCAAAGGTAACGATACCTTAATCGGCGGCGCAGGTACCGATATTTTCGTCTACGAAAAGGGCGACGGCAACGACGTTATTCAAGGTTACGGCGAAGGCGACAAAATTTCTCTCGGCAACGGCGCAGAAATTACTGACGGTCTTATTCAAA
This sequence comes from Selenomonadaceae bacterium, assembly GCA_017554285.1. Classification (GTDB taxonomy): domain Bacteria; phylum Bacillota; class Negativicutes; order Selenomonadales; family Selenomonadaceae; genus Quinella. Next base: position 3,879 of record JAFZIQ010000055.1, read on the forward strand.
ACGGAGACGCGGTTATCAAAATCGGTTCCAATTCAGTAACCGTTAAAGGCAAATCGGAAATTACGCTTACTTCGGCGACCGGTATTGATTCGGTCTTTGGCAACAAAGTATTTTCCAACAGCGATTCGATAACTTTGCCCGCGACTTTTGATAAAACTTATACACTCCCTGCAGATGTCAGAAATGTTGACGGTTCGGCTCGTTCGGCGGCTGTTCAGATTACGGGCAATGAAGAGGATAACTCAATTATCGGCGGCAAAGGCGCGGATACTCTCGACGGCGGCGCGGGTAATGATACCTTAAAAGGCGGCGACGGCTCCGATTTGTTCATTTACAACGGCGGCGAAGATGTCATTAAAGATTACACGGCTGCCGATAAAATCAGTGTCGGCGGCGGACTTACTTATCAAGACTTTGAGATTAGCGGCAAAGACGTTATCTTAAATTACGGTGAAGGCAATTCGCTTAAGATAGCCGGCGGCAAGAATACGACGATTAATATAAATTCCTTGACTAAGATTTATTCGGAGGAAGGTATATCGGACAACAAAAAAACTTCGATAACGCTTCCGAGTTCTTCAACGGATTTCAATGCGGTTGAGTATTCCAAACTGGTAACGATTGACGGTTCTGCGGCAAATTCGATTTCCATTCTCGGTAACGATATAGCCAATAAGATAATCGCAGGCTCGAACAGTTTGACATTAAACGGCGGCAAAGGTAACGATACTTTAATCGGCGGCAGTGGCGCAAATGTCTTTGTCTACGAAAAGGGCGGCGGCAACGACGTCATTCAAGGTTACGGCGACGGCGATAAAATTTCTCTCGGTTCCGACATTATAATTTCCGACGTAACAAAGAAAAATACCGACACGATTATCAAAGTCGGCTCCAATA
>JAFZIQ010000056.1 GCA_017554285.1 Selenomonadaceae bacterium
ATGGGAAGTTGCAAGCCCGCCAAGACGCCGACGATAACGATTATGATTGAAATGACTATCGCGAATATCGGTCTGTGTATAAAAAATTTTGCCATTATTCGCTACCTCTCTTATCCGAATTAAAGAGAGTATCGTCGGATTTCATTGAAAAGCCCATTTCTTTTGCGGTGACTTCGGTAACTTCAAGCGGCATATTTTCGCGAAGTTTGCTTAAGCCCTCGACGATAACCATATCATTTGATTTTAAGCCTTCAGTCACGATATAATACGAGCCGATTTTTTCTCCGAGTTTAACTGTGCGGATTTCGGATTTGTTTTCGGCATTGGCAATCAGTACAAATGATTCGCCCAAAAGTTGTTGAATTGCCCGCTCCGGCACGAGAATTGCATTGGGAATTGTGATACCAGAAATGGTAATTTTCGCGAACATGCCTGGCACCAAAAAATTATTCGGGTTGGCAAAAAGCGTTCGCAAAGTAAGTGTTCCCGTGTTATCGGTCAAGCCGCTGTCCGCCTCGCCGAATTCGCCTTCATAAGGGTAAGTCGTGCCGTCTGCCAACGAAAGCGAAATTCTTACACGTTGCGACGGCGTTTTTCTTTCGCGAGCGGCGGCGTTCATAAATTTTAAATATTCCGTCTCGGATATGCTGTACTCGACAAATATCGGGTCGTTTGAACTGATTGTTACCAAACACGTATTGCCGGCATTGACATATGAACCGACAGCCACGTCATCAATTCCCGTTCGTCCGCTCATCGGCGCGTAAACAACGGTATCTTTCAAATCTTCCTGCGCTTTCAAAAGCAAAGCTTCATTGGCGGCAACGTCTGCTTCTTGCGCGTCAACCGTCGCTCTCTGATTTGTTAAAGTTTGTTCCGAAACTGCGCCCGCGTCGTAAAGCCGCTGATTTCTTGCAAGTTCATTGAGCGCGTTATTTAAATTCGTCCTGCTCTTTGCCAAAGTTGCTTGTGCCTGTAAAATCGACGCCTCGTATTGTCGGGAATCGATTTTATAAAGCATTTGTCCTTCGTAGACTTCCTGCCCGCCGCTAATAAATTTTTCGGTAACTCGTCCCGAAATTTTCGATTGAACTTTAACTTCGCCCTTGCTTATCACTTGCCCGCTGTATTCGTAATTTAACGGCGCGTCCGTTCGGAGTACTTTCATCACTTTAACTTTTGTTGGGTTGATTTGTTTCTGCGGCATTTGCTTTTGATCTCCGCAACCGCCAATCATCAATGCCACCGCCAAAATCATTATTGGGATTAAATTTTTCAGCGAGCTTGCCATTTTTCTAAAGCCTCTTCAGGATTTACCGATTGACTTTGCGAAGGCGCAGGCGATTCATATTTAACGTAGGACATAGAATAAATTTGTTGTTCATCAAAGTCATACGAAGTCGCGGCGTCTTTCTTCATAATCTCATTCAAATCATTTGAGTAGGGCAACGGCTCATCAAATAATTGTTCCTGCGCGGTCGGCTCGACAATAAGTTCGTCGGAATCATCGGAGACGACGGGCACGGGAGGAATTTCAAAAGAATTGTCGTCTTCATTACGCATTACGCATTCCTCATTCCTAATTGCTTTGTCGTCGTTTTCGCCAACCAAATCTTCGATAGCCTCAACCACATTTTCAAAGACAGTCTCGACGAATTCAAAAATCATGTTGCCGATACCGACTTCGCTGCTCTCTTCCGAATCAAGAATTTCAATCGCGCCATTGACTATGCTGACGCCGTCGGTCGGAACTATATCGCCCTTATCGACATTAATATCCGCGCCTTTGCCGCCGTTGCTGACAGTAACTTTTTGCAAATCGTCAACCGAATGCGCCGCTTTGGTTGCAATAAGATAATCGCCGTCTGCAAAATGATATGCTCCGTCGCCGTCAAGAATAATCCAGTTGCCGACAGAATTTATCGTAGAACTGGGACTGATATTCAAAAGTTCGAGCGATTCGACTTGCGCACGATTTTCCGCCGTGATATTCGGGTCGATAATCGGCGTGAAGTGGACGCCGTAATTGCTGTCGCCGCTTATGCCCAAAGATTTGCCGTTAAGTTTGACTTCGCCGCTGAGTCCGTCGATTCCGGCGCGTATACCCAAACCCGGGACTTTGCGCAGGACTGAAATTTTTAAATCATCTTGCTTAAGATTGTTGCCGCTGATATTGAACTTAATTTTCTGCGAAGGATCATTGGCGGGGCGTCCGACGAATTCAAATTTATTGCCGCGTTGTTTCCAACCCAAAACTTCTTCCTTAACCGAAGAAATTTCGTCGCCGTTGAGTTTGAGAGTAAGATATTTATCGCCGTTGACTTCGACTTTATGCCCGTTCATTACAAAACTTTTTGAGGCAAGGACATTGACAGTACCGTTGCCGACGGTGTTTATAACTTCAGTGCCCGTGCTGACAACGACGGTTGCACCGGGCGAAATATTCGAGTAAATTGTTTGGTAAAGGTCGCCGCCGTGTTTGACAATTTCAATCCCGTAATTATCATCATCATAGACGCCCAAAGAATATTGCGGGTGATTCAGTTTGACTTCGCCGCTTAAGCCCGTAATTCCGATTTTTGTAACGCGGACGCCGTCAATTTCTTCTCCGAGAATAACGGTCGGCACTTCTACGCCGTCGGGGTTGCCGTCGCCGTTTTTATCGACAAGCCCCGCGCCAAACAATTTGAAACTGCCGAAATTAACGGGGTTGTTATCGCTCGGACGTTTGAAGGCAAAGCCTTTCATCGGTTTATCAATGGGCGTCCAGCCGATTTTATCCGCCTTTTCGGGAATAACCAATTCATAGCCGTTATCGGGGTTGTCGTCGAGTTCTGCGAGTTTATAAAGTTCGCCGTTTACCATGAGTGCGCCGCTCGGAACTTTGAAGTGGAAATTTTCAACGGAGGTATCAAAGACTGTACCGTCCGCGCCGAAGCAAGGTTTCGGACCGATAATCTGTACGCCGTCGGGAATGTTGTCGCCGTTGCTGTCGTTAAACGCGCCGCCCGTCAACGTATAATGCAAGGAGCCTTCGTTATAAGTAAATTGATGTTCGCTGACTTTGGTATAAGCCTTCGGATTTGTTCTGTCGTCGCCTTGAGGAAAACCGACATTCTCTTTAAAAAGTTGAAGTTCTTCGCCGTTCTCCGGATTTTTATCGAGGTCGACAAGTTTATATTCATTGCCGTTGACAACGATAAAGCCGCGCGGAACGTCGAAATGAAAATCGCGCAGATTTTTAATCCCCATAAAAACCGGTCTGCCGTTTTCAAAACTTACGCCTTCGGGAACGCCGTCGCCGTTATCGTCATGAAACGCGCCGCCCGTCAGTGTAAAATTCAGACTGCCTTCGTTGTAAGTAAATTGATGTTCGCTGATTTTGTTCCAACCCATATTAAAGACAACTCCCGTTATAAAATTTGACAACGTCATTTGAAGTTTCTACTGCAAAGGAATTTTTATTTTCAAAACGCCATTGCCCGTCGTCAACGCTCGCTTTGGAATTACCCTTGATAACTCCGCTGATAATTTTGTTGCCCTTACTGCACGAAAGATAAATATCATCGTGAGCGGCAATCGTCACGTGGTCGAAGGAACTGCCCAAACTCAGCAACGAATATTTTTCCATGAAAGTAAACGTTCGGGGCGTCAAAGCCGTTTTCTTGTCTACGAATTGCAAACTGACAGCCGCCTTTTCGTCGGTAATTTCGCCCGTTGAATCTGCTGTAAGCCGCGCAGGTTCCGTGTAGTAAGTCAGTTGATTTTCTTCGTCGCCGAAAATTAACCAGCCGCCGCGCAGTTTGCCGCTGTTAAGGTCGACGATTAAAACTGTATTGCGCTCAACGCCGTCAACTTTTCCGCTCCAAATAATGCGCCGAACTCCGTTTTTGCCGTCAGCCGCGCCGCCCGTGACAGTCAAATCATTGAAATTATCAACTTCCGCACCCGAAAGAGTGACGGTTATTCCGTCATATGCGGCATCCGTAATCGTCTCGGTATTTTTCAAACCTGTTATCGTAACCGAGCTTTCAGAGCCGCTCAAAGTTATAAAATTGCTCATCTAATCGCCTCCTCAAGGGATTATAATATTTATCGCGAAGCATTGCGGTAAAGAAATGTTTACAATGGTTTTTCGGACATTGTGCTATAATTAATTTGAGGTGTTCACATGAATTGTAAATTTGCTCACAGTAATTTGACCGTCACCGATTTAAATCGTTCCGTAAATTTTTATAAGGCGGCATTGAACTTGCGGGAACATCGCAGAAAAGATTTCGGCAACTGCATAATGGTTTATCTGCGCGGCGACAATGACGACTTTGAATTGGAACTTAAAAAGGAAAAGGCGGGCGACAAAAAAATAAAGCTCGGCGATAATCCGACGCACACAGCTTTTGTTGTCGACGATTATGACGCGGCACTTGAGTTGCACAAGTCAATAAATTGCATAGATTTTATTCACGTCGGCGGTATGCATTTCATCAAAGACCCCGACGGCTACAGTCTTGAAATCATGTCAAAAAATTTTCTCGAAAGTATCTCCGCCGAAGACTGACAAAATTAAAAAGCTCCGACTAACAACGGTCGGAACTTTTTTTATTTAGAACTTTGGAATCAGCAGGCAATAACCCTTATTCCTGTAGTGAGTCAATTTAATCGTGTCGTCGGAGGCGTCTTTTAATTTCTGCCTTAAATTGCTCATGTGCGTCTTCAGCGTGAAACTTGTTATTTTCAAATCCGGGTTGCTCCACAGACTCCTATAAATTTTCTCGGAATCGACGGGATTGTTTATGTCCTCCGTTAATATCATCAGCAATTTAAATTCCATAGGCGTGAGATTAACGTAACTGTCTTTGATAAGCAGTTTGTGATACTTGGGATATATCACCATAATATTGCCGATACGAATGCCGTCATCTTTTAATAAATTTGTGTTCGCGGAACTCTCAACAGCCAAATTATTATCGGCGTCAAATATGATATTGGGGGGGGGGGGGTAACAGATTATTTTCCAAAGGCAAAACAAAACTGTTGACGACGGGGCGACCGTTCACGGTGAACAGATTGCCCCACTCGAATACAAATTCTTCGCGCTTGTCGAAAGTCTGTGTGCGATAAATTATGTTATATGAGGCGTGCCACTTCCATTCCTGAACATTCAACGCCAATGATTTCGGAAAAGTTGCCTTCAAGTGATTTATATAGCGTTGCTGATCTTCGGGGTGAATGTGCGTCAATGAAGAAAGCGATTCTTGCGCCATGAAACTTTTCATGTTTTTAAAGCCGACCAACGACAAAAACTTTTGATTGACGTAACTGTAAGGCAAGCCCTCTTTCCAGAGAAAACTTTTAACCGCCGTATTCTCGTTGAAAAAGAATTGTTGCAGTAATCTGTCTTGATGCTGGAAATCCATTTGAATCAACTCGCCGGAATTATTTTCGTGATTGTTTATCGTAAAATATTGCGAGTAATTAAACGGTCTTTTCTTTAGCGGAATGTGAACGTGATAATGCGAAACAAGAAGTTTATCGTCAATCAGTTGCAGATAAAAAGAGAAATGCAAAGTCGATTCATAATTTTTGCGTTCATCTATGCCTTGAAATTTTATCTTGGCAATGACAATGCAACTGTCAACCGAAGAATTTTTTGTAATGAATTCCTCGCTGGTTATTTTGTAAGCACTCGCCACTTCATCGCAACGGGCTTGAAAATGTCTCCTTATGTCGTCAATATCGGTTAAAAGTTCATGCTCGCCGGAGCCAATCCAAGTAAAATTGTCGGGATTTACATATCTCAAAACGTTGTCGACATTTTTCTCAATGAAAAACGCTTTGAGCATGGATTTTACTATTTGAACCGCCTCTTTTTTATAGAAGTTATTCATCAAATATCGCCTCATGTTAAGGAGTTTTGAGCCGAGAGTCGAGATTTATTAATCGACGAATCTGAGATAAAGATTGTTCATGCCGAGCGTAAAGGTGCACTTGTAATTAATCAGTCCGCGCAGGTCTTGAATCAATTTCAAAGCTTGAGCGTCCGCGCCGTAATCAAATAATTTGCCCGTACTTCGCAAAGTGATTTTCATTCCGTCGCTGTCTTTTCGGACGTGAACAGCCGAAAAATCATTCTTGCCGGTATCGCTGAAATTTTTGACGAGCGCAAGCCAATCATTAATGAATTTAACAATTTCCGCGTTCAAAATTTTATTATCAAGCTCATTATTCAAGCCTTGCTTACGGTCTACAACTGCAAACAGCGATTCTTGAAAAAATGACGGCTCCAATAACAGAGGCGATTTTAAATTATTTGATTTGCAGATTGCAAGTCCGCCCGCCGCCAAAATAATTAAAGTGATTACTTCGGCGAACAGGAACGACCAAAATATAAGTGACGGCTCTGAAAATGTCAGGAATAACAGAATCAACGCGATTGAGCGCAGGAACTCCAAAAGGTTTGAAAAAATTCTGTGATTCAAAGTCGAGTAAGCGATTATGAAGACGGAGTTAATCGCCGCGAAGATTACAGATAAGCTGTAGGCTTGAAATGCGTCCGTTGCAAATTCAAGGAGCGACGCATCCATATCTGCTTGCGAGGCAAAATAATCTGCGCCGAAAAATATCACGATTGCCGGTAGTGCCGCCATAATAAAAGCGCGTTGCAAGGTGACTTTCAAGAACAGGAGCAGGGATTTTAAATTTTTGTCGGCATATTCCATTGTAAAAATCGGGGCAATCGGTTGCCACGTAACTTGCGAATGAAGTCTGCAAATTCGGATTGCCGTTTGCATTGCGCCGAAAATCGCCACTCCGCCGACGCCGTAATATTTCAGCAAGATTAAGTTGAACAGAAAGACGATAAAGAGGCTGTAAAATTTCCCGACTGCGGGCGCACTCCCCTCAAGAAATATTTCCGCGACAGACTCCGCCGGATTTTGAATCTTGGCAAATAAATTTTGTCTGAAACTTTTGCGGAGCCACGAACCCGCCATTAAAATTACGAATAACAGCGCACCCGTCATGCCGATTGCCAAAGAATTTATTCCCAGCCCGAAAATTTTTACGCAGACGACTGTAATAACCGCATCGACCAGCATGATTATAACATAAATTTTTTTGATTCTTGCCTGCAAGCCGACGAGCTTAACGAATTGCCAAAAGTAGGAAGCGATTACCAGAAAAATCCCGCTTACCGTCATTGGTATTCCGTAGTCGCGAGCCAACCCGCGCAGTTCGTTCGGTATGTCTAACAGATTTAGCACGCTCTCAAAATTTAATATCACTGCGACGAATAAAATTATTCCGACGATTGCCGACAAAGTTAAAGCCAATGCCGAATACGAGCGGGCAAGTTGAGATTCATTTATGCTGACTAATCTGATACTCTTTGTAAATGCGCCGTAGTTAATCCAAAATCCGAAGGTCTCGAACAGGAAGAAAAGCGGCATTAAAAAAGACACGACTGCCAAGCCTTCTTCGCCGAAAAAATATCCCGCCAAAATTGTATTGCTGACTATAAGCGGTATTTTATCGGGCGGCAACATGTAATTTTTATAAAGATTGTTCACGTATTTTAACTCGGTCGTCATATATTGACTCCTTAAGATTTATAAAAAGAGCCGCCCTTTTCATTGTGACGGCTGATAGTTTAGGTGTTAGGGGAAAGGTGTCAGGGGTAAAGGGAGTTTCCCCTGAACCCTAAATCCTGACCCCTAAATCCTGACCCCTTTAACCTAAAAATTCCTGACAGGCTTTATACGATACACTCCGGCTAAACGATTGGCATAATAACCGTCATAGGCGAAAATCATATTCACGCCCCAGTTGAACATGCCGTTAAAAGTTTCGCGGGCAATGAAGAAACTCTTATTCTCATAAATATGGGGGAACAATTCTCTGTTGAACCATTCCATATTCTCCGCCTCACGAAGTACCAGCGTCGAAAGTTCCTTCATGTCGGGAATACGCCAATCGTTGTAACCAGCAATCTCATTCTCTTTAAGATATTTTTCGTACTCGGCATAAGTCATCGGCGGCAACTCGTCTTGCAACCACATTAATTTTGTATAATTATCAATGACAACGCCGTCGCTGACCGTGTAACGTGCCATAGATTTATCGGCGAGATTTTGATAGCCGCCGCTGATAGCGATACAGCCGCAATGTTGATTTTTTTCTATCGGCACAGTGCAACCGTAACCGAAATACACTGCCCAATTTCTTTCTCTGTTCGAGGGTAAATGTTCCTCAACCGTCCAGTAAAAATCGGCTTTGACATACGGCGCGAAGTTTTCAAACACGGCGGGATTTTTCTTGCTGTAATCGACGATAAAGCGCAATTCGTCGACGGTCGGCAGTCGCCAATTATTCGTGCCGCCGTAAAATTTGGCGTTCAAATCGGCTACGTGCTTTTTGGCATCTTCCAAAGTGTAATTCTTTGCCGAAGATTTTTCATAGGCAATGCCCGTTTTCATATCCCAGATATATTCGTCGATTTCGCCGTAAGAAACTGCGCGGCGGGAAAAATCAATGTCGATAATAGTGCCTTCGGGACTGTAAATTTCTTTCTGACCGTTCGGCGGCATTTGAAAATCATCTTGGGCACTTGTGCAATTCCTGACGAGCCGATAAGCAAGCGGAATAGATTTTTCGCCGTAATATCCGTCGTAACCGAAATTGAAATTGATAACCCAAACATAAGTATCTTGGAACAAATTGGACGTTATGTGTTGCAAAATCGGCGGCTCCAACTTTTCATGCTTGAAGAAGTCATCAAAATACCAGCTGTTATTCTCGTAGCTCTCATCAAAAATGGAGCTTAACTCGTGCATGGTCGGCAGTCGCCAATCACGATAACCCGCCAATTCGTAGTTCGGCAACATCTTCAAGACTTGGCTGTAACTCATTCGCTCGTTTTGTTCTTTCTGCCACATCAGATTGAGATATTTATCGGTGATTGTGCCGTCGCCGTTGTCGACAAAACGATCTTTCGCCGCAGGTACAGCCTTACCGCGAACGGCAACGCCGCAACTCGGCAGAGTTTTATTCTTGGCAGTCGTCGCGCCGATATTCAAATTGATTACCCAGCCGCAATCGGGACGTTGAGCATAAGTACTTCCGCACCAATAATCATCGGGCGTCAACGTCATGAAATATTTCGTGTAGTAAGCGGGATTGATGCCTCGATAAGTTATCAAACTGCGCAATTCGTCTTTTGAAGGAACGCGCCAATCGTCAAAGCCGCCGTATTTTATTTCGTTGAGCTGAGCAATATAATCGCCCGTGAATTCTTCCCACGTCATGAGCCGTTGATTATAACGGCTGTCGTTTTGATTGAAAGATTTCGCTTCCCAATACAAACCCGTTTGAATGTCATTGACAACGGCGATAGCATCGTCTTGACACTTGCCGACGAGCAAAGTTTTTCCGTCCTTGTCAAGGAATTTGTAACGCATAATTACCCCCCCTCATGACGTTCTAAGCGGGGTTTCCGTCGGGCAAAACAGTTCTGAGCGGGTGGAAAATATCAATCGCCTCAGTGTCGCCGACCGCAACGAAAGAATGCGGAACGTTGGCAGGAATGATATAGGCGTCGCCCGCGCCGATTTGATATTCCTTGCCGTCCTCGATGATTATGAAACCGCCGCTGATGCAGTAGCCGAATTGCTCGCTGTCGTGCGTGTGCATTTCAACTTTACTGCCGTCTGCCATGTTCCAATGGTAAACCATCATTTCTTTGCCCTTCGCGAGATACTGAAAGACGACGCCGGGATTAATTTCCTTCTTCTCGATTTTGTCATGATAAATCATCATAAAAATCACTCTCCTAATCTGCGTAATGAACGGCTATTCGCCGGCTTTCTCAATCTTCGCGACGATTTCGGGATTTTTGCTCCACTCGTCTTCAGTGAATTTACTCCATGCCTTGCTCGGCTTGTCGCTGAAACGAATCCCCGCCGTTCCGACGTTGTTAAGTTCATGCCCGTCGAAGAAAATATAAACTCTGTCCTTCGGGACGTTGGTAATTTCGGAGAAAATCTCGACGTATTTCTTCGCCAAAACTTTTTTCTGAACTTCTGCCAATTCGATTGATTTAATCGTAATCGCCGGCATAATATCATCTCTCCTTTGCTGTACAAACCATTACCGACCGTGAGCCGATTATAAACTGCGCGGAAGAATCCAATTCAACTGCCTCAGCATAAACGGCATTGTCACCGAGTGCGGTATTAACCTCAACTTGCCAAATCATATTAAGCGGCAACGCGGGCAACCAAACCGCGTGACTTTCCCAGTGAGCATTTACTCCGATATAAATAAAATCATCTTTGTTATCTTTTGTTTTGCCTGCGAACATAATGCCGACAACTCGATTTTCCGAAGACGAATCGAAATGCCAAGCGTCTGTTCCGTGAACACTGACCGCAGGATAGCCGGGCGGCGTCCCGTTCGATTGTCTCATAAGTACGGGGTGCGCTTTGCGGAAGGCTATCATTTTCTTAAAGAAATTAAACAAGTCTCTGTTCTTGTCCAAATCGTTCCAGTCCAGCCAACTGATTTTGTTGTCTTGGCAGTAAGGATTATTGTTGCCGTATTGAGTATTGCCGAATTCGTCGCCCGCCAAAATCATCGGAATTCCCAAGCTCGTCAAAAGAATTGCCGCCGCGTTCTTAATCATTTTATGACGCTCGAAACGGACGACTTCGGGCAAATCGTAATCGCCTTCCCAGCCGCAATTCCAACTGTGATTGTCGTTGCCGCCGTCGGAGCCGCCCCAGCCGTTAGCCTCGTTGTGCTTGTCGTTGTAAGCGTAAAGGTCATACAGTGTAAAACCGTCATGACAAGTAATGAAATTTACGGAGGCGGTATCGCCGCGCCAAAAACGATTGTAAATATCTTCCGAGCCTGTAACCCTCGCGGCAAATGCTGCGGCAAGTCCCGCCTCGCCTTTCAAAAAGCGTCGAACGTCGTCGCGGTATCTGCCGTTCCATTCAGCCCAACGACCGTAAGCGGGAAAACTGCCAACCAGATAAAGTCCGCCCGCGTCCCACGCCTCAGCAATTAAGCAAGCGTCTTTAAGAATCGGATCTGCCGCGAGTGATTCCAACAGCGGAGGATTAGCCATAGGCGAGCCGTCTTGATTGCGTCCCAAAATCGCGGCAAGGTCGAAGCGGAAGCCGTCAACGTGATAAGTCCCCACCCAGTAGCGCAGACAATCCAGAATCAAGTTGCGGACAATCGGATTGTTACAATTAAGAGTGTTGCCGCAACCGCTGAAATTGTAATACCAGCCGTCGGGCGTCAGGATATAATACAAATTATTGTCAAGCCCTTTGAACGAAATATAAGGACCGTTTTCGTTGCCCTCCGCCGTGTGATTAAATACCACGTCGAGAATAACTTTTATGCCGTTTTGATGAAGTTCCTTAATCAGATTTTTCAACTCGTCAACCTGCATGGAGTATTGACCGCTTGCGGCATAACCTGCTTTCGGCGCGAAAAATCCGACCGTCGAATAGCCCCAGTAGTTCATTAACTTGCCGCCGTTGCCGTCGTCTCTTGCGCCCTCGAATTCGTCAAACTCAAATATAGGCAAAAGCTCAATCGCATTAACTCCCAACTCTTTAAGGTAGGGAATTTTCTCGCAAAGTCCGGCATAAGTGCCCTTAAATTTCACTCCGCTCGATTCATCTTTGGTAAAGCCGCGAACATGCGCTTCATAAATAATCAGCTCGTTATGTGGAGTTTTAAGCGGCATATCGCCTTCCCAGTCAAAATCATCAAGCGCAACTTTCGACCTGTACTGAAATTTATCATTCCAATCGGGTTCCTCGCCCCAAACGTCTCTGCCGCTGACAATTTTGGCATAAGGATCAAGCAAGCATTTATTCTTGTCGAAAGCCAGCCCGCGATGAAAATCATAATCGCCGTCGACGCGGAAGCCGTATTCGAGATTTTCGTAATCCAAATCGAAAACTATCATAGAAAAAACGCTGCCGATTCGATAACTTTCGGGGTAGGGAATTACCGCGAACGGCTCCTTTTCATGCGAATTGTAAAGTACCAGCTCGCAAGATTTGGCTCCCGACGAGTAAACCGAAAAATTTACGCCGCCCGGCACAATCTGCGCACCGTTAGTCAGGAACAAGCCGGGACGAACTTTAAAGCCGCTA